>JBEKLF010000027.1:0-50738 GCA_050010335.1 Terriglobia bacterium
ACCTTCCGCCGACAGCTCAACGACTTACCCGCTTTTAGAACTGAAGTCTTTGACAGAACCGCCACACCCAAAGAGATGTTAAGAATGAAGGAACCTCCGGGGATGTATATGAAAACAAAGGATGACATGACAAAACGTCCGGCGAAATACACGGCTTTCTCCACGAAAATGCAGCAAATGAGCACTAGTTGACGAGAATCGGTGCGGCTTTCCGACGGAAAATCAAGGCTTCGCACGATTATCTGGGCGAAAAGCAGTGAACAATCAACCGTAGTCGGCGGTCGGTAGTCAGTGGTCGGTGGCGAGTGGGACGGGCATCCTGCCCGTAACCCAGAGACGTAGCGTGGGCGTCCCGCCCGCTGTCGTAGGGGCGTCCCGCCCGTACACGGTCATGGCCAGGATGGCCATGCCACGAGAGCGGAGCAATGCTTGCGAACCACGTTTATGTTGATATAGAATGCGTGCAGGTGGAACCTAAAACATGAGCTTCCTTCAAAAATACCTCATTGCCTCCAAAGTAGAGGAGGCTGAGGAAACAATGTCGTTCCGAGCACATGACACCTTAACTGGGCAGCAAGTGCTGCTGCACCAGATTGTGCCCGGACGGACTCCTCCCGAGGAGCCCGAATTGTCCGCGATGATTTTGCACTACTTCCCGGGTGGGGGCGAGCCGGGAACCGAGCACTTTCGGGAAGTTGGGAAAGACGAAGATCGCATGTTCGTGGTGACCGCGGACGTGCCGGAGTGCGTGGACCTTCGTCAGTGGCTTTATACCATTGCCGCCGCACGAGAAGACAGGGGAGTTCTCCCCGAGCCTTCCAGTGCTCAATCTGCCTGGCCGCAGAATTACGCCGCCGCACCCGCGGCCCCTCCGGCGCCTCCCGCAAGTCCGGAGTTAAAGGCGGAGCCTGAGGTCAGGCCTCCGGACAAGTCCACCCGAAGCCATATTCCCAGCGGCTTTGAGGTGGTTTACCAGAGTCGCAAACAAACACCGACGCATGCGAGCCCGGCGCCGGAGGCCTTGGCTCCCACACGTGTGATTTCTACGTCGGGACACGAGGCGGCGAGCGACGACGAGTTTGCCAAACTGTTCGCGGGAACGGGCGATCAGGCGCCGGCGAGTGCGCCGCCTCCAGCGGGCCAGAAAGCGGCTCCCGGAAAGTTCACCCAAATGTTCTCGGCCATTAGCCAGCCCAATGCCGGCCAGCCCGTTCCCCCAGCGTCCCCGGCAGCCGGCACGCCATCGAGTGCCCCTCCTTCACCCGATCAGAAAGCGAGGCCGGGCAAGTTTACGCAAATGTTCGCCGGCATAGGCCAGCCCAATGCCGGCCAACCCATTTCGCCATCGCCCCCGGCAGCCGGCGCTCCGCCGGGTGTGCCTGCTTCACCAGGCCAGAAGTCGGGTCCCGGCCAGTTCACGCAAATGTTCGCAGCCATGGGCCAGCCCGGCGCCGCTCCGCCTCTGCCACCACCGCCCCCGGCAGCCGGCCCAATACCGGGTGCGCCTCCTTCGTCGGGTCCAAAATCCTCGCCGGGTGGGTTCACGCAAATGTTTTCAGCCGGGGAACATCTCACTCCCGCTGAGCCTCTGCCACCATCGCCCCCCGCGGCTGGCCCGCCGCTTAGTGCTCCCCCTTCGCCGCCGGCAGCCTCGAAGCCGGTGGCAGGGGAATTCACCCGGCAGTTTGCGGGAGCGAGCCTCGGACCTTCGAGCCAGTCGCCTACGTCACTGCCTGCTGCGCCCAGTGGGCCGTCGAGTGCCCCATCTCCGCCACCTCCGGCCGGAAAAGCCGGACCTGGGTCGTTCACGCAAATGTTTCAAGCGTCCGCGGTGGGCGCGGAGTCCCCTGCGGACTCGCCCCTTTCTCCCGCCAAGCCCCAGGCGCCGATGCCCGCTTCATCCGGCAGTGCTGGCGGCGCCGGGGGATTTAGCCCGACTTTCCCGAGTGGCGGCGATCCGGTGGGGGGAACGAGGTCTCCCGGTTTTGGAGGCCCGTCCCAACCGACTCCACCTTTGCCCGGCTCGAAGAAAGGTCCGGGCGAGTTGACGGCGTTGATGCAGGGCTACAAGGGGCCGACGGGAGCCGCGGCAGCAACGCCACCACCCGCGCTCGAAGCTCCCCCGCCGCGTCCGGCCGCACCCGAACCCGCGAAAGGACCCGGCGAATACACCTTGATGTTCCGCCGGCCGCCCGAGGTGGGGACTCCGGCTGCCGCTGCCGCGGCGCCCGCTCCCGGCGTTCCGCCGGCTCCGCCCACTCCCGCCGCGCCCAAGCCGGGCGCCTACACCAGCATGTTTGAGGTGCCACGCGTGCCCGCCGCGGCTCCCGGAGCCCCGCCATCGGCTCCACAGATAGGCTATGGATTCCCCGCGGCGCCCGCGGCTCCGCCCGCCCCCGGGATGCCGGCATTCACTCCGCCACCGGCACCGGCGCCGCCGCCAGCTCCGCAATTCCAGCCACCGCCCGCCCCTGCTTTTGCCGCGCCCCCGGCCCCCAAGCCGGCGCCCGCCGCTGCTGGGGCGAAGAAGCCCGCGATGTTCTGGGTGCTGGTTCTGGGTCTGGGAGGCTTATTCCTGATCGCGGTGGTGTTGATCTTGTTCTTCGCGCTGCATAAACACTAGGCGCGGGATCATTCCGCTTGCGGGAGAAGGATAATCAATTCCGATTGGGGGTTGGGAATATCACCCGGAATGTAGGCGGCAATATTGCGAGCGCGCTGCACGGCGTCCCAGGCAACCCCGGATTGATTCACGCTGAAATAGTGGTAGTTGAGTTTGATGGGAATCGCGCCGGGCGGGGAAGGAACGTGCGTCAACTGCATCCCCGGAAGGGCCTGGCGAATGAGGGTTTCAATGTGGGTGGCGGAGCAGAGCTTGACCAGTTGAGGAACTCGCTTGAGCAAGTCGGCCTCCGACAGGTCGGCACTGATCGCCAAATACATCCGCGTGTTGAATAGATACTTGTCGTTGGCGAGAGCCGCCGCATAGATCGAAGGCTGGGTGATTTTCAACGGGAGCGAGACGACGTTGCTGGGAACCACGGTCTCAAGTAGCGCCCGCAGCTTTTCGTCGAGATCGGTAAAGCACGCGCCGAGATTGTCATGGTCATAGAGCGGGAGGTCGCGCGCTTGCACGGTTGTTGAGAATGTGGTGAGCGACCCTGCCAGGGCGAGCATGGCGGAATAGAGGCTTTCCGGATGCCCCTTCTTTGATTCAAAAAGATGCCGGAGAATCGGGAAGTAGCTGTTCGCGGTATAGAGGAGCCAGAAGTTCGCAATGTCAGAAGCCGTGAAGTCTGCCAAGCTCTGGTTCTTTTGCCGGCGAATTCCCGAAAGGGCGTTGGTCTTGGCGGCCAGGATTTCCACCAGCCGGCGCAGAATTGCCATCAAGTATTCGCTGACGGAAAGATCAATGACAGGAGGAACGAATTGCGGGTCCAACTTGTAGGTTCCTGCCGTGGTCTTCTGGATCCGCGCGATACGCAGGGAACTACTCCCCTGGCGGGGTTCTTCCTCCAAGAGCAAGCGGAAGTTCTTCTTGGCAATCTGCACGGGCCTTTCCGCCAAGCCTGAATTCTCATCGCGCAGCAAGGCTACTTCCGCTTGATAGCGCGTATCGCCATTGCGCTGCCCCATCGCGACGTTGAGGCCGCGATCGTGGTATTGGGGAATGGCGAGGTAAACATCAACCGTGTCCTGGTCGGGTCCGAAGGCCTGCTCCAATGATCGCGCCGGAGGGGCAGGATCAGAATCAGGAATCTCGAAGGCCAAACCATCCGGAAACAGCCCGGTGGCGCGGGGCAACAGCAGGGTGCCCGTGGAAAGAGCTTCCCGGTCGATTTGCACGTCCGCGAAGCCCCACGGACAGAACCTTAGGGCGCCTAATTTGAACTCCAGCACACTCTCGATAAACCGGTCCTGGAGCTGCATATGCTGTGGGGTGAGAAATGTTCCCTTTGCCCAGATGACTGGCTGAAGTTGTCTCATATGGTTTCAAACTAACAAGAGTTGGCGTTCAATGTCAAACGGGAAAGGCCTGTAAATCCGCCGCAATTGCCGACGACCGGAGCTGCCCGACGCCCCGAGAGGACTGAAATGTTTTCCCTGTTGACTACGGCGCAACTCAGTCTACCACAATCCTCCATAAAGTGCATCGCGGAGGTTGGGGTGGCGCTCGTTGACTTGCAATTCTGAAGGTTTGAGATAGACTAACAAAAGGTGATGAACCCACCGGATACAGCTAAATATTGCAAGTAGAAAGAGAAGAGCTATCACATGTCGTTCGACGACCCCCAACCCTCGGCGATCCCGGTCCAAAGCCGGGGCCTCTCAGCCTGGGTCGCCCCGATCACCGATGTGGGTCGAAAACGGCGGCAAAACGAAGATAGCCACCTCATCCTTCCCCTTGATGGCAGCGGCGCTCCTCAAAGCGGAGAGGTGAGCACCCTTTCCCTTGCCGAGCCCGGCTTGCTCCTCGTTGTCGCCGATGGGATGGGCGGCCACCATGGGGGCGATGTGGCTAGCCGGCTGGCCGTGGAAAATATAGGCAGAGAAATCGTGGCGCATCTGCGGCCATCCGGGACGGACCAGCCGGATTTGCCCTCAGCCCTGCAACGCGCAGTTGTGGCCACTCACCATGCGGTGATCGCTTACGGCCGGGAACACGCAGAGTATCAAGCGATGGGCACCACCGTGACCGCAGCCCTCATGTGTGGCGCGCGAGTCGACGTGGCCCAGGTCGGGGATTCGCGCGCTTATCTATTCCGAGAGGGTGACCTTATCCTGCTGACACAGGATCAGACCATCGGCAATCGACTGCGCCTGCGGGGTTCGGACCCCGGTTTGATTAACCCGCAATTCCGGGAGCTCCTGACCCAGGCCATGGGGGCACAAGCTGAAATTGACGTCGTCATGTCGGCCGTCGATATAGAAGCTCAGGATATGCTCTTGTTATGCAGCGACGGATTGTACAAAGTGGTCTCACCGGAGGAAATCGCGAATATCCTGGAACTCGAAATTCCCCTCGACCAAAAGGCGAACCACTTGATCACCCGCGGAAATGAGAACGGTGGGCCCGACAATATCACGGTGATTCTCGTTGAGATCTGCCCGGCTGAGGCGGCGGGCTAAGGCTCACACCTTCAAGCGGGCTTGCGCTTGTACGTCAGCCCGAACACGACAACCCACTCGCCGTCTTTGTTCTGGTGCTGGACATTCCAGTCATAGTCGTCCGGTGCGGTGTGGACGACGGTGGAGCGGAACGTGCGCGCGGTTCCATCGGCGCCAACAATTTGGAATTCCTGCTCCAGGCGGTCGCCATTCACCGTGGCTTCCCCTTCGGTCAGGTTTCCCTCCTTGTCGGTGTATAGGAAGGCGTATTTCTTCTTGGCGGGATGCCATGCGTACAAACCCTTATAAACCGGCACCAGCTTTCCGCCGATCAAGAACCAAGTGGTGAACTTGATCCCACGATGGTTCTCGGTCCAGTCCAATTTCGACTCGACGTGAAAGGGCTTCCCATCCGGACCTTTGTCGCCCTCGGCCGTCCAGGTGCCTCCGACCATCCAGGCCATTTGGTCCAGCGGGGTCTGAGGCGCAGGCTGACTCTGCGACTCAAGCGGACCCGCCAGGCCTATCAAGACTGCCACCGCCGAGACCAATACACGAATGCGCATGGGGTTGATCCACCTTTCTTGAGTTTTGAGTGTGACCCTGATTCTATTGGAGCACTTGTTTGCGGGCTCCTTCCGCCAACAATCGATCAAAGTAATCGCGAAGTTGCGCAACGGACGCGTCGTATGGCTCCAGGCTTTGTTGGGCGCGCGCTTGCATCACGGCGCCTTCCATCACTCTCAGAACGAATATGGCCAGTTGCTCACGATTGAGACTCGAGGGGAAGCGGTCCTTGGCTTCGTCCAGACAATTCCGAATCCAACCCCTCCACCCCTCGAAATTCCTGGCAATCTTCTCCCGAGCGCGCGGAAGGTCGTCACACACTTCCAAAGCCAGATTTCCGATGGGGCAACCTTGGGTGCAGCCCGTATAGACCAAACCTTGGCGGTATCCGTCGAGAATTCCGAAGACCCGCTCAATCGGGTCACTGACCCGCGAGAACACCGGCTCGATGACGATCGGCCAAAGCAAGTCCACATAGCGGTCAAGCACGGCCAGGAGCAGTTCCTCTTTGGTGCGGAAGAAATGGTAGAGGCTGCCGGTTCGCGCGCCGGCCTTCTCCACCACATCCGCCAGACTGGTAGCTTCGTAGCCGCGTTCCCAAAACGGAACCCGCGCTGTTTCTACCAGCCGTTCGCGGGTTGGGGACTGCGGATTCATATGGCTTCCAGGAAACTCATTTCTTGGTTCACAACCCTGGAATTTGAAGCATCAGCATTCGAGGACTAAACTCGAGCTCGGCGCTAAGATATACCCGAGAAATTAGTTGGTTGACCAACCAACAGTCAACTGCAATAAAATCAATCAGAATTGTCGTCAAGGTTCTTGACGGTGAATGACTCTTCGCGCTGAGGGTAGACGGATGGTTCTCGCGTTATTCGAGACAGTAGAGGGAGTCTTAGCAATCCATTCCTGACCGGCGAGGGCGGTGCGTTCTCCCGCCCTCACCAGCCTTTCGAAGACGGAGATGGCCTCAGCTTTCCAGCGCCTTCTTGCAGTACTCGAAACACTTCTTGACCTCGGTGATGGTGTCCATGCCAGGCTTGCCGTACTCGTACTCGATGTTGGCGGGAATCTTCCAGCCCTTGTCGCGCAGCAATTGCAGCACGGCAACGATGGGCGTGTCGCCTTCGCCAAAAGGCAGATTGGCGCCATGATTCTTCTTTCGATCCTTCAGGTGAAGGGTGACGATTTTTGCGTGGTGCTCAGTAATGTATGCGACGGGGTCCCCTCCCGCGGCGACGAAGTGGCCGATGTCAAGATTGACGCCGATATTGGGTGATGCGCCCTTCATGGCGCGGGCGAATGTATCCGGGGTGGAAAACTCATCCGGGTTGGACGTTTGGTCGTGTCCGTGGAAGCCCACCATGATTTTGTATTTCTGCGCGTACTTGTCGACGCGCGGGGCCACGCTGACATTGGAGGACGCGGTGATGTACTTTACACGCATTGCCTGGGCCATCTGGAATCCGCGCTCAATCTCTTCATCGCTGAAATCCTTGCGAAAACTGTAGTTGTAGGCGTACACAAGAATGCCCGCATCATCAAACTTCTTGCGAATCCCTTCGAAGTAGCTGAGCGGCGCTTCAACCCGCCACTTCTTGAGGTCCGCACCTTTGACGCCTGGGGGATCCACATGTCCCTCGAAAAGTTCGCACTCCCCCAACCCCACCTTGACAAAAGCATCGATGCAACCGTCGAGGGGCATGTCGCGGAACGAGTAGCTTTGCGCGCCAATCTGCACTCCCCGAATAACTGAATTGATCCTCGTAGCGCCGCGAAGTTTCCCGACTGGGACCAGAGCGCCTGCACATCCCGCCAATAGAAGCTTCCCCGCTTCACGTCGTGAAATGAAAGCCATAATTCCTCCTTAAGAAACATCAAAATTGTGACGAGAGTATAAGAGGTCTGCGGAGGCCTTGCAAGCTCCAGTTGGTGGGGACAAACCGGGAGCGCGACCTGACCGCCAACGCGGGGACCGCTCCACATGGTCGGTTTCAGAATCACCGTGCGGGCTGTTGCCCAGAAGATTGCCTGAGAAGGACGATGCCAGGTCAGAACGGAATCTCGCGGTCGTCCGATAGTTGAATTCCAGCGGCGTTAAGCTGATACGTGGCCAAGTGGCGCGGAGGGTGGCGTTTTTCCTCGACTGCGTGCACGTACTCATCCTCATTCAGGTAGCGGATGGTGACTTTATCACTTAGGAAGTCTATCTTTCCATCGTAGATGTCCCGGTTTTCCCAAAGCGACTTCAGGTTCTTCCCGTCAAAAGAATAGAGGACCACAGAGAGGCGGAGCTGGCTCTTTCCGGGGCGGAAACCGTAGACGAAGAACCGCAGGTCGTCCCACGCGAGTTGGGGCAGCATTTGATAGTGAAGGTCGACGCGAGGAATGAAATTCGTGACCATCACAAGATGGCTTGTGCCCGCACTACTGGCAAAGATCGCCACCACATTCTGACGGTCATAGGGGGTCCACCCCAGAGTGTACCCTGCGCCAACTACGATTTGGCCTTTCCAAGGTTGCGCGAAAGTCGAGGGCAGACCCTCCAGGGGATAGTGCAGGAGGGAGAAGGCGCTTTCCAATTCGCGGCGGGCTTCGACGTCGGTCGGAGTGCGATTTGCCATCCACTCGGCCATGTGATCCACCACCAACTGTTGAATCTGGCCGGTGATGGGCCCGGCATCTTCCAGCATCACACCGTAGAGCTGTTTCGCCAAATCGTTGATGCGCGCGGGCAAGCCGGAAGGCGGTGGCGGAGGGGCCTTCTTCTTCCCTTCCGCTGTACTCACGCCGAGCACAACGGAAGTGAGCAACACTATCTGAATGTGGAAGAGGACAGATCTTCGACCCGATAACACATGCATGCCGTTTACCCTCATGCCATAACGGAATAGGTGCGCCGCGGCGCGCATTCGGCGAGGACCCAAGGCCGCGCGCCTCGACATTTGCACAAAGATAGAAGTCTAACAGTTACCGCCGCGATCGACTAGTGCCGGGATTTTTCACCCCACATTCCGTTCCCCCCTGTGGCGGGGAGAGAGGTGGGACGCGGTCCGACAGGGTCCTCTTCCACGGGGCAGCCTGTGGATAAAATGGCCGAAACGGCCCAAGCCCGTGAAATGGGGGGGGGGGGACATAAAGTCAGGCTCTGGATCTGTCCTCCAGCCACTGGGCCATGGTCATCTCGATTGCTACGGCGACGGACTTTGGTCTCTCGCCGGCCGCAATCGATTCATCCAATATGCCCATGCCACGAATAGCGCAAAGAAGATCAAGCTGGCGACCGGCGCTGTGTGCGGATTCGGTGGCGGCTGCCCAGCGATGTTGTTATACCAGGCCAGGGTCAGAATCACGGCGGCAATCCAGAAAATGTATATTCCGGCGCGATTCGCAGGCCGCGTTGCACGCAGATACAGGATGATCGCCACCAGCCAGAAGCCGCCTTCCACCACCACGGTTGCCGGAACCGAGGTCCACAGACCCAATCCAAAGTAGCGAGGCACCCCGGGCGCCAGCGGCATGTCCGCCCGATGACTGACCCAGTCCAACACCCAATGGCTTACAACGGCGGCGAACAGCACCCACGCGGCGCGCGAATAGCGCCGGCGCCAATAGTATGCGGCCGCCAGCAGCGCACCCCATACGGCGTTCATCAGCAAGCTGTGACTCCATGAGATTTCGGTCGAGACAAAGTAATTCGCTGCGCCACGGCCGGATTCCACTACCACGTGCTCGGCGCCCGCCATCCAGAAGACGAAGAGGAGCAAATCGGCCAGGATCGCCGCCAGCAGCGCCGTGCCCAGCGAAATCCGGGGCTCGACGCGCTTGGCGATCATTCCCGCGGCGAAGTGTCCGACCAGCATGTCTCTTCCCTCTTGTACCCGCGCACCGCAGCCGCGGAGAACCAGTCCTCACGCGAAACACCAGCGGGACGCATCATGCGGAGGTCCGGCAGGCAACGGCCGCGGACGGCGCGGTCCGTGGTCAGCTTGGCGATCCATTCGCGGGCCGCGCCGGCCAACGCTCCGGCAAACTCCGTCAGTAGGAAGGCTGTGAGGTCGCCCCGGCCGCAGCGCTCCCCGAGGCCCGCCCGGAAAGCGGCCAGCATTTCGTCGGCGAAGGAAGCGGTGTAATCGCACGGATACAGCCTTAACAACGCGCGATAAGTTGCCGGCAGGTTCATCTCAAACCTCCCGCGTGCGTAGCCGCGCCCCGGCTCGCGTCAGTTGCTTCAAGCGCTCTAACTCCGCGCGCAGATGCCGCCACCCCGCCGAGGTCACGCGGTAGGCCTGCTTCTCGCGCGATGTATCGGCTTGAGCGAAGCGCTCGATCCAGCGGTCTTCCAGCAGCCGGCGCAGGGCGCCGTACAGCGTGCCGGTGCTCAGCCGCACCCGCCCGCCGCTTAGCGTTTCGATGTCCTTCAAAAGTGCGTAGCCGTGACTGGGCCGCTCCGCCAGGCTCATCAGGATTAGCAGCACGGGCTCGGAAAGGGGTCCCTGGATCAGAGTCTCATCTCGCCTTACGACATGTCGCATTGCGCCATATTGGATCACCCGGGAAACATTGTCAAGGCTTGCGGTTCGATAGTGGTGGTGCAGCTTGATATAGAGGCGGCTTTACGCTGCCATATGGCGGGGTAAACCCGCCGCTACGCCGCCATATGGCGGGGTAAACCCGCCGCTACGTCAAACTGCACCCTACCAGTTCGATCGGGCAGGCAACATAAAAGTGGGACGCTCACGGATTTCCTAAAGATGGGCGGGAGAATTTTGTAGCGCGGGCGTCTCGCCGGCTGTCGCGGGAGCGTCCCGCTCCCGCCAAGAATGCGCGGGCAGGATGCCCACGCCCCAGCGGGCGGGACGCCCGCGCTACGACCAACCGCCGCCCTCAGGGGCGGCGGTACACTCAACTTAGGGGGGCGCTAGCGAATTTCCATTTCCAGAGCGACTTTCCACTTCCAGCAGGACTTTCAGAGCCGAAGTCTGGTCCAAAAACTCGAAGGCCTCGAGCCCCAATTCCAGCGGAAACGTTTTGGTGATCAGGTGGTGAACGGTCACGTGTCCTTGGCGAAGCAACTCGATGGCCGGCGGGAAGACGCCGCAACGGGAACCCAGCATGGTGATCTCATCGACCACCAGTTTGGTTGCGTCAAAGTTCGCGGCGCCGTGAAAAGTGGATTTCATCACCAAGGTGCCGCGCGGCTCGACCAATCTTAGCGCCTCACTAATGCCGCGCGGCGAGCCCGTCGCTTCCACGGTCACGGGAAAGCTGCTGGGGGCAAGCTGCTCATCGCCTTCGCTCAAGACCTTGACGCCCCAGGCGCGCGCCAGATCCAATTTCCAGCCATGGCGGCCAATCAGCGTAATCTGCGCTCCGGCATGCTTGAGCACCTGCGCCACCAACAATCCCAAGCGTCCGTCGCCGATAATGGCCACGTGCGTCCCCGGCGCCAAGGTCATTTGCTCCAGGATTTCACAGGCCGCCGCCACGGGCTCTGTGAAGGTTGCAGCCTCGTCAGAAATCTCGTCGGGAACTTTGTGCAGATTTTCGACCGGCAGAGTCACATACTCCGCAAACACTCCCGGGCGATTCACGATCCCCAGAACCGATCGCGTGGGGCAATGCCGGCCCAAGCCCCTCGCACACCACGAGCAATGGCCGCAGGCAAGATTGATTTCTCCCACCACGCGCCGGCCCACCCACTGCGGTTCGTCACATTCCACCACGCGCCCCACGAACTCATGGCCGGGAATGCCGTGAAAGCCCGAATAGCCCTTCAGGATTTCGCGGTCGGTGCCGCAGATGCCTGCCAGCAAGACCTTGATCAAGGCCTCGCCAGGAGCGCGTCGCGGCGTGGGCACGTCGCGCAGGGTGAGTTTGCCGTCGAAAAAAAGTGCTTTCATAAGAAAAGTGACCAGTGGTTAGGGCTAGTGGCCAATCAAAGATGCTTCGCTAGGGTTAGCCCAAAGCAAATGGCTCAGTAAAACAATCTCGCGATTGCCCTTGGCATTCGCGGCGGCTCTTGCTGCCTACTGCCTTCTGCTTACTGCCTACTGGATTTGCTCAAACGCTTGCGCGATCAACTCCTCCTGGTCCTCTGCAACTGTCCGCAGGTCAATTATGAACTCGTCCTGGTCGACGCGGCCGAGGATGGCGGGCTTCTGGCGGCGGAGCATTTCCTCCAGCTTTGCCGCGCTGTGCTGGGTGTGCCGGACCGCTACCAGTGAAGTGGGGAGCACTTGCCCGGGAGTGGAGCCGCCGCCGATGACGGATTCGCCATCCCGGAGGACGGCCGTAAAACCGGGCACAGTGGAAATCCTCCCGGCGAGGCGGGCGGCACGCACACCAATCGCCTCCTTGGAAAGACGCATCATTCGCAGCGCCGGAATGGAATCCAGACGGTCCTGCAAATAAAGGGAGGCGGTCGCTTCCAGCGCCGCAATCGTCAGCTTATCCACTCGGAGCGCGCGAAACAGGGGATTCTTGCGGATGCGTTCGAGGGGTTCGCGTTTCCCCACCAGGATTCCGGCCTGCGGCCCCCCCAGCAGCTTGTCGCCGCTGAAGGTTACGACGTCGGCGCCGGCCTTCAAGCTCAAGCCCGCGGGCAGTTCATCCCGCACGCCGCAAGAAGTGAGGTCAACCAGGCAGCCGCTGCCCAAATCTTCCATCAGAATGAGCTTGTGCTCGTGTGCCAATTCCACCAGCTCATCTAAACTGGGCCGTTCGGTAAAACCCACGATGCGGAAATTACTGGGATGCACGCGCAACAACACACGCGTGCGCTCGTTGATGGCCGCGGCGTAATCACCGGCACGCGTTCGATTCGTGGTACCGACTTCGCGCAACACCGCCCCGCTTTTGACGCAAACGTCGGGAATGCGGAACGATCCGCCGATTTCAATCAGCTCACCGCGCGACACGATGACTTCTGAACCTTCCCCCAGCGTGTTCAAGGCCAGAAAGACGGCAGCGGCATTGTTATTGACCACCAGCGCCCGCTCGGCGCCCAACAGCCGGCGGAAGAGGCCATCCGTATGGGCATCGCGTTTGCCGCGCTCGCCACGCTCAAGGTCATACTCAAGGTTGGAATACCCGGCGGCAGCCCGGACCAGGTGAGCCAACGCTTCCTGCGCCAGGGGCGCTCGTCCCAGGTTGGTGTGGAGGATGACTCCCGTGGCGTTGATGACAGGCTGGAGCGAAAACTCCGCGGCCGCTTCGGCTTCCTTGAGGATTTCCGCTTCCAGCCGGTCGGCGGAAACGTCGGCCAAGTCGCCCCGGAGAATGTTCTCGCGCCGCACATCGAGAACCTTCCGCGTCACCTCGACCACCAGCCGATGGCCCACCCGCACTTCGAGCGCGCGCAAGTTTTGGCGATTCAACAACTCATCTACTGAGGGAATCTGCCGGAGTAAGGCGTCGGCTGCGGGTTCGGGACCACTCATAGGGGAGTCCATGGCACGTAATACGGGAAACGGGAAACGGGACTCGGGGGCAACTTTGATTTCTGAATCGCGTTAATCCCGGTCTGTTGAGCGTAAGGGTTGAAGCGGATCGCGAATCCCGTGTCCCGCATTCCGCGTCCGTCCGACATTTCAACACAGTCGGCTACGCCCGTCAACTTTCGCTAAATTGCAAAGACACTAAATTGCTGCGACATAAACTGCAAAGACCTTGACCTGGCAGGGAGGGCCGGCGCATAATGCTGCGCAAAAGTAAGGTTTAAATCGGAAATTTCGGCTGCTCTCCCTCTGCGGGAGGAAACCATGCGCAGTACCGCTCTTCTGCTGTTCTGTTTCCTCTTGTTGTTCTTGGGGGTACGTCTGGGCGCCGCCTTTCCACTGCAAACGCTGGCACCCAAAACCGCTGCGACGGTCGGCAGGTGTCGCGCAGCGGCGACTCGCGCTGCTTACCCGCTTCCAGCTCAATCATTCATTCCAGGAGGAACCCATGACAACTTTCATTCGCACCGTATTTGTAGCTTGTTTACTGCTGGGCCTATCGGCGCCCTCCGCGGCAGGACAAGATCAGGACGTGGAGGGAAGCAAGGACCATCCCTTGATTTCCCGATATCCCGGCTCGTATATCAGCCACTATCTCACCAAGGAGTTCGATGAGTTCACCCTTCCGCTGGGCCCGGTCGTTGAGGAGAATAAATTTACCAAGAGCCAGCCTCTGGAAGGGAAGATCACCCGCATCGTCTACGTGGCGCCCCAGGGACGCTCGGTGCTGGAGGTCTTTCGCAACTATCAAGGCGCGCTCAAGAAGGCCGGGTTTGAGACGCTCTTTACTTGCGGCCCGCAGGGTTGCGGGAACTCGATTGCAAATGCGTACGCCAACAGCGGCGATAACGCCGATTACTGGGGACCCCAGCACGGGATTCATTACGTTTCGGCGAAGCTCGCGCGGCCGGAGGGCGATGTTTATGTGAGCTTGCTGATCGACGACCAGGGCCCGGATTCCAAAACCAATGCCGAGCTCTACCTCATCGAAATGAAGCCCATGCAGTCGGATCTCATCACCGTGGACGCCGCGTCGCTGGCCAACGACATCAACCGCACCGGGCATGCTTCCGTTTATGGAATCTACTTCGACACCGCCAAGGCCGATGTCAAGCCGGAGTCCGACGCGACGATGAAGGAAATCGCCAAGCTGCTGCAAGGCGACCCCAAGCTGAAACTCTATGTCGTCGGGCATACCGACAACCAGGGCGGGCTCGACATGAACATGGATCTTTCGCGCAAGCGCGCCGACTCGGTGCTCGCCGCGCTCGCCAGTAAATACGCCGTTCCCGCCGGCCGGCTGCGGGCTTTTGGATGCGGACCTTACTCTCCCGTAGCCTCAAACGACGCTGAGGAAGGCCGCGCCAAAAACCGCCGCGTCGAACTGGTGAAGCAGTAAGGCATGGCGCCAGGCGTTCCGACGCCTGCTTACAGCGAGATTCTCGGCAAGAGGCGAACGCGGGAAATTCCCGTTTACATGAGGAGGGTTTCTTTATAGGAGAAAACTAAAAGGAGGAGACAACATGAAAAGAATAGCCGTATTTCTTGGATTGTGGATGGTCATCAGCGGGTTTTGCACCGTGGCGGCGCAAGACAAGAAATATGCCATCAAGTCGGGCATCGTCACCTTTGATTCGGCCCAGAAGGTGGGAGATATTGAAAATAAAGAAAAGTTCATAGTCTATTTCGATGATTTTGGTAAAAAAGAATGCCGGGACACTTACAATGGCGAGACCCTAAAAAGCTCGTATTTCAGCGATGGAAAGGAATGGTACATCGTGGATTACGGGCGAAAAACTGGTACTAAAACCTTTAACAAAGGGCCGTACTCCCCGGGAACAGAGATAAGGTATTTTTGGGACAGCGTTGCCGCCCGTGATAAACAATCGGGGAAGGCAAAAAAAATCGCCAACATGACTATTGCCGGTAAGAACTGTGAAGCTTTTGAAATGATCACCGGCGATACAACTACCCAATATGCCGGATGGAACAGTATTCTCTTGTATGTGAATGTGCTTTCAAAAAGCGTCACATCGACTACAAAAGCAATCAAAATCGAGGAAAACGCAGCGGTTTCAGCGGATAAATTCAAAATCCCGGCCGGGTTCGCGGTCAAATAGGATGGAGGCAGTCGCGTGCCCCATCCCGATTGACCATGTGCGGTTGCCTCGGGGATATGGGGCATGAGCGAGCGTAGCGCGGACCTGTTCAGTAGGTCCGCGGTTCTTCCCTTGAAATTGAAGCTCATCCGTGAGAACAAGAAACAGCCGCGGACCTAGCGAACAGGTCTGATGCGCTACGCTGCCTGCCGGAGGGGGTGGGCTGAAACCGCCGCCAAGACCAGTCGTTCCAGCATTAGCAAGTAGTTGGGCGCCTTTCCGCCACGGCGAATATCGCCAGAGGGAGAATGACCATGAGTCGTCCAAGCGAATGCCTGAGAATTTGCATGACTGCCCTTTTGTCTCTGCTCCTGGCCCATGCTGTGCAGGGTGCTGAGACGCCGAAGCCATGCTTCACTGTCGTTGTCGACAGCACCATGGCGGACAAGGATGGGAGTCGTGGCGAACAACACCATTTCGAGGAGGGATTCCGGCCTGCGACCATTGGTGACAGCGCCGATAACAGCGTCAGCTTCTACACGGGGCCGGAAGACTGTGCGATTGCGGCACTGCGTCCAGGAGACGCCAGGCGGTTCTTCCTGGAAGAACTCCATGGGGCGTACCGGGGCTGGCAGGGCACGATATCGGCAACGGCGAGGATCGACCAAATAGACCGCTTCCGGGGCATGAACGTGGTGGTGAGGCGCAAAGCGCAAGGCGCTACCATCGAGTTCTCGGCTTCTTCGCCGCTTCCATCGGACCGAAACGAGGACCTCATCGGGGTTTGCGCCGCGCAGAGCTTTGAGCCGCGGCCGCAAGTCTTCAATCTGACCGAAGATGACTTGAAGCAGTTCGCAACGCTCCGGAAGAGCATCCTGCTGACCATGCCGTTGGGCGAGAACGACTGCGTGGGCAAGGCGACTGCCGTTCTCTCGGCGATCCTCGAACCGGTCGATGACGAGTTGGTTTTCGAGCCGTCTGCCTCCTACGATTCCTGGATTCCGGCGCCCAAGGCGGAGGACATGCCGGGCGTGCGGATGGAGTCGGCAGCGCCGCTGCAGATTATTGCCCGGATCCAGCCTAAAAAGCCGGGCGGCAAAGCGCGTAAAGGCCGCATCAACTTCGTGCTGGACGAGGTAAGCCAGCACCGGGGCCAGTGTGGTAACTATCCGCGTGACGCCGCCCTCAAGGACGATCTGCGCTTCGCGGACAAGCAACAGGCTGGCATCGTTGTGGACGGCAAATACACCGCCCACACTTCCCATGAGGTGTCCGAGGCCGCCGTGATCATTGAGGCGACCGACACGGGTGCTTACGGCAAGCTGAAGGCCAGTGCTCCCGACCTCCAACTCGAGGCCATTTACAAACCCACCAACGCCCCGGTTCTGACGATTCCCCGCGATGACGACAGGAACCACGTGGCGGACGCGTGGGACCAGCAGATGAACGCTCACGGTACCCAGGATTCCGACGAAGACCAGGTGCCCGGACAGGACCGAACCGGGGACGGCCTTACCTACTTTGACGAATACCGCGGCTTCGTGGTCGTCGAGAACGGCGACAAGGTGTTCCGCCGCTTCGATCCGAAGCGCAAGGAACTCCTGGTGATCGACCCTGCTGGAATCTTCGATAGCGCGATCTGGGAGCAAGCGAGCGGCATCGTCGCCCACCTGCTGGACGAGAGCCTGATCGCGGGCGGGGGGGACCCGATAGCATCGCGCGTGGTCAATTTTAACTCGGACAGCGGCCACCCGAAGTACGCCGTGCGCGTGGTGAGTATGCCCGGCAGCAGCGATCCGGACGATCCGGAGGGAGAGAACCAGAGCATGGGTATAACTTACTGCGAGGGGTGCCGCTCACCGAAGGATGCCAAGTCCTGCAAGGTATTTCCGGCGCGAATTCGCGCCAAGATCGAGGACTTGTACCAATGGCTCGGACTCGCTCTGGCACAGCCCACGTCGCCGCAAGGCCAGGAACTCGCGGGTGCAGGTTTCCCTCCCTGGCTGGCGCAACGCGCCCACGACAATTTGCGGAGTCCGGCCAGCCGGGAGGCATTGGTTCGCCAGTTCACCACCCAGATCGCGATCCACGAGGTAGGCCACGCCTGCGGGTTGAGCGATCACCAGAGCGGATCGCCGCCGGGCTTGAGTGGCGCCCCCGTGAGGGCCTGTCCCATGTACATTCCGGCAGACACTACGTATCACCGGTTCATTCTTCTGCAAACGCTCTTCCGGCCCGATGCCGACCTCCCCATGCAGTATTCGAGATTCTGCCGGGGAGTGGGTTTGCCCGAGTTTGATTGTTTTCGCAAGCTCAATGTCAAGGACTGGTAGGAGACTCCTCGCGCAGGCTGCTGGCCGCGGATTCGGGTGAGAACAGTTTCACCGGTACGGGTACAGCGGTTTTGACGGGACATCAGTAAGCGGGCCGAGGTACTACAATTCTCAGTGGAACGTTCCAGTATCTCGAAGATAACCGCGCTCTGAGTATCACCTGAGTTTTTGAGATTTTCGGAAAAGGAGGATTATCATGACTCGTTTGCGTTTGTCATTCTTGGCATTCATTCTCATATGGGCAGGCAGTTTTCTCGCCTGTTCTAAGTCCACGCCCACTACGTCGCCTAACACGGCCAAAACTGCGGCGGCGCCGGCGACCCCGGTTGCCTCCACCTCCATCGGTCTACCCCAACCGTGCACACTCCTGACCGCAAAGGATTTTGAGGAGGCTTTCGGACCAGGCGCGCAAATGACACCGAATAGAGATAACTCATGCTCGATCGAGGGGCCAAAGGGTACTCTTGAGGGCGTTATGGGCGTGGCGATTCTGCCCCTCGATCCCGCCAAATGGGAGCGCAGCAAGCAAGCCGTATTTGCCGCGTTCCCCAAGGAAAAGTCCGTCTCGGGAATTGGGGATGACGCCTATACCTTCATGGAGGGCATCACCTTTCGTAAGGGGAAGGCGAACGTGAACGTCACCGCCAGCGCCTACACCGGCCCCAAACCGAAAGCCGAAGTCGCCAAGCACATCGCGGAGCTAGTGGCGGCGCGCCTGTAACCCTTCTCCGTCTGACTTCTTCCAGCGCGGACCTCCGCCCGGGAGGTCCGCGGCTACCAGCTTTTGAGATTCTCAAATTGGGAGGATTCCTATGACTCGTTTGCGTTTTTCGTTCCTGGCATTCGTTCTCATATGGGCAGGCAGTTTTCTCGCCTGTTCCAAGTCCACGCCCTATACGTCGCCTAACACGGCCAAGAGTGCGGCGGCGCCGGCGGCCCCCGCGGCCCCCGCGGCCTCCGCCTCCAGCGGCCTGCCCCAACCCTGCTCGCTCGTGACCGCTAAAGATGGTGAGGAGGTTTACGGAGCAGGCGCCCAAATCAAACAGAATGGCGATATTTCATGCGAGATCGACGGGCCAAATCTCATGACTGACGGCCTCATCGGGGTGGATATTAAGCTGATCGATCCCAAAGACTGGGATGGCGGCAAGCAATCCGTGTTTGCCATGTTCCCCAAGGAGAAGTCCGTTTCGGGAATCGGGGACGACGCCTATACCTTTAGCGACGGCATCGTTTTTCATAAGGGGAAGGTGGAAGTGAACGTCATCACCAGCGGATATTTAGGTCACAAACCGAAGGCCGAAGTCGCCAAGCACATTGCGGAGCAGGTGGCGGCGCGCTTGTAACCATTCTCCGTCTCACTGCTTCCAGCGCGGACCTCCGCCCTGGAGGCCGCAGGCTTTTCCTAGCCCCTAGGGGATGAACGACAGACCTGCAAATGCTCGCATTTTCATCGGCGGGCAAACGCATGCGGTGGATTGTCAACCCGCACCAGCTCTGCGGTTCGGCAACGCCAACGCCCGCATGCTCAGTAAAGACGGAACGTCCAAATGAGAGGGAATCATGGCCTCACGCGTTCGAATCACTGTTCAGGTCGTCCTGATTGCCGGGTGTCTGGTGGGGGGCTTGGCAGCGCAGACGCGCTACGTCCCCGACAAAGTGGGCAAGTGGACGTTAAGACCCCCCGAATACGCGGCCGGAAAGGACCAGTACAGGTTGAGCTCTGTCGAAAAGAGCAGATTCGAGGCCAAAATCGGCGCGCTCATCTCAACCATTCAACAGTCCAAAGTGTTCAACCCGCCGATGGGAATCGAACCCCAGGTGGTTGCCCGGTACTACGCTGACGCGTTCCCTGCTGACGACCCCGAACTATGCGAGAACCAGCCGTGCGTCCGTCATCCGCCCGGGTTCTATTTCTATATCTTTCCGTGGTTCTACGTCCTTACGGAACCGAAAGACAAGTTTGGACACCTCGACTATCATGCACCTCTTGTGGTGGGCCTTGTGAGGGAGGTACCACAAGAGGTGTGGGTTGCCGTCAATAACCTGACCCAGACCCTCGGCGACATGCCCTGGGCAGCACCCCGGCGACTGCCCGATGGCCGCCAGATCCGCTACATGCCGCGGGAAACAGCGACGCGCGTTGGAGGGTTTCCTGTGTACGAAAACCACTTGGGCGACCACCTTGTCTTGACCAAAAGGGACCGCGCCCCCTGGATGCCCGTGACCCGCGAGCAGTTTGTGTCGGCGCTCATCCGCGAGCGCGAACGCTTGATCGCCCCCCGAGCCGAAGAGAAGAAACGGATGCCGCCCCCGTGCGGAGATGCATACAAAGAATGGATGTCCGGCGGGGAGGAACGTCGCCAGACCACCGAGAGTGCGTATCAGACACTGAAGAAGACCGATCCGGCCGCAGCCGAGCAGTTCCGTGCAAGAATGGAGAAGTTGGAGGCTGACATGCTAGCCCAGTTGAAGGAGGGTCAGGCCCGCTGCGAGGCGGAGCAGAAGCAAGCCGCCCAACGACCGCCTGAGCAAGTGGCGCCGGACCGCGTACTCGAATCCCTTCGCGCCGAACTGGCCGGCATGACGCCCGCCGAGCGCGTCGCGTCGGCATCGTATGACAAACTGGCGGAGGGACCCGACGCGTCGGGGCTCGTGGCGCCCTACGCGCCGCGTGCAGTGGAACTGGTGACGACGAACCCTGATTTCCTCGACCGCTCGCGCCCGCGCACGGACTTTCAGGTCATCTCCGTTGACATCGAGTACGGTCCGCCGGTGGGCGCAGATCACGCCAACCTCAGTCAGGAAGACCTTCCCAACTGGCGGCTGTATGAGTTTCTAACCACCACCGACTGGCAGCACGTCGCCGCGCTGCTCGACTGATTCTCGCGCCGACGACGCGCCGCTCCCACTAGGGTTGGCGCCTGACGACCACGGCATCCAGGTTCACGCCTTCAAAGAGGACCGAAACACACTCCGCGATGATGAATTCGATCCTCGCGATGATCTTCGCATATTGAACAAGCCCCCCCAATGGGTGACTACATCCCAGAGGCAATCTGCTGAGCCACTTTCTTGACCTGATCTATGGGAAGCAGGGGCCCGGTGAAACCCAAAAAGGCGGACACCGTGCCGGAGCCTTTCCCTTTCTTGAAGCTGACAAAGTATGGGTAATTGCCCGGCGGTCCGATAAACGCGGCATCTCCCACCCCTTGGATGTCCTCCTTCACGGCCCCTTTCATGTTTTTGGTTTGTGAATAGAACATATCGGAAGAAAGGCTCCTATTAACCATCAGGATCAGCTTCCCATCCTTGTCGGCAAAATTCAGGTCGCCCCCGGCCCCTTTCGATGGGTCTGGGGGGACGAGTTTAACTCCATGAAGTCCAGTGATCTTCTCGACGTCCTGCACCGTCAGATACTGGGCTCCCGATGCCGCTTTGGTCTGAGAAAAAACCATCGACGCACTCAAAGCAAACATTGTGAATACAAACAGAACCGTCAGCCAGCGATGCATAATGACTACCTCCTTTAATTTGAGGGACCAATCTAATAATGAACGAATGGTTCGAGGGAGACGGGTAACACTTTCCTGTTTTGAGTGATGGGGATTGCGCCGTTTCCCTGTTACCAATGTCTCTACAGCGAGACGGCGCGCTATTTCGCCTGGGCGGCGAGTGTGAACCGTCCAGACCTGCACGAGTGTCATGGTCAGTTCGAGGAACCAATCGAAGGTCTCCCTTCGCTTAGGGAGAGTGTAAACCTTTACGGCCGGCCTTGCATCACAAAACACCTCGAAACACCTCGGAGAATATGCGTAAGGGGCACATCGCAGGATTGTGCCCCAAAACGCCCACAGTCGAGGCTGGCCAATCTTCCCCGCTACGTATTTCAAACTGCACCAGTACTGGCACGAGAAGATGGTCAAGTGAAGTTCTTCGTTTGCGGTATACTCTCGCCGCACACCGAGGTACAGTTTTGAAAGACTCGCGGGAGGGGATGAGTCCAAATGAAGATCGCGCGGTCAGCTTCTCTTTTGTTCCTCTTAGTTCTTAGCAATCTCAGCGTCGCCCAATCCCCTTCCCCGCAGAAGAAACATCTTCTGGTGGTGGGAGAGGAAAAGGGATACCGCCACGAGTCCGTTTCTCACGCCATGGCCACGATTGAACGCCTGGGTGAGACGACCGGACTGTGGGACACCACGCTCCGCACGGACACCGAAGCTCTCACCAAGAAGAAACTGGAATACAACGCCAAAAACCTGAATGATTTTGACGCCGTGCTTTTTTTCACCGGCGGGAGCCTAGAAATGGATGCGCAACAGAAGGCGGATTTTCTTTCCTTCGTCCATGACGACGGGAAGGGCTTCATCGGCGTGCATAGCGCTACCATCACCTTTACCGATTGGCCGGAATATGGCGAGATGATTGGGGGTTACTTTGACGAGCATCCTTGGGGAACGTTTAATGCACCCATCATCGTGGAAGATCCCAGTTTTCCGGGAATGCAGCAGTGGCCGCGGTCGTTCATCTTGCGGGACGAAATCTACCAGATCAGGAATTACTCGCGCGACAAGGTGCGCGTGTTGATGCGCCTCGACGCCGGCAAGCTCGACTTGGCGAACCCCAGGGTCCATCGCACCGACCGCGATTTCGCCGTGACCTGGGCAAAAATGTAAGGCAAGGGACGCGTGTATTATTCCACGCTCGGCCATCCCAAGGAGAATTGGGATAACCCCGATCTGCAAAAGATGTATGCTGAGGCGATCAAATGGGCCACGGGATTGGTCAATGCCGGTGCCACGCCGCGGCCGCAGCCGGCCGAATAGGGAAGGATTTCCACGACGGGTTGGGGAAATGCCGGAGAACCCCGGCCCCATTCGGGACGAAGCGCACGTAGGGGCGGCGCCCCTACGAGAGCCGGAGTGATTTGATTCAGCACTGCGGGACCAGGACTCATGATCAACCGGAGAACCTTCGCTAAAACCGTCACTGGCGGCGTGGTCCTGGCGGCGCTACGGGCACTCCCGCTCGATGCTTCCGGCAGACTCAACATCGGCATTGGCACCTACAGTTATCACAACCTCTCGATCGACGACATGATCGTCCAGCTCAACGCCCTCCGCATCAAGGAAATCGAAATGTCGCGCGGAGAGTTCATGCTATTCAGCAAGCCGGAAGCGAGTCTCTTCCGTTCCACCCGGGAAAAACTGGACCGCGCGGGCATCCGCTGCGTTTCTTATTACACGGCCACGATCAAAGACGGCCAGGATCTCGATAACGCCATCCAATTCGCAAAACTGCTGGGCGCCCGAAACGTCACCGGCGACGCGACAGGTGGCATGCTTGCCCAGATCGACCAGCGCTTCACGCACGAAGGGATCACCTTCGGAATTCACAATCACTATTTTAAAGGGCAGAAATTCCCGTACGAGAGCCCAGAAGATGTTTTGAATGCATTGGCGGGAGTTTCACGGACCGTCGGCTCGACGGCCGATGTAGGTCAATTCGCGTCGTGCGGCTATGACCCCGTCGACGCCATCCGCAAGCTCGGGCCGCAACTGAAGCTGGTGCATCTCAAAGACATCCAGGCCCGGGACGGCGAGGTCAACGTGCTGCTGGGCACTGGAATCGCCAGGATTCCCGAAGTGATGCAGGAATTACACCATCAGAATTTCGGTGGGTTGGTTGCTGTGGAATACGAAAAGGAAGAACCTGTCGAGGATGACCTGCGGCAGGAAGTGGAGTTCGCACGTAAATTGGCGGATTGAAACCACGCTTGGCCAAATTACGATCCGGTCACCAAAGCGCGACCTGCGGCTCCGCCGCTTGCTTTGCGGAAAGGCTGCGCCTTTCCGTTGCGCGCAGCCACACAAGAAACTCATCCGCGCCGCCCGAAGGCAATGCCTTCCGGCGGCGCGGATGAGGAGAAACCGTGCGCGATGGGCCGGATAGGCAGAGCCTTTCCGCTCAGCAAGGGGCGGAGCCCCATCGAGCTCCACGTTCAATCGCTACTTTGGATAGCCGCGGACTGAACCTACGCTGTACTCACTCCCCTGGGAGACGGGATATGTGGAAAGTTCTTCTCTTACTCGCGCTCGCGCCCGCCGCCTGGGCCGGGACATCGCACCCCATTCTTTCACTCGGTTCGGCGGCGCCCAACTTTGAGCTTCCGGGCGTCGACGGGAAAATTCACAGGCTCGCTGACTACGCTTCCAGCCCGGTTCTGGTGGTGGTTTTCACCTGCAATCATTGTCCTATCGCGCAAATGTATGAGCGCCGCATCATGCAACTGGCGGCAGACTACCGTGACCGCAATGTGGCCGTCGTGGCGATCCAGCCCAATGATCCGAAAGCCATCACCATCGATGAACTGGATTCCTCGGACATGAGCGACAGCCTGGAGGAGATGAAAATCCGGGCGGAATTCAAGCATCTGACTTATCTGTACCTCTATGATGGGGAAACCCAGTCGGTGGCCGACGCTTATGGCCCGCAGGCTACTCCCCATGTATTTGTTTTTGACCGTGACCGCCGCCTCCGCTATGAAGGCCGCATGGATAATAGCTACCGCGTTGAGTTGGTAAAGACCCACGAAGCGCGCGACGCCATCGACGCCCTCCTGGCGGGTCGTGAAGTTGCCGTGAAGCATACCGGTGTTTTTGGCTGCTCGACCAAATGGAAAGAGAAGCAAGCCGCGCGTTTGGAGACCCTGCGGAAAATCGAGTCTCAGCCTGTGCAACTGGAAATGGCTTCGGCAGAAGATTTAAGAAAGTTGCGCGCGAACCCAACTAAGAAGACCTTGTTGGTAAGTTTTTGGGCCACCTGGTGTGGCTCCTGCATGCACGAGTTCCCGGATTTGCAGGACACCTTCCGCATGTACGGCGCGCGCGATTTGGAGCTAGTTACAGTCGCGGCCAACATGCCCGACGAAAAGAACAGCGTCCTGCGCCTGCTGGAGAAGATGCACGCCACCAGCCGTAATCTGCTGTTTGCCTCCGCCGATACCGCCGCCTTGCAGGCTGCATTTGATCCGAACTGGGAGTCCGCCGTGCCTTACACGGTCCTGATTGCTCCTGATGGCAGGGTGCTCTATCAAAAGCAAGGCGCAGTGGATATCCTGGAATTGAGAAGAACCATCCTGGCGAATCTGCCGTCAGACTACGAGGGCTTCAACAAGTACTGGTCGGGGCAGTAGGGTCCTAAATATGTGATTGTTAGAACTTGAGCCCCGCAAAGACCCAATGGCTGAGCTGATCTTCCTTTGCCCAGACCACGTGAGTCGGGATGGCATAAGGGAATTTCCTCTTGTCGATGTATCCCACCCACTCTCCTGGAAATAACCTAAGCGTGGTTCGAACGCCCACGCCGTCCGTGGAAATGTCGGTCGTAATCGCGGAGTTGTCCTCCTTGAACTCTTTGGGGGCCAACACGAGCCTGATTGGGATCGTTGCTGGTCGGCGCTCCCCCCGGCGGGGAGTAAGGGAGGTATCCTTTTCCATCGGCAGCTCCTCGTCTTTCGGTCAGACTACCGTGAATGGGTCTATACTAGCCCATCGAGTGGGTTTCATCAAATCGATCCCAACTTTCCGGTTGACGCGGCTTGTTTCAAACAGAGTATAATTCCGCCACCTGAGTGCGAATTGAGGCGCTTCCGTGACCGTTGACGAAGAGTTTAACAAACTCGACGACGATATTCGACGTCTCAAAATTGAGTACGAAGTCTACTTTAATGGCGGTACTCCTCGCCCTCCGCGCGATACCCTGTTCCGCGTGGAAACGATGATCAAGCGCTACTCCAGCGACCAATCGCGGCTGAATTTCAGCCAGCGGTACCGCTTTACAAACCTGGTGCAGAAGTACGCGGTCAACTCGAACCTTTGGCGGCGCAAGCTTCAGGAAAAGGAAGAAGGCCGCAGCCTGACCGGCCCGCAAAAACGCTCAATCGAAGTGCCGGGGGACTATGTTGGAGTGCGCGTGGTCTGTTCGGACCCGGATGTGGAGACGGAAAAGGTCAGCCAGCTTCTACGAGGAATGGAGAAGGCCAGAAGGCGGGCGGGAGAGCCCGCCCACCACATTGACCCGACCGCCTTCCATAAATTCATCAAAGCGAAGACCCAACAAGTAAAGGACGCGCTAAGCTGTGAAAAGGTGCGGTTCTCCGTTTCGGTTGAGGAAGGCAAGGTCAAGCTCAAGGCCGCGAAAGCGGAATGAGGAAGGCAGGAGACAGAAGGGTTTCTATGCGAAAAATTTCTCGGGCGTTGATTAGCGTCAGCAACAAGTCGGGTATCCTTGAGCTGGCCTCCGGACTTATATCGCTCGGCGTAGAGTTGCTCTCCACGGGCGGCACAGCGAAACTCCTCCGCGAGAAGGGCCTGAAGGTGCGGGATGTCTCGGATTTAACGGGATTCCCCGAGATGCTCGACGGCCGGGTAAAAACCCTTCATCCCAAGGTCCACGGCGGCCTGCTGGCCATCCGCTCAAACCCGGAGCATCAGGCACAGGTCAAAGAACACGGCATCGAGTTCATTGACATGGTGGTGGTGAATCTTTATCCCTTCGAAAAGACCGCCATGAAGCCCGGTGTAACCCTGGAAGAGTTGATCGAGAACATCGACATTGGCGGTCCCTCGATGCTGCGCTCGGCTGCGAAAAATTTCGAGGATGTCACGGTTCTTGTGGATGCCGCCGATTATCCCGGGGTCCTGGAAGAAATGAAGATGAATGGCGGCAGTGTTTCGCGGGAATCGCGAGCCCGGCTGGCGCGCAAAGCGTTCGCGGCGACGGCGGCTTATGACGGTGCAATCTCCACCACCTTGCAGAAAATGGCCAATGGAGAATTTCCGGAGGCACTCCACCTGAACTACCGGAAAGTGATGGATTTGAGGTACGGCGAGAATCCCCATCAGAAGGCCGCGCTCTACCGCAGCCCCGCCGCGTCCGGGCGGGGCTTGGCTTCGGCTCGGCAACTTCAGGGCAAAGAACTCTCCTACAACAACCTTGTGGACTTGGAGGCTGCCTGGCGCCTGGTGCAGGAGTTTGGAGAACCGACGACGGTCATCATCAAGCACACCAACCCCTGTGGAGCGGCAACGGGCGTGACGCTGGTGGAGAGTTACATGCGCGCCCTGGAAGTCGACCCGGTTTCGGCCTTCGGATCAGTGATCGCCTTCAACCGCGCGGTGAATGGACCCACGGCAGGAGAGTTGTCGAAGCTTTTTGTGGAGGCCGTGGTGTCACCGGGTTTTGAACCCGCCGCGCTCGAGCGGCTGGCAGGCAAGAAAAACCTCCGCCTCGTTGATATGTCGGCAACCGCGGGTGATGATATCGGGCTTCAGTTCAAAGCCGTGGGTGGAGGGTTGCTCGTCCAAACACCCGATTCTCTGCCGGCGCAGCCCCTTCTTTGGAAATGCGTCACTGAGCGCCAGCCTTCGCCAGAAGAGGCGGAGGCAATGATTTTTGCCTGGCGGATCGTGAAGCATGTCAAATCGAACGCCATCGTTTATGCGCGGGCAGGAGTCTTGGTAGGGGTGGGGGCGGGCCAAATGAGTCGCGTGGACTCCGTCAAGCTGGGCGCCCTGAAAGCGCGCGATTTAAGGCACGCGTTGGAAGGAACGGTGCTTGCTTCCGACGCCTTTTTCCCCTTTCCCGATGGAGTCGAGGAAGCAGCACGAAACGGGGTCGCGGCGATTGTTCAACCCGGCGGATCGGTTCGCGACAGCGAAGTCATCGCCGCCGCCAATCAGCACCACATGGCGATGGTCTTAACCGGCGTGCGGCACTTCTCGCATTAAGACTTCGGGGCGTAATAGCCCTCACGCGAAACAATGTGGTACTTCACCTTCTTGCCCTTTTCATTGAAAATCGTAAGGGGATTCCCCTGGTCGTCTACCACCGCCACCTTGAGCTTGTGGAATCTGCCGTCTTTGGTCGCGTCGGTGGGAACGAAACCTAGACTATACTGCATGCGAAGTTGCTGCGCGATCTGTTCGTAATCGCTGGGCACTTCCTGCTCGAAGCGCGGGAAATACGCCTGCCCGCCAGTGTATAGGGCCATGGTCTTGAGGGCATTTTCGGCCTGCAAAGTCGTGATGTTGTCGCCTCGGGGGCTGCGAACGCTCATGAATTCCAGGATGCTGATGGGGTAAATCGGCGTGTCCGATGCTTTACAGATTTTCAGGCATTGATCGTAGGTCAGCTTGCTGAAGGTATCAACACCGGTGACAACGGCCACAACAGCTTTTCGCCCCTTCACCTCTTTCATTCGGTCCAACACAAAAGCCAGCGCGTCGTAAATGCAGGCTTCACTAAATCCCGGGATGCGGAGTTGATCTAGACCCGCTCGTACCTCCATGCGATCCTGGGTAAAAT
Source organism: Terriglobia bacterium (assembly GCA_050010335.1). Taxonomy (GTDB): domain Bacteria; phylum Acidobacteriota; class Terriglobia; order UBA7540; family UBA7540; genus Bog-366. The sequence continues at coordinate 27,976 of JBEKLF010000027.1, forward strand.
CGGTGAGGATCTGAGGCTTCAGATCAAAAGACACCACCGCCACCCAGTCTTTGGGATGAATCACATTCAAGAAATCGTAGCTGTAGCGAAGAGCTATCACCAGGAACGGCCATGAGCGGTTGGCGAACTCAACCAGCATGCAAATCGTCATGGGGGCTTCGCCGGTTCCGAAGTTGGTGATGGCTTGCGGAACTCCGTCGTCGGTTAATTGGAAATTCTTCTTGTCCAGGTTCTGGAGCGGGCTGCCATTGCTGTCGACAACCATCACGTCCACGTTGACCAGGCTGGTGGTCGTGGAGAGCGAATAGACATTGTTAGGATTGATCTTCTCGGGCTTTGTCCCGGGCTGCGCGGGAGCCGGCTGCGCGGGGGCCGGTTGTGCGGGCGCGGTGGGCTGCGACTTCTTTGGAACCAGAACCGTCTCGCCCACGTCCGGCTGCGGCCCCTGCGTTTGCTGTCCCGGAGTTGGCGCGGGCTCCTGGGACTGGGCGAACCACTTGGGCGGGAAGCTCGCCAAGACCAGCAATCCGACCACTCCCACAAACAGCGCAAACGGCAAATACTGTTTCTTGATCTTCATGCAGCACACTCCACAAGGCCCTAAATCGATATTCTGTATGATGCCATTCGCACCCGTTTGGGTCAACTCGAAGGTAGCGGAAATTAATGGGCATCTCACCGCAAGCAAGTCACACGGATCAACGGGCTCCAGTGGAACCGGGCAGGTTAACCTGTTTCGCTGGCATGGTACCTTAGTACTATTGCCAAGGTACTGGGTTGAACTTAAAGTTGCTGGCGTAGGCAGAAGAGCGGCATTTGGAAGTTATAGATGCTGCATGACATTATGGCCGTTTTGGTAAAACGCAGGCGTGAGGCGTAGTGTGTTCAAAAGTATTGACATTTAGAAAATGAAAGTATAGGCTTTCGTCCCAGGTAGCCATTTTTTATATTGACTAACTTGGGAGGAAGCCGTGAAGAATTACTTTTTAGCTTTTGTTTTGGCGCTGTTGGTAGTATTGAGCAGCGTTTCGGTTCGGCGGAGCGTAGCGGGAATTGGGGGAGCTCCGATGCCGATACCGCCCATGGGAATTGGTGGAGCACCAATGCCGATACCGCCCATGGGAATTGGCGGGGCCCCAATGCCGATCCCGCCCAAGAAGTAAGTTGCTCCCGGTCCACATGAGCGACACGGAAGCAACCCAAGAAGAATTAAAGCTTCGTGACGCCCATGAACAACCAGATCCTAATCCACGCCCTTGAATACGGTATCTCCGTGTTAGAGGCGTTGGTGTGTGTGCTGCTCGTTTCACGCGGAGGGTGGCGGCAGCTTAAGGGTTTGTGCCTGTACGTAACACTACTCTTTGCGCTGGATGGAATTGGACGCGTTGCCATCCTCAACTATTACGGCCAGACATCCCGCCAATATGCCAATTTCTATTGGGTGACAGACGTCGTTTTGGCCTTAGGTGCTTTTCTGCTGACTTGCGGCTTCTTCCGCCGCGCCTGTGTGCGGGAGGAGAAGTTGTGGCGTTTGGTTCGCCTGCTCCTGGTTTTCGTCATCATACTGGTTATAGCAATTTCCGCTCTTGCCCTCACCCGCCATCAAGGCCAGCTCTACGCATGGTTCATTATTGAGTTTAGCCAGAACCTTTACTTTAGCTGCCTCGTCCTAAATACCCTGCTTTACGTAATGATTCAGCAGTTCGCGATTGAGGACGGCGAGCTTGGACTGCTGGTTTGCGGAATGGGCATCCAATTTGCGGGCGAAGCCGCCTGCCTGGCCCTGCTGCACCTGACTTCTGGAGAGAACTTCGCGCGCAATATTGCAATGGTGCTCCCGCCGGCCTGTACGCTGGGAATGTTATCGACTTGGGTTTACGCAATCCTCAGACCAACCCCGACAGATCCGGTTCGTTCGCGGGCGAGGAAACAAGCCTGGGTAGAGGCGGTTGCTGACTAGTATTATGCGGTGAGGTGGAACATGTTCATGGCGGCCCTGATTTTAATTGTTTCGACGGGGCTATTCGGCTTTTATCTCCAGGCTGTGTGCCAAAGGATCTTGCGCCGACAGTTCGCGCAGGAGTTCTTCCAATCGATCGTCAACGCTAATCGTCTGGAGTTCCCATCAGTTCGAAAGTCCATCGAGGCTCTTAATTCTCCTGTGGAATACCCAAGGCTGACTCTGACGCTCAAGTGTGATTTCCTCGCGCTCACTTACCTTCTTAAGAACGCTGCCAACATCAATCAGCGCTACACCTATGAAGAGCGTCTTTTGATTGTTTACTTCAAGCTGGTCTTCGCTTCTCTGATTACGTGCCACTGGCTGAAATTGAGCGAAAGACCGGCCGTCTTGAAATTGGCCAAGATCCTCGAGTACTTTGCGAACGTGGTGGGAGAGCGTGTGAATACAGTGAGATTCGGAAACCTGACGGCTTCCGACTATCTCCTGAACCTCTAGTCGCCCCCCTTCCTCTATGGGATCCTCAAATCCCTGTCTTCGCATTGGTATTTCCAGCGTCAACTGAGTTTGTTTTAGTCACGTGCCGGGATCCGCGTCAATCCGCGAGAGTTCAGGCTCGGCGTTCGGTGGCTGCCGCTAAAAACATCAGACTACGCGGCTACTGTGTTTTCCGGGCCACCTAATCCCCCATCCCCTGCTGATCCAGTTTGAGTTGACCCTGCCCTCATCCGGGTGTATGAATCGTTACAGCCGGTACATGCGCCCTTCGGGCGGAAGAGGTAGGTGGCTATGTTTAAGATCGCCCTTCGAGTTGTGACCCTTGCCTTATGCGCCATTATTGGTCTTTGGGCCGTAGGTCATGGATTTGCCCTGGCGGCGATGGCCAGCGCCGCCAGTCATGAAGACATGCTTCAGTACCTGTTGGAAGTAAGCATCTCCATTGCCGGCGGGGTGTGCGTGCTGTCCGTCGCGGTTCAGCAACTCTATTGCTGGCGGACCCACCATAAGGACGGTGGGCTGATCTAACGGTTTGCTCATCGTCAAGACATGCTGGGGGTTTGGTCATTCCCATGCCCTGATTCTGGTGATATATTGAAATGACGCGCTTTGCTTCACTGTAGTAAAGGGCGTAAGATGGCATAGTGGATATATTTCGGTTCGGCATCGCGATGGAACCGCTGGGCGGATTAGCCCCCCAAGTTGGTTGATAGCTCATGTTTGACGCACTCCAAGACCGGCTGCAAAAGGTTTTTAAGACCCTGCGCATTCAGGGAGTCCTGAACGATGAGGTTGTGGACCAAACCTTGCGCGAGGTGCGCCTAGCCCTTCTCGAAGCCGATGTTAACCTCAATGTTGTAACGGAGTTGCTTGAGCGTGTCCGGGTCAAGGCCTTGGGCGAAGAAGTTCGCTCCAGCCTATCACCGGTGCAGGAAGTCATTCGCATCGTGCGCGACGAGTTGATTCAGATTCTCGGCCGCGAAGCCTCGCTGCTGACTTTTTCGAAGGAATACCCCACTGTTTTCCTCATGGTCGGCCTTCAGGGCTCGGGCAAAACCACCACCTCCGGCAAGTTAGCGCTTTGGCTCGCCGGGCGCAAACGCCGCCCGATGTTGGTATCGACCGACGTCTACCGCCCCGCCGCCCGGGAGCAGTTGGCGATAATCGCCAAGGCCGTTCAGATTCCGATTTTTGCGGGTACAGGCATCAACTCACCGATTGAACTGGCCATGGCCGCGCGCAAAGACGCCGCCGACCGCGGTCACGACGTGCTGATCGTTGACACCGCCGGCCGCCTGCACATTGACCAGGAACTGATGAACGAAGTGAGTGAACTTCGCACCAAGCTACGGCCGAGCGAAGTCCTTCTGGTGGCCGATGCCATGATTGGCCAGGACGCCGTGCGCAGCGCGCAGGAATTCCACGAGCGGCTGGGTACGACCGGTGTGATCCTGACCAAGCTTGATGGCGACGCCCGCGGCGGCGCGGCGCTTTCCATTCATCACGTCACCGGTCAGCCCATCAAGTTCATGGGAATTGGAGAAAAGTACGATCAACTGGAAGTCTTCTATCCTGAGCGGATCGTCTCACGCATCCTCGGTATGGGCGACATCCTTTCGCTCATCGAAAAAGCCGAGGAGAAGATCGACAAGCAAAAGGCGATGGACGTCCATCGCAAGCTTCAGACCGATACTTTCTCATTGGAAGACTTCCGTGATCAGCTTAACCAGGTGCGCAAGATGGGGCCTATGGAGCAGATGCTAGGCATGCTCCCCAAAGTCGGAATTTTCAAGGATGCCAGCAAGGTCAAAGTAGAAGAGAAAGAGCTGATTCATATCGAAGCAATTATCAATTCCATGACTCCCCAGGAGCGGCGCAATCACGAAATCATCAATGGCAAGCGGCGAAAACGCATCGCCAAGGGGAGCGGCACTTCCGTCCAGCAGGTAAATCAGGTCTTGAAACAATACTTCCAAATGCGCAAAATGATGAAGTCCATGAGCACGAGCTTATTAGGGCGGGGACTTGGCAAGCTGGGCATGCCGGTGGGGCCGGGGATGAGATAGTCTCCGGGATACGAGATTAATGATGACGTAGTGAATTTTCGATTGCCGATGGTCGATTGGCGATAAATCAAGGCGAACGAAATGCCCTCAATCGATCATCGAACATCAAAAGGGGGAAGATTGTTAAGAATACGCTTGACTCGAACGGGGGCCAAAAAGAAAAGCAGCTACCGAGTTGTAGTAATAGATCGCGAGAGGGCCCGTGATGGGCGCTTTGTGGAAATTGTCGGCCATTATAATCCCCGGCGAACGCCGCCGGAAATCGTGCTGAATCGCGAGCGCGTTGATTATTGGATCGGACAGGGGGCGCAACCTTCAGAAACCGTGCAGAGTTTCTTGAAGAGGCTTCCCGCGCCAGCTCCTGCGGTAGTGCCGGCGGCATGAACCTTGAGGCCGGGGCCGATCGCGGCGCCCGCACCATTTGCGGTTATGCGTTCTCATACACACTGGTTCAGGACAACCTGGGCACGTCAGTTCAAGTGGGCGGGAGGGCCAGATGAAGGACTTAATCGAAGCCATCGCCAAAGCGCTAGTCGATAATCCCGAACAGGTTTCTGTGCGGGCCGTGGAAGGCGAACAAGTAACCGTCTTGGAATTGCGGGTTCATCCTTCCGACTTGGGGAAGGTCATCGGGAAGCAAGGGCGAACTGCTCGCTCCGTCCGCACCATCCTCAACGCCGCCGGCATGAAGCTCAAGAAGCGTTTCACGCTGGAGATCTTGGAATAGGGGGCCTTTCGTCTCACGTGCGGGTGGAAGCGGCGTGCGAGGCGTGAGGGGCATTGGCGGAAAACTCTACCGGGCAGTTTCTGGCCATCGCGCGCATTCTCCGGCCCCAGGGACGCAAAGGAGAGGTTGCCGCGGAGATCCTTACAGATTTCCCAGGGCGCTTCCAGCAAATGCAATCCGTTTTCCTGGAAGTTCCCGGCCAGACGCCAAAGCCCGTTAAAGTGGAATGCGCTTGGCCGCACAAAGGCCGGATCATCCTGAAGTTTACAGGCACGGATTCTATTGAAAGTGCTTCGGGCCTGCGCGGGCTCCAAGTTCTTATCCCGTGGGAGCAGCGCACCCCGCTTCCCCCGAACAATTACTACATGTGCGAATTGCACGGATGCCGTGTTGTTTGGGAACGCCAGGGACGGGAAATTGGGACAGTGACCGAAGTCGAATCCACGGGCGGCGTAGACGTGCTCCACGTCAGGCGTCCGGACGGAAAAAGTGAGGCCCTGATTCCCCTGGCGCAGGAAATCTGTACCCGGATCGATCTCGCCTCACAGACCATCATGATCGACCCGCCGGAGGAGTTGCTGGAGTTGAACGAGTAATAACGGGATGCGGGACACGGGATTCGTGATCAGGAATCCACCATCTGGAATCTTGGATCTGGAGTTTTCGATCTGAAATCAGGAATCTTGAATCTCGCGTCTGGAATCTTGAATCTGGGATTTGGAATCCGAGACAAGAGGTCCGGGACGCGGCTTAAGGCAACTTCCTTCCCGTGTCCCGAATCCCGTGTCCCGAGTATTATGACTTTCGACGTGGTCACCATCTTCCCGGAATTCTTCGGCAGCATCCTGGAGCACGGGCTGCTGAAGCGGGCCATGGCGTCGGGCCACGCATCGATCCGGCTGCATGACTTACGGGACTTTACCGACGACCGCCATCGGACGGTTGATGATCGGCCTTTCGGCGGTGGACCGGGCATGGTTTTTAAGGCGGAGCCAATATTCCGGGCGGTGGAAGCGCTCCGAGGGGAGGCCCCGGAGAAAACCCTACCGGTGATTCTGCTTTCGCCCCAGGGCCGATTGCTGACTCAGGCCGTGGCGGAAGAACTTTCGCACACTGCGCGCTTGGTTTTGATTTGTGGCCGCTATGAAGGCGTGGACGAACGCGTGGCGGAAAACCTCGCCACTGATGAAATTTCCATCGGTGACTTCGTCCTGAGCGGCGGTGAATTGCCCGCGGCGGTCGTGATGGAAGCGACGATTCGCCTCCTTCCGGGAGTGCTGGGCAACGAAGAGTCGCGCGAACAGGATTCCTTCGGGTTCCCGGCGGGAGCGGAAGTCCGGCACGGGTTGCTCGACTGCCCGCACTACACGCGCCCGGCGGAGTTTCGCGATTGGAAAGTACCGGATGTCCTGCTCTCCGGCAACCACGAGCAAATTCGCCAGTGGCGGCGACGGCGAGCGCTCGAAAAGACCTGGAGGCGCCGGCCCGATTTGCTTGCTCAAGTTCCCCTGAGTGAGGAAGACAGCCGGTGGCTGGAATCGCTCAATAACGCGAAGAGCGAGCCGGTAACAGGCCTCGGGTAAGGCACGCGGGGTCGCGCTCCATCGCGCGGAGGGAACGTAGAGGCGGCTTTACGCCGCCATATGGCGAGGTAAACTCGCCGCTACAATACACGACATTTCATTTCGAGGCCGGAACGGCAAGGCTGAATTCTGCCCCTGTGAAGTGATCTCGAAAAGTTTGGGAGAATAGAAATATGAATGCGCTCGAAAAAGTTGAACAAGCACAGATGAAGAAGGATGTCTCGTCGTTTCACCCCGGCGATACGGTGAAGGTACACGTCAAGATCAAAGAAGGCGAAAAGGAAAGGATCCAGGTCTTCGAAGGTACCGTGATCGGCCTTCGCCGCGCCCGCAACCATTCCACGTTTACGGTCCGCAAGATTTCCTTCGGACAGGGAGTGGAACGCATCTTCCCCTTGCACTCGCCCATCGTCGACAAGGTTGAGGTTGTGCGTTCCGGCCGCGTGCGCCGCGCCAAGCTCTATTATCTTCGCAAGTTGCGTGGTAAGGCGGCTCGCCTGCGTACCGTGCAAACAGAACAGGAAGCGTAGCCGGCCCGCACGGTCGTACGGCATATGGATCTCAAAGTGGGGCCATGCCCTCCCAGGGAATGGCCCCTCGGTCCCATTTTCTGGACGGCCACCAGTGAAACCGAATGGCTGCCCGCCCTATTCACGCGCCGCAATGAAAAGGTTTACCACAAAGAGCACAGCGCGGCAGAGCCGCGCTGTGCCATCTGTGCCCCTGCTGTCAAAATGACTGTGCCGAAGGCACTTTGGACTGCGACCGCGAAGCTGCCGCCTTTGCTGCGGTAGCAGCAGCAATCGCTTTGACCCTTTCGCCAGAATGGGAAACTGGCAAAACGACGGCGTTGGCTAAAACCAAAGGCGGCAGCTTCGCGGCCGCAGTCCAAAGCGCTTCGCGCATTTTCATCCATCGTTGCGAGCGGCAGGATCGTACGAATCTGTGGTGAAAGCCTTCCTGGATTGCGGTGTCAGCGCCGCGTCGCTGTAGTGAAACCCCTGATGCCCACTCCCCGAAACTTTCCCCTTGACAACCTTCAACCCTATATATAGGATAGAAATCTATAGGAGTCACGATGCTCGGAATTGACACCAAAATCAAACGCGGCAGCGGCGAGCTGGCCATTCTAGCCCTGCTCGACCAGGAGCCCTTGCACGGTTACGAAATCTCCAAGCGCATCGCGCAGCAAACCGGCGGCGTCCTCCAGTTCAACCTGGCCTCGCTCTATCCACTGCTCTATCGCATGGAAAAACGTGGATGGGTGAAGGGAAAATGGGAAGAAGCCCAGAGCGGGCGCAAGCGCCGCTGCTACCACTTGACGCCGAAGGGCAAGAAGCAACTGGCGCCGCTACGCGAAGAATGGAACTCCTTCTTTCAGGCGCTTCATCGCATCGCCGGAGTCGCCCATGCCGGATGATCAGGAATTGATCAAAGCACACTTGGGCAAGCTGGGGCTCGGAACTCGCCGGGAAGAAGAGATTGTGCGCGAACTCGGCGAGTATCTGGAAGACCACGCCGCCGCCCTCGAAGCGTCCGGCGTGGCCCGCGACGACGCCGCCCGGCAAACTTTCAATTCCGTGTCCAACTGGCCCGCATTACGCAATGAAATTGTATCCGCGGAAACTGGGGAGTCAATCATGAACTACCGTACCAAAGTCCTATGGCTACCCGCTTTGTTTGCTCTTACCCTGAGCAATGTAGTGTTGGCTCTCATGCAGATTTTCGGCACGCCGCCTCACTTTTATTGGTTTTACACAGGCGGGCGGATGGCCCCTTACTATGTCTTCGTTTTCCCCTGGCTCATCTCGCAGCCCGTGGTGGGAGCTATTGCGGCATATTCGTCGCGCCGTGCGGGCGGCGCCGTACTGCATCAGGTGCTCGCCGCACTAGCCCCGGCGATCGCCCTGCTGGGGGTATTCGTGCTGGTCCTGCCGTTTGCGATGATCCTGGAGGGCGGCCCGCACGACATTCATCCGAGCGCCTTCTTGATTCTGACGATGACCTGGGTGCTGCTCCCATCAGTGCCGCTCCTGATCGGCGCCGCGCCCTTCCTGCGAAAGCCCCAGGCGCAGTCCTAAGGAGGCGGGCCTAAAGGAACATCACCCAGTAGGGGCACGCCATGGCGTGCCCCTACTGGCGGAGTCGCCCATGCCGGACCATCACGCGCTACTCAAAAATTGCTTGGGGGAACTGGGGCTGGCGCCTCAGCGGGAGAGAGAAATTCTGCGCGAACTCGGCAATCATCTGGAGGACCACGCGGACGCGCTCGGAGCACGCGGCATTGCCAACGAGGAAGCCTTCCTGGAAGCGCTCGGTGGCGTCGTGGATTGGCCCGAATTCCGCGAGGAAATTCTTCGCGCGGAAACTGAGGAGGCAACCATGAACTACCAGGTAACATACCGTACCAAGGTTTTGTGGCTGCCCGCATTGGGTGCGCTCACCTTGAGCAGCAGCCTGCTGGCTATCTTCCAATTTTCCGGCCTGGTTCCGCGCTTTTACTGGCTGAGTGGAACGAGCTATCTATTCTTCACGTTTTATCTTCCCTGGCTCATCGTCCTGCCCGTGATTGGCGCGGCCGCGGCCTTCTGGTCGCAGCGCGCCGGAGGAAAAACCACTCATCGGCTGCTTGCTGCACTCGCTCCACCGCTCGCCATGCTGAGTTTCTTCCTGGTCAGCCCATATCTTACTTTGCCCATTTATTTGCTCCTTCCCTTGCTCACGCACAGATCGGTACTCAGACCCTTTGGACTCGCCGACCTCGCATTCGTAATCCCCGGGGTCCTGGTTCTGCTGGTTAATTGGGTGTTACTGCCGGCTGTCGGGCTCTTGCTCGGCGCCGTACCTTTCCTGCGAAAGCCTCAGCCACAGTCCACATGAACACTCTGCTTCAAGATTTGCGTTACGGCTTGCGAATGTGGGCCAAGAACCCCGGCCTAACAGCGGTGGCTCTGCTCACCCTGGCGCTGGGCATCGGCATGAACACGGCAATTCTTAGCTTTCTCGATCCCATTCTCAACTTGCGTTTTCCCATCAAGGACCAAAAACAAATCGCCAATCTGTGGGCGGCGAACAATACGAATGGAGTTACGAGGGAAAGCCTGTCCATTCCCGACTTTCTGGACTATCGTCAGCAAAACCGGGTTTTCGAGGATCTCGCCGCGTATTCCGGCCAGGCCTTCCACCTCACCAACGTGGCGGAACCGCAGCAGCTCTCGGGCAGCCAAGTGTCCTTCAATTACTTCCACGTACTGGGAGTGCAACCGGCGACCGGTCGCAATTTCCTGCCCGAAGAGTCTGAGGGCGGGAGCCACCGGGTTGCCATCTTGAGTCATGGGTTGTGGCAAAACAGTTTCGGCGCCGACCCGGCTATCCTCGGACGCAACATCACATTGAATCGCGAAAGCTACACGGTTATTGGAATAATGCCGGCCGGTTTCCGGTTGTTCGCGGGGGACGCCGACGTGTGGGTTCCGCTTGACCTACGTTCCAGCGCCATGAGCCGGGGTCTACGTCGGGTGATGGTGATTGGACGGCTGAAGTCCGGATTTAGTAAGGAGCAGGCGCAGGCGGAGATGTACGACCTCGCTCACCGCCTGGCACAGGCCTTTCCCAGCACGAACAAAGGCTGGGAAGTCCAGGTTGTTCGCCTCCAGGATGAGATCAATAAGAAGCTTGGCCTGGGGTTGGTTTTCATCATGGGTCCGGTCGTCATGGTGCTGCTGATCGCCTGCGCGAATGTGGCCAACCTTCTCCTCGCCCGCGCTTCTGTACGCGAGAGAGAGATGGCGGCACGCGCTGCCATGGGGGCGGGACGGCTTCGTCTGGTCCGGCAACTTCTTACCGAGAGCATGCTGCTTGCTCTGCTAGCGGGTGCTCTCGGCATTCTGCTCGGAATCTGGGGGATGGCCATCCTCCGCTCTCTGTTTCCTATCGTCATCAATGCTTCTCCTGATGGGTTGGGGTTGGACGCAAGGGTTCTCGGCTTCGCGCTGCTGGTCTGTTTGCTGACGCCTCTCTTGTTTGGCTTGGCGCCGGCGCTCTACGGCACGAAGTTGAACCTCAACGAAAGCCTCAAGGAAGGCGGAGGTGGTTTCCGCGCTGGCGGCTCGCATCGGCTCCGTGAATATTTGGTAGTTTCCGAGGTGGGCCTTGCTGTGGCGCTTTTGGGCCTGGGTGGACTGGTCGTTCGCCTCATGCTCGTGGTGGGCAATCTGCCACCGCATTTCGATCCCAAAAACCTGCTGACAATGACGGTCTCGCTACCCGAGTCCGCCTATCCCCATGACGGCGACGTGGCGGCGTTTTATCGCCGGGTTCTGGAGGCCGCTCAAGCCTTCCCCGGGGTGGAATCGGTGGGAGTCGTGGATCGACCGCCAATAGCTCTTCTCCTCGAAGATCGGCGGGCGCTCAGTCCTATTGACATCGAAAACGGACCTGGGGCGGAAGCGCGGGTCTCCGCCATTCCGTTAAAGGTGAGCCCGGGCTATTTCTCCGCGCTACGCATCACCCCGCGCCGCGGCCGCGCGCTGAGCGCCCAGGATGCGGCCAGCGCCGCGCGTGTGGCGCTCATCAATGAAACCCTGGCGCGCTCATGGCGCGGCGAAGATCCCCTCGGGAAGAGGTTGCGTTTGGCCAGCCTGGGCCCTGAACACCCTTGGATTACGGTGGTAGGCGTGGTCGGGGATTCCACCACAGACGGGCACAAAAGGCTTTTGCCTGCTGTTTACCTGCCCTTTGCTCAGAATCCTGAGCGCGCGATGACGTTCGTTGTACGCACGGTCACGCCGCCGCGAGGCTTGGAGGAGCCGCTGAAGCGCGCCCTCTGGTCCGTGGATAAGGATCAACCCGTTGAGGGCATGGGGACGCTTGAGCAGATTGCCTCCGACCAATTGGCAGGGCTGTATGCCATGGTAAGGCTGATTGTGGCCTTCGCCGCGCTCGCCTTGATATTGGCCTTGGTGGGAGTTTACAGCGTTATGAGTTATTTCGTAGCGCAACGCACCCGCGAGATTGGCGTCCGAATGTCGTTGGGAGCGCGCCCACGCGACGTTGTCCAGATGTTGGCAAAGGAAGCGATGCAGCTTATTGCCAGCGGCGTCGTACTGGGCCTGGTGGTGACATTCGTGTTCGGACGGCTCCTCGGCCACGAGTTAGGAGAGATCCGGCCTTATGACCCCCTGACGTTCTCGTGCGTCTCACTGGTGCTTATGGCCTCAGCACTGCTGGCCTGCTACCTCCCCGCTCGACGGGCAATGCAAGTGGATCCCATGGTGGCTCTGAGATACGAGTGACTGATGACCCTGAATTTTGGAAGGCGATGAACACCCTGCTGCAAGATTTGCGCTATAGCCTGCGGATGTTGGTTAAGAACCCCAGCCTCACGGCGGTGGCTCTGCTCACCCTGGCGCTGGGCATCGGCGTGAACACCGCGATTTTCAGCCTGGTAAATGGGTGTCTCATTCGACCCATGCCCGTCCCGGCACCCGAACAACTTGCCGTGCTGGCGGTCAGTCAGCAGGGCGCGCCGCTGGGAGCGCTGGGCCTTTCTTATCCGGAGTTCGTGGAATTCCGCACGCAGTCGGAGTCGTTTTGCCAGGTCATCGGCCAAAGGTTGGCGCTCGTCCCGATGAGCGTCGACGGCCGCACCGACCAGGTTCCGATGAGCGGGGTGACGAGCAATTATTTCTCTGTTCTCCAAGTAACCCCGGCCGTCGGCCGCCTTATCCTCCCCACCGACGGAGAGGATGGCGGCTCGCCTGGCGTGGTCGTACTGGGTTATTCCTACTGGCAGCGCAGATTCGGCGGTGATCCCGGGGTGGTGGGGAAACAAGTACGCGTGGACGGCAGTCCTGCAACAATTGTTGGAGTCGTTTCCAAGGATTTCGGATCGACCTCGATTCTTGAAATGGACGCCTATGTTTCCCTGGGCACGCTCTATCCTCAAGCTTCCGGAAGCAGGTTTTGGACCGAACGCAACATAAGACTGATCCTCGCCATGGGGCGGCTGGCAAAAGGCCTCACCCCGCGTGAAGCGCAGCGGCCCCTCGACGTCATCTCGACGCGCCTGGCCAAACAGTACCCGGCGACGGATCAAGGCGTCTCGGTGCGGGCTATCCCGGAACGGCTGTCACGCCCCATCCCTTACGCCAACAACGCCTTCATCCTGATCGGAATCTTGTTCCTGGTCCTCGGGGCGCTGGTTTTGCTGGTGGCTTGCAGCAATGTTGCGAACCTGTTGATGGCGCGCGCAGCCTCGCGACAACGTGAGATGGCCGTTCGCACCGCGCTGGGCGCCGCCCGCGGACGGCTGGTTCGTCAAATGCTCACGGAGACCATGCTAGTGGCATTGTTGGGTGGCATTGCCGGGCTCGCCCTGGCAGCTTATGCCGGCCGAATTATCGGGACGGCTCAACTGCACAATTTCCCTCTGCGATTGGACTACGCGTTCGACTGGAGGGTCTTTGCCTTCGCGTTCCTGACAGTGCTTTTCACGGCGTTGTCGGTGGGTTTGGGGCCTGCTTTGCACACCACGAGCCTGGAGGTGAATACCCTTCTGCACGAAGGCGGGCCCAACAGCACCACCAGCTTGTCTCGCGGCCGAGTGCGTGGTGACCTCATGGGTGCGCAAGTGGCGGGCTCAGTGGCATTGCTGATTGTGGCGGGCTTATTCGTTCGTAGCCTGCGCGCAGCCTCGAACGTAAGGCTGGGTTTCAATCCCGACCACGTCCTGAATGTCACCCTGGACCCCTCGGTGAACACCTACAGTGAGTCACAAACCCAACAGTTTTACCGCCAGCTTGAAGCGAAGATCCGCGCGCTTCCCGGAGTTCGCGATGAAAGCCAGGCGTCCTACGTTCCGATGGGCGATATCCCCAACAAACAATCCGTGTACATCGAAGGCCGGCCTGTGCCACCGGGTGAACACCCGCCCACGATGGTCTGCTCCAGGATAGGAACTGATTACTTTCCTGTGCTGCGCATTCCCCTCGTCCTAGGCCGCGAATTTACTGATTATGACGACACCGCGGCCCCGCGGGTCGCCATCATCAATCAAACCATGGCCCGCCGCTATTGGCCAAAGGAAGATCCGATCGGTAAGCGCTTCCGGGTGGAGAATGCCGTCAGCCCCCTGCTTGAAATCGTGGGAGTGGCTGGGGACGGAAAATACCAATTCGCCGCCGAGGACGCGCAGGCGTCTTTCTATGTCCCTCTCGCGCAGAACTATATTTCGCGACGATCCCTGCAAATCCGATCGGACGAGTCGCCGCAAATCCTGGTTAGCGCGGTCCGGAATGAAATCCGCAAACTCGATCCCGACATGCCCCTTTTGGACGCGCGCACAATGAAAGAAGTGCTGGAAGGAAACGCGGGTTTCTTTGCTTTGCGTCTGGGTGCAAATGTGGCGGCCATCTTGGGAGTAATGGGTTTGGTCCTCGCCGTGGTGGGAGTGTACGGGGTGGTTTCCTACGCCACAACCCAGCGGACACGAGAAATCGGGATTCGCGCTGCACTTGGCGCCCGACGAAGTAACATCCTGCGGCTGGTCCTCATTCAAGCCCTGCGAACTGTCATGATAGGAATACTTGTAGGTTTGGTGGGGGCTTGGGCATTGTCCCGCACTATGGTGCATTTGTTGGTCGGCATCAGCGCGAGCGATCCTGTCACCTACCTTGGGGTAATAGCTTTGCTGTTGGCCGTGGCATTGCTGGCCTGCGGAATTCCAGCGCTGCGGGCCGTGAGGGTTGATCCCGTCATCGCGCTGCGGCACGAATGAGTGGGTAGCACAGGCACTCTTGCCTGCGCCCAAGGGTCATCGACCCTCACCATTAGGCACAGGCAGGAGTGCCTGTGCTACATTTCAATACGTCGCTCTTCCGCCGGAGATGTCGTAGCACTGGCCGGTGGTGAACGACGCCTCCCTCGAAACCAGATAGTGTACGAGCGCAGCGATTTCCTCGATGGTTCCTGTGCGGCCCATGGGAATGCGGCTCACCATATATTCAACGGTTTCCTTGGCGATGGTGTCGAGGATTTTGGTCCGGACGACGGCGGGGGAAATGGCATTGACGGTGATGTTGCCCTTCCCTGCCACTTCCTTGGCGAGTGCTTTCGTCAGCCCGATGACGGCAGCTTTGGTGCTGGAGTACGGAATCAGCGTGGGGTTCCCTTCTTTGCCGGCAACAGAAGCAACATTCAGAATTCGCCCGTAGCCTTGGGCTAGCATCCCCGGAATCACCGCGCGGCACGTGAGAAACACACCCTTGAGGTTGACAGCGTACACCTTGTCGAGATCGCTCTCCTCGAGTTCCCACAGCGGCAACGTCCGTCCGGTAATCCCCGCATTATTCACCAGGATTTCAATTGGACCAAGCTGCCGCTGAACCGCGTCGATGGCCTCTGTGACGGAAGGAGCGGAACTGACATCGCAGTGCAGGGCCAGACCCTTCAAGCGGGCCGCCACCTCTTCCGCAGCCGCGCGATTCGTGTCGAGGATCGCAACGCGCGCGCCGGCCTGATTTAGCCGGGCGGCAATGCCTTCACCAATTCCCTGCCCTGCGCCGGTAACCACTGCAACCTGTCCTTGCAATGAGAAAAAGTTTTCATTCGCCATAGATGAGAGCAACGCCCTCCTTATCGATTAGGTCCACCACTTTGCGTCCTAAAATCACGCCTATTGGAGATGATAAGATACACGCATCTTTAGAATCGTACAGGAGATTTTCGATGAATCGTCTGGTGCTCGTTACGCCTGCCCTCATAGGCCTGCTTCTTGTGGTTCCGTTGTCGCCGCTTTCTTCCGAGACAGCCAAGCCCCAACCGCTGACTTTGTCGCTCGAATGCGCAGAGGGAGATTGCCCGCTACTGAAGGGCGTGCCGCAGACGGCGGGTATGCGCAGCGGCTATGTCCGCTTGAAGCCGGGTGAAACCGTGGGCTGGCATACGACGGGAAAAAACGAAGAGACGTTGGTGATCCTAACCGGGCACGGGGAGGCACGCCTGGAGGGCCAACCCACGCGGCCGTTTTCTGCCCCGGGTTTGGTTTACATTCCACCAGCCCTGAAACACAACGTCGCCAACACGGGCAATGAGATTCTGGAATACGTGTACGTGGTCGCGCCCGCCCAAACCCAAGAATAGATCCCGTTGCGGGTACCGAAGTGGGACGACGCCCGTCAACACGCGCTTCGGCGGGCCACCCTTGCAGCCCACTCGCCAACACGTGACAATAGGACGTTGCAAAAATGCTTGACGGCAGTGCCGCATTTGCGTAATATCAATAACAATATGGCTACAAGCCTTGTTCAATGTTGTTGTCGCACTGCGCCCTGCGCAGGGTGTTGCCGGTTGGTCTGTATCTAGCCGGCACAGCGAACGTTGAGCAGGCACTATTGCAATTCACCTCCATATAGTACATCCTGCTTACAGTCTCGTTTCTTGTGCCGGCCCGAGTCAGGTCATCGGTGGAGCCATGGATGCGCCTCTTTGAACTTGTTTTATGAATTTGCCGAATCGTCAAGGCGCGGCAATCAATCCGGGCTCCCAAAACAACCCAATCCCCGGGAGGTGTCCGGTCGACCGGATGCCCCCGCACCTACTCAGGAGATGGCCATGAGACAGCGACGTTTTGAGTTCCCTTTGGCGAGATTTGCGCAAACCCGCCCCCCTGCAGGCGCCTGGCGACGTCCAGTTGTGCTATTCCTCACTTCCCTGCCGGTCCTCTGGCTGGCGATAACCCTGGCACCATCGCTAGTTCGGGCGCAGGGGGAGGCCTCGATTTCCGGCCTTGTCACCGATGCCACCGGCAGTGCGATCCCGGGGGCGACGATCAAGATAATCAACATGGAGAAGGGCGCGGTGCGCACCATCCTCACCGACGCCGAGGGCCGATACGAGGCTCCTCTGCTGGCCGTGGGTGAATACGAAGTTTCCGCGGAAAAGGCGGGGTTCAACGTCGCGAAGCGGAGTGTCGCGCTGGTCCTGGGGCAGCACGCCAGTGTCGATTTGGTCCTGAACGTTGCGGGAATCCGCCAGGCCGTTCAGGTGGAAGCGACCCCGTTCGCACCCAACGTGACCAACGCCGATGTTTCGGGACTTGTGAACGAGCGCCAAGTGAAGGACCTGCCGCTGAATGGCCGCAGCTACGACCAACTCCTCACGCTGAACCCGGGCGTCATTAACTACACGTCACAGCGGGCCGGTGGCATCGGCACCTCGAACTCGGTGGTCGGCAATATGTTTGCGGTTTCGGGCCGCCGCCCGCAGGAGAATCTCTACCTCCTGAACGGCGTGGAATTCACCAGCGCGTCCGAGGTCAACAACACCCCGGGAGGGACGAGTGGGCAGCTTCTGGGCGTGGACGCGGTGCGTGAGTTCGCGGTGGAAAAGGACACCTACGGCGCTGAATATGGAGGGCGCCCCGGAGCCCAGATCAATATCGTCACCGCCTCCGGCTCGAACCAGTTGCACGGCAACGCCTACGAGTTCCTGCGCAACAGCGCGCTGGACGCACGGAATTTCTTCGACCAGGCGCAAATTCCCAACTTCGAGCGCAACGAGTTCGGGGGCTCCGTGGGCGGGCCGGTGAAGAAGGACAAGACCTTCTTCTTCGCCAACTACGAGGGCTACCGCCAAGCGCTCGGTCTGAGCGATGTGACGCTCGTGCCCGACGCCACTTCGCGAGCGGCTGCCGTGACGAGCATTCAACCGTTGCTGGGCTTATGGCCGGTCGCCAACGGGCCGGAGCTGCTTACCTCGACGGGGGCGAACAGTGGCATCGCCAAGGCCTTCAGCAATCCCCTCCAGCATATGCGCGAGGATTTTGGCACGACACGCCTGGACCAGATTCTTTCCGACAAAGACTCCTTCGCGGGCGTTTACACCGTGGACGACAGCACATCGAATTCGCCGACGACCAATCCGTTTAGCATCACCGATGTTTTCCTGCGCGAGCAGGTGGCAAGCGTGAACGAAACCCACGTCTTTACCCCCAACGTTCTCAACAAGGCGACGTTCGGATTCTCCCGCGGAGGATTCTATTTCAATAGTGGAGTCACTGGGTCTGCTTCCGCCGTGCCGGACGGTTGGATTCACGCGGCGCAGCCTGTTGGCGCCGTGGTGATTGGCGGCGGCACCACGCTCAACGGCGCGTCGCAGCTCACCAACGGCGGCACCAACGCCGGCAGCAACCTCGCGGCGGCGCGCAACCTGTTTACGGCCACCGATCAGGTGACCATCAACCACGGCATTCACTTGATTACCGTGGGCACGTGGTTCGAGCGGCTGCAATCGAACAGCGACCTGCTCCAGGACCAATATGGACAAGCTTCGTTTTCAAACCTCGCGGGTTTCCTGGCAGGCACAGTAAGCACTTACACCTACGCCCCAACGGCAACGCCGCTCGCGTGGCGTCAGCTCGAAGGCGCGTATTTTGCCGAGGACGCAATCAAGCTCCGGCCAAGCCTGGAACTTCGTCTGGGCTTCCGCGGCGAGTTTACCAACGGCTGGAATGAAGCTTTCGGGCGCGCAGCGAACTATACGTTTGGCGCGAATGGGGTAATCTCAACTCAGCCTGTTGTCGGCGACTCGGCTCTATCGGTAAATAACTCCAAGTTCCTTCCCGCGCCCCGAGTAGGTCTGGCGTGGTCACCCTTCGCCTCGAAGAAAACCATCATCCGCGCCGGAGGCGGCATCTATTACGCGCTGAACGACGCCCTGGATTACCGCTTGGACCAGGTGGCTCCCTTTAATACCGTCTACGCGGACAAGGGCATCGCGTTTTCGAGCATCGCTCCGGACGCGACGTATGCGGCGGCGAAGATCGTCCCGAGCGGCGTGCAGCCAAACCTCCAGACGCCGGCGGTTGAATCGCACGCTTTCAGAATCGAGCAGTACCTTTCTCCCAACACCACACTCAGCGTGGGCTATATCGGCTCCCACGGATACCACGAACTCCTTTCCGTCGATGCCAACGTTCCGTTTCCAACGATTTGCCCGGCATCGCCCTGCCCGGCAAGCTATGCCGCGGGGACCTGGTACAACCCGTCCACAGCAGTGCTCGCCAACAGCTCCCTAACGAATTCGACTCACTGGTTCTCGGAAGGCGTCAGCTCGTACAATGGCCTGGAAGTGGATGTGAACCACCACTTCAGCCACGGCCTGGAATTTCGCGGGGTCTATACCTTTGCCAAGGCGCTCGACAATGGCGATAGCCTGAATACCAGCGTCGCGACAAACTCTCCCGCATTCGCTTCCAATCCCCTTGAACCGAGTTGGGACTATGGCCGCGGTTCATTCGACATTCGCCACTCCGCGGTCGTCAATGCCACCTACAACCTTCCATTTGGAACCGGAAAGGCGTTTCAGGGTGGCCCCTGGGTGGATCACCTCTTCGGAAGCTGGCAACTGAGCGGAATTGAAACCCTGCAATCCGGCCTGCCCTTCACTCCGCAGTTGTCCTATAACCCCGCGAACGACGGCGACAGCCGCAACCCGGTTCGGCCGTCCTGGAATCCCGGCTTTTCCGGGCAGGTGATTGAAGGTGGGGCCAATCAGTATTTCAATCCCGCCGCCTTCATCCAACCGCTCGCGGGAACGTACGGCAACGTCGGCCGTAACATCCTCCAGGGAGCGGGACTCGCAACCACGGACTTGTCCCTGGCTAGGAAATTCAATCTTTCCGAGCGCGTCGGCCTGCAATTCCGCGCCGAGTTCTTCAACGCGCTTAATCGCACCAACCTCAATACCCCGAACCCGGTCGTCTACACCTCAGCCACCAGTGGACCCTCGCCCACGGCGGGGGTGATAACTTCCACGTCAACCACGTCGCGGCAGATTCAGTTCGGGCTGAAGTTGTTGTTCTGAGGCGCTTGTCTGGTCACCTGACTTATCCTGCAAGAGTACCTGTTGTTGGGGATAATCACAGCCGCGTCGACCTGCAAAATGAGAACAGTGAGTTCCACAGAATCGCACTGACCAATACCTAGAAGCACCATCGACTTCGACACCGTACGGAATATTGGACTTGCGTTGCCCGGCGTGGAGGAGAGCACAGCGTACGGGTTCCCAGCGCTCAAGGTCCACGGAAAACTTCTGGCCTGTGTACCTGCTAATCGCTCGGCCGAACCCGGTTCGATTGTCGTTCGCGTGGATTTCGATGATCGTGCCGAACTGCTCGCCGCGGCCCCCGATGTTTACTACGTGACGGACCACTACGCCGACTACAGCGCCGTTCTGGTTCGCCTGTCTCGCGTCCATCCCGACATGTTGCGGGGCTTGCTCGGCATGGCCCACAAGTTTGTGACCGCCAACGTAACACCCCGTTCCCCATCGCGGAAGCGCCGAAAGCTCGGACCAGGAAGATGAATGAGAGTCTGATCCTGACGAGCGACAACTCACTCAATGAAGGGCCAATCCCGCGGTCACGAGCACAAACGCGATGTTAGGCCCGCCCATCGGGAGTAAAGCCGGCTAGCTAACCCTTCAGGACCTCCGCAGGCGGTGCCCAAGAGGTCGGCACGGTCTGATGGGTCTGGAAAGTTGCGATGGCCCGAGTCAACTACTGTCTCATCGATTTTAGCGACGATCCTGACAGCTTTGATGCCGCAGCCTGACGTGCCTGCGTAGCAAGTGTCGGCGAGCGGTACAGCGTCTGGATTCTTGCGACATCGTTAGTGTCGAGCGCGTTGTTCGCGCCCGTGGCTTCGTAGTGCATGACGGAGCTGGGATCGTTGTTGTCTGCCAGACCCAAGGCGTGGCCGATCTCGTGCAGGATGACCTGATAAAGATTTGCATCCGTTCCTGAATAGGTGAGGGTGTTGCCTGTTCCTGCGACGAGGGGATCTTGAGATGGATCTTCAAGCCGGATGATGACGTCGGGCAGCAAGTGTCCTGACTCCGCCTGACACATTGTATGTCCCACCACGAGGGTTGAGGACGTGTTGAAATCACCCCAGCCCAGACGGATATCGGATTGACTGGAGTCTGCGACCTCCTCAAAAGTGAGGCCGGAAGCGGCTGCCCATATCTGGAAAGCTTGCTGAACAAGAGCTTCGTATTGTGACCCCATATAGCCGCTAAAGGGCGAATCGGCAGTGCCCGGACTATCCGCAATACTCCACGTTATAACGGAACCGCTGCTCCATTTCGCACCTTTGTAATAGGCGGTGTCAGTGCTGTTTTCATTTGCCGGTAACGGTGAGGCCCGGCCTGTCCGCGACGAAACGTTCCGAATTAAACCGGCGGCAGGATTCTGAGAGGGGAGGCTGATCTCCGTTTCTACGGTAGAAACGATTGGATCATTCGCCCAAGCCGTCCCGGTCGCCAAAGCGAGCCCGAGAACTGAACTGAAAACCAATACCAACATCTTGTAGCTCATCTAAGTTTTCTCCCCTCCTACCGGGAGGACCGGGCGGACGATTGATCTTAATTTCCTCAAAGCGGTGGCTTGCTAATTCCCGATTGCTTACGCGCTGGCGTTGTTCCATACGCGCTTGAACCGGTGGGATTGGCGCACAATCCCTCCCCCTCTTCATTTCATTCAACTATGGGCAATATGCGCTTTCACGCCGGCTGGGGTCAATTCACCATGTGGTCTAATCCATTTGGGTAATAGCGCGGCACTCCGGCATGGCTTATGCTTGTGGGCATTATGACCAAACCCGACACGAAGCAACTCCGTACCGCTCCGCGCTTTCGCCTGCAAAATCCCGTTCGCCTGTACGGATGCACTCTGCCGCTGGTCATGGTACCAACTGGCAAATCGCGCATCGTCGACGGGCGCGTTCAAAACATCAGCTCCGGCGGATTATGCCTCCTGGCGCAGAAACGCCTTAAGGTCTCCGAGATGCTGGTAGGGGAAATTGCCGTTCCCGGAACGCGGGCCAGTATCCCCACTCTTCTGCAAGTGCGGTGGCTCCGCAAGAATTCGTTCGGATCACGCTATAGTGCGGGGTTGCATTTTGTGCTTCAGGGAGGTATTACCCAAGCCTTGCAAACGTCCACAAGCATCGCCGGCCTCACTGCAAAGGGCGAAGGGGTCAGGCGCATACCAGCCAAAAAGAATTAGTCCGGAAAGCGAGTACCAGACCGGGAATTGGGATCCGAGGCGGGCTAGCTGCTGACGAACTTGCCGATGATTCCGGCGCGCGTGGTGACGCCCAGCTTCAACATGATCTGGCGCAGGAAGACCTTGACGGTGTTGGGACTTATATTCATGCGGGAGGCTATTTCCTTGCTGGTCAACCCACCCAATAGCAGCCGCATGGTTTCAATCTCCCGGTTCGTCAGATTGTACTTATTGCTGATGTGCGCCAGTTCCAGCAGTACGTGATGGCCGCGCTCGATGAGCAAAGCATAGGCGGGCTGAAGAGGGTGCTTGATATGAGAATCGAGGAAAAATGCCCGCAGCAGGTAACGCCTTTTGCCGGAGAGAAACTCCACCAGCGAGGGGCTCCCCAGGGAAGGCAGGTGGCCGCGTAGTAAGAAGTTTATCCGCTTGTTTATCGTCTGCATCACAGCCTTCGAAGGCTTCGGCGCTGCGGGGTAACAGAGGATGCCCACCGCATCTTGGTTGGCATAGATCGGCCGCAGCGAGGAATCGAGAAGCAGAAAACCCGCGTCGGAAGGTTGGAGTGGCGTTTCATCAACCTTCGCGCGCCGTGACGGATCTGCGGTCGGCAATTCGCCTTCCGCCCAGACCCTTCGCATAGAAATCAAAGTGGGCATACGGGGACCGAAGTCAACTGTTCAAGATTCGGCCCTACTATACCGCCAAGGGGAAGGCAGAAGCAAGGAAACGGCACAGCAACCCACGGTAAATTTGTTCTAACTAAGGGGGAGCGGAACAGAATGGCGATTGATTTTGGGAGTTGGGAGGCTGCCCGACATGCACGAGGAGGATTTCGGGCGTCGGTTGACAGGCGGGCCTG
>JBEKLF010000028.1:0-50294 GCA_050010335.1 Terriglobia bacterium
GAGCCTTGGTCGGCATGAGCCCAAAACGAATCGCACAGGGGGAAAGGCGCGAGAAAAACCCAACCGCCACCCCCACGGAGAAGTTTTGCTTGACAACGCCGATGCCGTTATAGACGCGCTACACTTGCTGTGCCTTGCGGCCGTGCAGGAAAAACCACATCAATCCCGCGGCCAAATACACCAGGTAAATGTACGGCAACCTCCCGTAGTTCCCTTCCGGCACAGGGTATAGATTGCCCACGAGCGCAAGTAGCATGGCGGCACAAGCCAGTGCGGGGATAATCACCGCGCTCGGCCGGAAGACGCCGTGCAGCCGTAGGTAGCGCGGCAGGGCGACGCAAACCAAAGCGTATGCCACGATGAACCCATAGGTGGCCAGCGATCCGAGCCACCCATACACGTCCAATCCACTGGCTCCCCGCGCCGCGAGCACCGCCACGGGGAGCAGGGCGGCAAGGCCGGTGACCACGACCGCGTGGCCGGGAGTTTCATTGCGAACGTGGGTCGAGCGCAACGATTGGTGGGCCAGACCGTGGTGCGCCATCAAGAGCAGCACCCGCGCAGCGGCCGTGATGCAGCCCAGGGTGCCGGCAAACAAGCTGATCAGCGCCCCCACGTCAATCAGCAATCCAAACCCCGGCACGCCACTCAGGTCCGCCAAGACGTGCATGGGGGCGGGGCTTGTTCCCAAGTCCTGTCCTACAGAATGGAAACCCAGCACCTCGGCGTAGGCGCAAACCGTGAAGAAAACTCCCCCCAGGATGGCGGTTAGCATCACCGCTCGCGGAATGGTTTTCAGGGGATTCCGGGCCTCGGAGCCCATCGTTGTCGCGCTTTCGAAGCCGCAGAAGCTAAAGAGCGCCATCACCAGGCCGAGACGCACGCCGCTTCCCGTCGATCCGCGCAGGCGCAGTTGATCCCAGTCCCAGTGCATCCCATGACGCACCAGCAGGAGTGCCACCAGCGTAACGATCACCAGCACGGACGTTGCTTCCACCCACAACATCAGCCGCGCGGAGATTTTCACGTCGCGATAGGCAATCCAGACCGAAACCGCGGTGACGAGGGTAGCCAAAACCACCGCTGCGGCTGCGCGCCCGGCGCCGTGACGGAGCAGCAAGCCCGCGTAGTAATAAAAGCCGCCGATGACACTGGAACCCGTGGCGACGTAAGCCAGCAACAAACTCCAGGCCACGGTCGCGGCGAGCCAAGGGGGAAGCGTCATGGCTGCGTAGGTATACAGGGATCCCGGCGAGGCCGAGTAGCGCGCGTAACGCCCGATGCACCAGACCACCAGCAGTACGGCGGCCATGGCGAGCACATAAGCAAACCAAGTGGCGTTGCCCGCCAATGCACATACCAGCGGAATGGTGGCGGCCGGCGTGGTGGTGGGCGCCATGGTGGAGACGGATTGCGCCAGCGTCTCCATCGGCGATAACACCTCGCGCCGCAAGCCGTAGCCCGAAGTGGGAGCATCGCTCGGTTCATTGCTCCCGCTGAGCGGCGAACTGTTGAACGTGTCAGATTCTGTCGGTGTGTGCATGGCGTACGATACGGGAAGCGACGCTGAAATTGCAAGAGCAATGCTCGAATTCAAGCACCCTTTATCAACAGTAATTGAGATTCGGTGCGCATTGGGATTGAATCCGTGCTCGTGTTAACATCTACCTGTGCAATCCTCACCTGCGTCATCCCCCGTTGAACTCACACCAGTGCGCCGATTGTTATCTGTTCTTGAGGTTGTGCTCGGCGCATTCATCGTCATTGGCCACAATGTCGTTCACATTCTGCCGAACGAAGTGCCAATCCTTTTTGTGCTCTTCTGGGTTTCACTGTGGCTTCGCGACGGCGGATGGAGTGTGGCAGGACTCACGCGGCCAAAGTCGTGGCGGAAGACGGTGGTGATGGCCATCGTTGCGGCTGCCGCGTTGCTACTCGGCAGCCAGTTCGTAATTGAGCCGCTGGCCGGCCACCTTTGGCATAAACCTGAGGAAGTCTCCTCATTGCTAAAGGTGCCCGCTTACGACTGGAAGTTCGCCCTGCGCAATCTGGCCTTTGTTTGGGTCTTTGCGGGTTTCGGAGAGGAGTTGGGCTACCGCGGCTACCTTCTCACGCGTGCCGCGGACCTAGGTAATCGCTCGAAGAGCGCCTATGTCGCCGCGATGATTTACGTCGCAGTCCTCTTTGGCTTCGGACACTTCTACAAAGGTCCCACAGGTATTATGGACTCCACTTACTCCGGTCTCGTGCTAGGCGGCGTCTATCTATTCTCCGGCCGTAACCTGTGGGCCGCGATCCTCGCGCACGGAATGACCGATACAATTGTCGTCCTCTTTGTATTTATGGGTTGGGCAACGTAGCGCTCAAGCTCACCCAATACCCCCCCTTCCCATTGACGAAATCACTCTCCCCGCCTATAGTGGCCCATCTTCATCAAGGAGACACGGCGTTTGCTCGAGCGCATCTTCCACCTCAAAGAAAGCGAAACCACTATCCGCCGCGAACTGCTGGCGGGCCTGACCACCTTTGCCACCATGGCTTACGTGGTGGTCGTCAACCCGCGCATCCTCTCCGAAGCCGGCATGCCCGTGGAAGGGGTTCTCTTTGCCACGTGCATTTCCGCCGCGCTCGCCACCCTTATCATGGGACTCTGGGCCAACTATCCGATCGCGCTGGCGCCGGGGATGTCGCTGAATGCCTATTTCACCTACTCGATTGTCATCGGGCGCGGGGTGCCGTGGCAGACTGCGCTTGGCGTGGTCTTCATCTCCGGCATGCTATTCCTTTTGCTCACCCTCACCAACGTGCGCGAGATGATCGTGAATGGCATTCCCGACTGCCTGAAATACGGCACTGCGGCGGGCATCGGCCTGTTCATTGCGTTCATCGGTTTTCGCAACGCCAAAATGATCGTCGCCAATCCCGCAACCTATGTGGCGCTGGGCCGATTCTCCGATCCACAAGTCATCCTCGCCGCGGGGGGCCTGCTGGTGATCGCCATCCTGATGGCCCGGCGAGTGGGCAGCGCCATCCTGATTGGTATTGCCGCGACGGCGCTCGCGGGGATTCCTGCTCACTTGACGCAATGGCCCGCGCATCTGCTTTCCCTTCCCCACCCCGGCGGCACGCTGCTCAAGCTCGACTTGCGCGCGGCCGCGAAATTTGGCCTCGGCGACCTGATTTTCATTTTCTTCTTTGTTGATCTCTTCGATAACGTAGGCACGCTGATCGGTGTGTGCGAAGAAGGCGGCTTCATGCGCGACGGCAAGCTTCCGCGCGCCAGCCGCGCACTATTGGCCGATGCGCTGGGCACGATCATGGGCTCATTGACCGGCACCTCCACCGTCACCAGCTACATTGAGAGCGCCGCAGGTGTGGCTGCGGGGGCGCGCACGGGCCTCGGCAATCTCGTGATCGCCGGGTTCTTCCTTGCTGCGATGTTTTGCGCTCCCGTCATCGCCGCCATTCCCTCTTATGCCACCGCCCCCACCCTCATCATCGTGGGATCACTCATGTGCGGGGCCGTGGCCAAAGTTCGTTGGAACGATTTCACCGACGCCTTCCCTGCCTTCCTCACTTTGGTCGCAACACCACTAACTTTCAGCATCGCCACTGGACTCAGCCTCGGCATGATCTCCTTCACGTTTCTGAAAGTCGCCACGGGCAAACGGCGCGAAGTCAGTCCCCTGATCTGGATTCTCACCGGCCTCTTCGTTCTACGCTATGCGTTCCTCAGCGTGCACTGATCATCCGTGCCACTAAGGTGATTTGTGATTGGCGATGGGTGATTTGCGATTTTTCCCACTCTGGCCAATTGGGCACCTAGAGGTGGGACGCGGTCCGCCAGAGTCCCCAACGGTCAGGCAGGGGAGGGCGTCAAAATGTCCGGTTCCCAGCCTCGGGGATTATCGATTGGGCACCGACAAAAACACCCACGAATTTGTCCGTCCCGCACTTGCAACTCCCTTTTGATATACTGCCGGGGTTTGGCGGACCGTCTGGCCGAACGCCGTTGGATTTGGAGCGATGAAGCGCAGACCCATTCTTGTCGATGTCGGCCTTTTGCTCCTGGCCTTTGGGCTGGGGATCGGGGTCGGTTCGCGATTTGTCCAGAGGCCCGTTATCTACCGGGATGTACCTGTGTCCCAGCCGGCCGCGAGCGCCCCTGAAACTCCGGCAGAAGGTAGCCCGCCTCCCTGCGTTGATCTGCGAAATGCCGGGCCGCTGGTGGGCAAGAATGGTTGCGTGGCAGGGCTCGTGCTTCGAGTTTACACCGCGCGCACGGGGAACACCTTCCTGGATTTCTGCCAGGACTACCGCACCTGCCCCTTTACCAGCGTGATATTTGCTGCCGACAAAGGGAAATTCGGCAACCTCGAATCTCTGGAGGGGAAGCGCGTGGAAATTCGGGGCGATGTTGTAACTTACCAGGGCCACGCGGAAATCATCATTCACGATCCACAGCAGGTCCGCAGCGGGCAGTAGGCGGGAGAATCGGGAGATCGGGTGATCGGGCGATCGGATGAACAGAAAAGCATTTTGCGTAACGGGACAAAGTTAATGGCGGCGCATAGAAAATCATCGAGTTCTCCCTTGCGAGCCTTTGCGCCTCGGCGCCTTTGCGTGAGATCGTTTGTGGAAGGCGTGCCAACCGCCAACGGCCGACTGCCTACCGCCCACTGCCTACTGCTTTCTGCCTTCGGCCTACTGCTTTCTGCCTTCGGCCTACTGCTTTCTGCCTTCTGCCTACTGTCCGCTGCCTACTGCCAACAACCACCCGCCGCAACCGAGCCCGTCGGGCAAGTCTCCAAGCAAGCGGAGGATCTCATCCTCCGTGGGTTCGATCTGTTGGGCCAGCACGACGAAGTGGGGGCGGAAAAGGCTTTCCGCCAAGCCATCGACGTGCAGCCGGAGGTGGAACCCGCGCACCGCGGCCTGGGCCTCGCACTTCGCGAGCAAGGGCGTTTGCCCGAAGCCTTCCGCGAATTGCAAACCGCCGCGCAACTGAATCCGTCGGACTCTGACGCGCATTACACATTGGGTTCGGTAGCCTGGGCGCTGAGCTTGCCGGCCAACACGCCGCCGGATAAAAGGGGTGGCCTGACATCTTCGGATTATCAAAACCTGGCGGGCGCGGAATTCTCCAAAGCCCTGGCCCTTAGCCCGAAGGACCCCATGCTGCGGATGAGCCTGGCAATCCTCTACCTCGACTCCGACCGGCCGCACGAGGCGTTGGCGCAGGCGGAAGAGGCGGTGCACATTGCGCCCGAAAAACCCGAAGCACACGTTACATTGGGGCGCTGCGAGTTCGCGAATGGGGAAGAGGAGAAGGCGGGGACCGAGTATGAGGCGGCCATCAAGCTTGACCCCCAGAACGGCGAGGCCTACTTCGCCCTGGGCCAAATGCGCATGTTCCAGCACCGCGCGCCGGCCGCAGAAGAAGCGTTGCGCCACGCCCTCCAGGTCTCGCCCAACCTGGGGCCCGCCTATGCCGCGCTGGCGCACATTCTCATGGAAGAAGGCAAGAACTCGGAAGCACGCGCACTGCTGGAAAAAGCCGTGAGTCTGAATACGGAAGACTGGCAGAGCCAATACGAGCTGGCGGTACTGCTGAATCAAGCCGGAGAGACGGCCCGCGCCACCGACCTGCTCCAGAAAGTCCTGCAAGCCAATCCGGACTTCCCCGGAGCGCGCGAGCAACTGGCTACCGGGCTTTTGCGCCGCGGCGACATCCAAGGGGCCAGCGCTCTGGCGGGAAAGATGATTGCCGAGAATCCGCAGGGGCCGGAGGGTCATCGCATCATGGCGCTGGTCCTGTGGAAGCAGCGCGATTACGAAGGGTCGCTCGCCGAGTGCGCCATGGCCCTCAACGCCGACCCGAATTCCACCTCGATGATGGTCCTTCAGTCCATTGCCCTTTGGCAATCGGGAGACAAGAAGGCCGCGCAGAATGCCTACCGCGAGGCGGCCAAGGTTGAACCCAAAGTGGGCACTTCCGATGTCTTTTGCCGCCTGCTGCTGTGCGACGCGCACGATATTTCCATCGTCAGCGATTTCCTCCACAAAAACCGCTGGGTGCTCGCGCCCCCCATCCAACCTTGAGCCATCGCGCACTTCGTTGGGCCGAGCGCCGTGAAGCCGCCCCAGCGAACCCGTAGGGCAGGCCTTGTGGGTGCCCACCACCGGGCCGAATCGGCCCCCATTGGGCACCCACGAGGAGGGCGGAAGTCCTCGACCGGCGGAGAAAAAGCGCGGACCTACAGGACAGGTCGCGCTACGCTCGCTTTTCGTCTGGCCGACCCGCCGTGCAGTGCTGGTCCGACTCGGACTCAGGATGCCAGCGCCGCCATCTTGGCGGCTCAATTCCGGCTGGAAGCCAGCGCTACATCCGAAACCAGGACGGCTCATCCTTCGCAAACGGGGTCTATGACGCACGAAAGAACCGCCGAGAAAACCGAATTGATCTGACAAATTGTCGTCACAAAGCAGTGGTTTTCTGCAAAATTGGCATCGGTTAAACAAAAATGTCCGAATCTAAGACATAAATGTCCGACTTTTTTCCGGGCATTGTGCCTGAGATTTGTTTGTTTTCATAGACATTCCGGCTTCGAACGTATTTTTTTAACATCTTTTTTCGCTCTCCTGCCGGAAATGGACCAGGGCGGCGTTGACTCTAGCCTCCCGCGTTGATCCCCTTGTCCCCTCCCCCCGTCGGGCGGCGCCGAGGCCCTAAACACCTTAACCCCGTTTCCTTTCTATGACATTCAAGGTTTTCGACGATAAGTGGTTTACTTTTCATGAACATTCAAGGTTCGGAAAAAATTTGCGCAATGTCAATTTATATCTCATTTACTTTCAATAACATTCTAGGATACCCTTCATTTTATCGTTCCCTTTTTTCCACCGTCACCCCGTGGTGTTTCTTATAACTTCCCTATTTTCAAAATGTTGCAGCCAGCGCCATTTTATCGCTTTCTGGGTTAACGTACCGTGTTTTCAATAACATTCAAGGTTCGCGAGCGCCGCCCGTTCTCAACCCGCAGTGTTTTCATTAACTGCCCTGATTTCATACGCTTGGCTCAGCGGCGTCCTCCCTCACTAGCTCCTTGACTTCGATCTAAGTTCTTGTTTTTCATAAACATTCAAGGTTCCCGAGAGGGGCTGGGTACTGGGGGCTAGGTGCTGGGGGCTAGGTGCCGGGCTGCGGATCTTCTCCAGCACCCAGTCCCCAGCACCCAGCTCCGGCGCGTCATTTTACCCACACGACAATACTCCGCTAGACATTTAGCACGATGGCGACCAGAGGCTAGGAGGATAAGGACAAATTTTCCGACGGGAGAGGATTTCTGTTGAATTTACCTCGTAGGGGCATCCCTCGTGGGTGCCCACAGGGGTGGGAGAGATGGTGGGGGGGAGAAGTGGTGTCAGGGGACTATCGCTTTTTCCTCGATAATAAAATGGGTCCTGACACCATTTCCTCCCTCTTCACGAAGCTTGCAAATCGCTCAGACATTAGCTAAGATTACTTAGCTAACAGGAGTTTCTATGTGCTCAGTGAAGGTACACGAAGCCAAGACCAACCTCTCGAAGTTGATCGCGCGAGCTCGGCGCGGCGAGGAGGTGGTTATTGCCCGCGGCAAGACCCCGGTGGTTCGTCTGGTTCCCATCGGAGTGGTGCAAGGCCGACGGCAGCCAGGCGTGCTGCGCGGAAAGCTTCGCGTCGGTCCGGAATTCTTTGCGCCGCTTCCGCCCGCGGAACTCGCTGCCTGGGAGTAAAAGCGGTGCGCCTACTGCTCGACACCCATGCATTACTCTGGTGGCTTGGTGATGATCCTGCCCTCTCGCCCGCCGCGCGCAAGGCCATGGCGGCCACCTCGAATGTGGTTCTGGTGAGCGCGGCCTCGGCATGGGAAATCGCCACGAAAGTAAGACTCGGACGCTTGCCGGGAGCCGAGGAATTGGCCGCGGACTTCCAAGGTTTCATAAGCCGGGAAGGGTTTACGACCCTGGATATTACCGTCAACCACGGCATTCGCGCCGGCCTCCTCCCCGGACCTCACAAAGACCCCTTTGACCGCATGCTGATTGCCCAGGCCCAGGCAGAAAACCTCCCCATCGCCACCAACGAGCGGATCTTTGAAGCCTACGGTGTTCGCCGCGTCTGGTGACGCTGCCTCCGCCGCCCTGTTCGATTGCTTGTAGGGACCAGCGGCGCTGGTCCTGGGCCGAACGCCGTTCGGTCCTACGTCGCCCGCCGCGGTGAGGTCTGGCTGATCGATTTCGGCATGGCGGGAAAAACCCGTCCCGCCCTGGTAGTCAGCCGGGCGTTGGGAGACCAAGACCGCGCGCTTATTACCGTCATTCCGCACACCGCCAGCCTAATTCGGTGTAGGGGCGGTTCGCGAACCGCCCCGTACCTGTTTCCTTTCTGAAGGCCGGCGCTTTTCTCGTCCAGGGAGTAACGACGTTCCCCACGGTTCGCGCTCTCCGCCGCCTCGGTGCTCTCTCACCCGAAGCTTTTGCCAAACTTTTTGATGGCTTATTGCGCTGGCTGGGGAAATCGCAGGAACCGCGACGGCACTGCTCCGCCGGTCCTTAACATTCACCTTTGGGGGAGAAAAACAGTTCCTGACACCGTTTCATCACCTTATTGCGCTGGCTGGGGAAATCGCAGGAACCGCGACGGCACTGCTCCGCCGGTCCTTAACATTCACCTTTGGGGGAGAAAAACAGTTCCTGACACCGTTTCATCACCGTTGACACCGTTTCATCACCGTCGCGGTGGGGCGAAGGTCAACGTTCTCCGCCTTGGGTCCACGACGGATGGCTGCGGCCACCCTCCGCCGCTCGAAAACCAGTATAACGAGGTGTCTGTCCCCTCGCCCGAGAGGCAGAAAGGAAGTTTATCTATATGGGTTTTTTGTAGCCCCTTTCGATGAACAGCCGAGCTGCAGTAGCAGCATCCAAGGCGCTGGTGCCCTGCCAGTCCTTGTTTATTTGTGGGTCTCCGTAATCAGAAATCCCCCTGAAGACCAGCCAGGGTACACCGTGCTCCTCGCACATACGAGCGAAGCCTCGCCCTTCCATCTCCGCTGCTCTTATTCTGTCGTGATACTCTTTCCGTCTTACGTCCAGCGATCCGTCTGCTATAAGCTTTTCTCCCGAAAGAATAACGCCGGACACAAACTCAGGATTCCAGAAGTCGTCGTTTGGTGGCGCCTCCAGATAAGTGACCTCTCTCAATTGTCCAGAGGCCTGCCTTAAGATGTCGTACCAATTATGCTGTTGTGGATTGAAATATTCGAGATCTCGGGCGATCTGAACGCCCGGGGAAAACTGACGAGGGCGCTTTTTTGCACCATCGGATTCCAGCCTAGCATTCTCATAATCCAGCACGATATCAGCAGCCACGACGTCCCCAAGTTTTACTTTGCCTTTAAGACCCGCTGCCACCCCGACAAGTATGCACAAACCAACATCGTACGTGTTGAACAAGCGATCACACGCTGCGGCACAAGAAACATTTCCTGATTCTCCAATCATGGTGAGCACTATATCAAGCTGACCTCCAGTTGAATCAGTCAGAGGAGTCTCCCAGAAGCGCAAACCATTCACGTACTCGTCTTCCTGTATTTCAAGAGGTATGTTGAACGCGATCTTCGTTGCTATCAGCTCGGGCGGTATGGCGGTCAATATCGCAACGTCGGCTTTGTGTGTCATCATCTCGGGTTCCTCCATATCGAGGCGCGCAGCCACGGGGCCATCCACGAAGCATTTCAAAGCCCTTGCCGTGTAAAACCAACGGGCACCAGGGGGCAGATTCCGGGATTTCCACAAGAGGTCCTCTAGGAGAAGCACTCGCTGGTCCGAAGACTTGCAATCCTTCAGTCGTTCTACGAGCACTTTGCAGCTAGTCGCGGAATGTTCTTGTTTACGGGGCATCAGGCGCCTCCGTACATGCGCCATTCATAGAGGGACATCACCGGGATAGAAGATTTCTCCGCCAATTGCGGGCAGAAGTCCGCCAGAGCGAAATAGCACACCACGGTTTTCTTGAGTTGACCCATCACCGTATGAAGCGCGTCACGCTTAACCGCCGAAACGCAAAACTCGTCTAGGACGACGACCTTCTGTGTTGCTGCCGCTCTGATCTGCATATACCACTCAGGCTGGGTCCTCTCCCACTCGTCAATGAGACTGTCGGGAGTGTTCAAATCCTTCGCTGACCTAATATCCTCGTCCCGGATCCTTATCACCGTAACTCCAGAAACCAAATGCAAATACTCAGTCAACACTTGGGAGCCCTTTTGATCTGGACACACAACAACAATATCGTTCGGCAGCTGGCCCGTCACATTTTTTAGCAAGTCACCAATCTTGCTGGCAATCCAGGCTCCATTAGAATCCAGAATTCTTGGGAAATCCGGTACCGCTTCTAGTTTCATTCGGTACGGTGGTGGATCATCCTCCTTTTTTAGTCCCGCTATATCGACCATGGTCCAGAATTCGTAACTGGTTAACATGAGATTGTCATCGTGCCCCTCTTTACTGTAAGGCAGGTCCAATCTACACATCGGGCAGTCAGCGACCAACTGCCTGATCTGGGGCACCTTGAGAAAGTAAGCTATCTCGGCTCCTGCCACTAGACGTGACCCAAAGCATGGTTCATTACCAGTCGTTGATAGCACGGCGAGACATTTAATTTCGTCAAGCTGGAACTTGCTGCAAACTTGGTTACGCACCTCAGTCAATGAATTTCCGCTATCGATCAACTGCACAATTAACAGCGGAGCACATACATCGAAATCATCTCCCAACTCCGGTCGCTCGAGAACTTCCCAAACGCGATGACATTCTGCTCCAATCTCGCCCGCGAGAATGTGGAGAAGTCCCTCGAGCCAATTTGAGTAGTCAGGACGATAGATGAAATGGGGCCTTGCGCCACCTGGATAATTCTGAAGGACGTAATCATGAACCAACTTGCGCACTTCGACGCTGCAAAGCCGACCGTCGAAATAAAGCGGCACACACTCCGTATGAACTCCATTCACAAAACGTTTGAAATGACCCCTCTGACGCACTAGCTTATGCCGAAGCAGCTCAATAGGTTTTCCTCTTATTTCAGACAGTTTAAGGCGATATTGTTCTTTGTTGAATGATGGCCGGGAAATTTCTTCCGGCAGAATTTTACCTGCGTCGCTGATAAGAACAATATTTCCTTTGGCGAGATCTGGATTTAATAGTCGCATGGATGAGCTGTTGCTGTCAGGCAACTCAGGCACAAGCAAGATGAGCATAAGGGCGCGTGACTGCTCCGGCTTATGGGTAGTCTGCAGGGCTAAATTGATCGCGGCATATGCATTAATGTGGGCAGAACCCCTAATGTTGGCCATCTCGGGCACATCGAGATCGACTACGATAACTTCGGCACACTTGGCGACTTCTGAACAACGCTTCGCAATCGCATCCCCAACCGCACCGGGTCTCGCATTTAACCTTTCGTTGGTGATAGCCATGCGGGCAAGAGGTGGTGCCTGAACAGGAGTGACGGGTTCATTCGTGATGGCCTTGGCAACGCTCAGATAGAACTCGAGATGTGACTCACCTAAGGTGGACGCCGCGCCAGAGCCAAACTTGCAGGAGACTATCCCCACGCGTTTCATATCGGGCCACTGCTGACTACCGCAACGGAAGGCGAACAGTCATCATGTTGCCAAGGAAGGGTGGATACCAAGCGCCGAACCTCCGAATCTTGACCGCGTATCGTATGTTATCCGGTCTGTGTGTCGCCTGAATGGTGAGAAATAGATTCTTGGTGCGGATCGACACCGTGCCGCCGAAGACATCGATCGCTTCAGTTGTGAGCACGAATAAACCCATGCCTGGCATTCCCAGGATCTTCTGGTCTCGCGTAACCTCAGGATCGACTATGTGGCCGGTGCCTGTGACGTCGCGCGTCACCCCAGGCAGCAGCGTCGAGAAAAGTAGCAATTCCTCGCGCGTGTCCCTTTCCGGTGTAAAATCCGACCAATATACTTTTGGTTTCCCTCCGTCTTCATCTTCGATAGTCACTTCATAGCCAGTATGCAATTCTGGCGATTTTGTCGAACGAATTGGTTTTCCCTGTCGGATTGGCGTCTGCAGCGTGTTAATCGCACTCTCTCCGTCATCTCTGAATAGGATGGTCAAATGCCCTTTAGATGCTGGGCGAATCGCCTCCGGAAAAGAAGCCTCAAGGATGTATCGGTTACAGTGTTCAACTTCAATGGATGGGAGATAGCGGAGTCGCTCAATAAAGTGCTTCGCCTCTTTCGGTATCTCAATTCTCTCAAAAAATTCCTGGTCGTAGAAGTTGCGATCGCGGACTGCTGCGTTAATGGAGTCGAGTACGGCGCGGCCGAGTTCCTTGCGGAGGGGAATCCCTTTCTTTGCCTTCTGTACGTCGATTTTTGTGTCGTCATCAAAATATGACCAGATTCTCTTGCCGGGGTTCGCCTTGGGTTCTGCGAGTTGACTGTTTAGCACCTGAAAGAACTCTCGCCACGGTGCCAAACTGCGTTCATTGACTTGGTATGTTTCCGGTCGATCAAAAAATGATGCCGTCTGAATGATCCTTGAGTCCGGATGCCGAAGAGCATTCATCATTGCTTCGTGAGCAATATGGCTCGACACCGTGCGACCGGGCTTGCGCAGGTGCAAGTTCAACACCGCCAAGATGCGATCCTCTCGCCACTTTGCGTTTTGATCTGCAGCGAGTTGCGTTGGATTCTTCTCCTTTCTCGGCGCAAACGTGGTAATTTCGAAAAAACCTTCCGAAAGCAATCGCTGTTCAACCCCGCCGATATTATGAAATTCGCCGGCATACGCTGTTTTGTCGAGTCCAGCCTTCTCGTCGGCTTTAAGAACAGCGCGATTATTCGGTTCAAGAAACATTTCAATCTCAAGCCCAACAGCAGACCGGATAGCCTGCGGGAAAGCCCACATGCGCATGAAGTCCCGCGTTTTCTTTTTTTCGGGTGGTCGAAGGATGGTTGAAAAACCGTCCCGCATGCGGGTGCTCAAAAGCGCTATCAACCATACAAGCGAAGTGACTTCGATGAAGGGTGCATCGGTGAGATCGAGGCACACAGGAAGCGCTGCAGAGGGGGCCATCTTGTACGCAGCATCAACGGCATCCTCCATGTCCCCAACGATACCGTTCAACTGGATTGGGAGGTACTTCCCTTCCTCGAGAGTCGCCGGTAATTCTATTTCCGAAACATCATGGCTCGTTAAAGGCATAAACGAGATTACTTCCTAGTCATCCTCTTTGTTCTGATGCAGGGTAAGACATTATACCCTATTTTGCAGGTGGCGCAGGGTCGAAAATTCGGAGAACGGTGAGGTACCCTTTTTCGGGGCCAGGAAAGGAGAACGGGTCGCGGTAGGGACGGACATTGCTAACCTCTCCCCGCACAGATCCGTACGGGTGCTACTTACGGTCGGGTGAGACGATGGCGCGGACCGGGCTTCGAATGATGCCGACGTTTCCATCGCCTCCCCTAAAATTCCGTACGGCGGGTTTTCCCCGGTACGGCTTAAAGGCCGGAATATCAGACGCGGCCTTCCCAGGGGGCTGGTTTGCCATCGTCCTTCGTGCCGTTCGGCCTCCATCGGGATTTCCCTGCTCAGTGTCAGGGACGATGGGGCTCATCCGGCACCTCCGCGCGAGCGGTTAATATCCCCGTTTCTTGTCCACGACATTCAGCAGGGGCAAGCCCTTCGTGTAGCGCCGTACGTTTTCACAGAAGAGGTCCAGTGATTTCTCGGTTGAACCGGCCGACACCGCGGACGTGTGCGAAGTGATGATGATGTTGCCCGCCGTCCACAAAGGATGATCCGGGGGCAGCGGCTCCGGTTCCGTCGCGTCGAGCGCGGCGCCGGCGATCCTACGTTCTTTCAGGGCACTGACCAGTGCGGACGAGTCCACCAACCAACCACGCGAGACATTGATAAAGTAGGCACTGGGCTTCATCAGGCGGAAGATCTCATCATTGAACATATGATGCGTGAGGGGGGTGTGCGGCGCCGCGCTGAGCAGTACGTCAACCTGCGGGACCATTTTCGGGAGCCATTCGGGCGAGTGGAGTTCGGCGACAAATGCGGGCTTGGGCAGAGGCTTGGGGTCCGTGGCCAGAATCCGCATGTGGAAACCGTAGTGGGCGCGGTAAGCCGTATCCGTGCCAATGCCGCCCATCCCCACAATGCCCATGGTGAGCCCGCTGATTTCCCTGAGCCCCTCTAACGCGTTCCATCGGCGCTCGCGGGTTTGCAATGTATAATCATTAAGGCGACGGGTCAGGGTAATCAGCAGACCGATGACGGTTTCCGAAATCGTGGGCGAATACATGCGCTGCATATTGGTCAGGACGACGGGACTTTCCACCAGGTCAGGGAAAAGGATTCCCTCCACGCCCGCGGCGGGGTATTGGATCCACCGCAATTGCCGGGCAGCAAGGAATTCTTCCTTGTTGCAACCGCCGAAGATGATGTGCGAATCGGCGACTTCCCGGCGAAATTCTTCTCTGGTCCCACAGGTCTTAATGTCCAGATTGGGGGCATAGGCTTGCAGCTTCTCCTGATAGGCGCGGGGAAATTCCAAGTCGGTCACCAGCTTCATACGGGCTTGGCTGGCGGCGTTGCCAGGGGCGGTGAGGGGATACGATTCCTCCGTCACCGGCCAGGGGGGCGCGGGCGGCACCTCTGCCGCTCCGGCGTGCGCCGCCGGAAGCGAAGCCAAAGCCGCACCCGTCGTGCCCACCGCTGTATTGCGCAGAAAACTTCGTCGCGACAGACCTTCCTTGCTCATGATTAGCCCTCCAAGGTGAGATGCGTATGAGTGTACCACTGCGAAGCTGTTTCGGGATGTTTTCGTGGAGTGGCGAGTGTGCCACATAAAAGTGAAGGCGGAGAGCCCCTGGACGTAGCGTGGGCGTCCCGCCCGCTGGCGCGTGGGCATCCTGCCCGCGCATTCTTGGCGGGAGCGGGACGCTCCCGAGACAGCGGGCGGGACGCCCGCGCTACATTCGCTTCTTCACTTTTGTGTCGCACACCTTGGCGTGGCGGCAAGGGGCATTTACGCTGCCCTCAAACCTATATCATGCGGCGTCCATCAGCTCTTGCAGACCAACCGCCTCAGAACGGTTTTCGAGATCTACGATGATCTCACAGCCGCCGTGGAATCGTTCAAACCGGAAGGCATGTAAGCGCGGGCGAGGCCTTGCGACATATTGTCTTTGCCTCTATCCTTCCTCATTTTCATCCCTTTGACAACAATCTTGCGTGCTGCTAGAGTGGCCCCAACGCGTGCTAGAGGTTACTTCATGGGTGTGTTGACTGACCCGCCACAAAAGGTCCCCTACGCAAATCGAGGTGTCTATGCAAGGCACAATCAAGCGAGTGATTCGCGATCGCGGTTTCGGGTTTATTCGTTCGACTGATGGCCAAGAGATTTTCTTTCACCGCAGCAGCCTTCAACAACTGAACTTCGATGGGTTGAAAGAAGGTGAAGTGGTGGAGTTTGAGATGGAGCGTGGCGAAAAAGGACCACGAGCTACAAACGTTCGGCCTGGTGCAAAGTAAGCTTGCAAGCTTCGCACCTTCCCCAGAAATTCCTCCCTTCCTGCACCTCGGGGGTAGTGTGGATGCCCAGGTGGAATGACCCCTGCGGTCGGAAATCACCGCTACAACAGATGTTGCCCCATCATTTTATGCGGTGTTATCCTCGTCAATCATGCCGACACTTCCCCGTACGCTGAGATTCCTTGTTGTCCTATTCCTCTTCAGTCCACTGCTGATTTCGTC
The DNA here is from genome assembly GCA_050010335.1 of Terriglobia bacterium. Lineage (GTDB taxonomy): Bacteria > Acidobacteriota > Terriglobia > UBA7540 > UBA7540 > Bog-366. Next base: position 15,844 of record JBEKLF010000028.1, read on the forward strand.
GCCTGCCCAAGAACCGGGCTTTCAGGCCAGTTTCGACGGCTATGTCAAAGCGGATGGAATTGTCGGAGCTGCCTACGTGATGGTGGATCAGGGTCAAATCAGCGAGTCTCACAACATCGGCATGGCTGATCTCGAAGCGAATCAGCCGGTGGATTCGAACACCATCTTTCATTGGGCATCCATCACGAAGACGCTCACCGCCATCGCCGTGATGCAACTGCGCGATCGTGGAAAGCTCTCGCTCGATGACCCAATCATCCGATATGTATCGGACCTTGCTCGTTTGCACAGCGAAAACAACGGCATTTCGCGCGTGACCCTCCGCCATCTTCTTTCCCATACGGCGGGATTTCAGTCACCGACCTGGCCTTACCGGGATGAGGCGAAGCCCTGGCAGCCGTTCGAGCCGACACAATGGGAACAACTCGTTGCCATGATGCCCTACCAGGAACTGGCCTTCGCGCCCGGCACAAGGTTCCAGTATTCAAACCCCGGCTTCATCTATCTGGCGCACGTCATCGAGGCGCTCACGGGCGACCCCTATCAGGTTTACGTGCAGAAAAACATTCTCACGCCGCTGGGCATGACGCACAGCTACTACAACACGACGCCCTACCACCTAGCCGAACACCGCTCCAACAACTACACCCTCCACGTCACGAGCGACGGGCACACCCAACTTGTCGCCAATGGCCGCGAATTCGATACGGGAATCACCACACCGAACAGCGGTCTGAACGCTCCCCTGAATGATCTGGCGCGGTGGGTCGAGTTTCTTTCCGGCAATCCCCCGGCGGGCTCAGCCGGGATTCTCTCGCGGAAATCGCTGGAAGAGATGTGGAAGCCCGTGGTACCCGTCGAACTCGATTTTGCCACCGCGCCGCCGGAATTCATGGGGCTATCGTTCTTCCTCTACCCGCGCGGTTCCGGTGCCGACGCGGTAACCCTGGTGGGTCACACGGGACATCAGGCGGGGTTTGCCGCTTTCTTCGTGATGAATCCCCGGAACGGTCGCGCCGTGATTGCAAACTTCAATACCAGCCACTCCGAGGCCGACCGCGACGCCTACGGCAAATCCAACCTCGGCTTCAGTTCGCTGTTAAAGCAGGCGCTCAAACTCGTCCAATAGCGGGAGCCACGGGCAGCGTGTCTTCTGACCATTGGTTCGACGCCGAAGCAAAAGCCCACACTGGAGCGCACTGTCCCACTACCCCACGGCGGACGACGGCAATTGGTGGCCGAGACCTCGCGTTGGGAGCGCTTTGTGCGGGCCATCACCGGCGTTCTGCGGCCGGCCGAGCCCGAGGAGGGGCAGTGAGGGATTGGCGATTTTCGATTGACGATTGTCGATCGCCGAAAAGCGTGTAGCGCAGACCTGTTCTGGAGGTCCGCGGCTTGTCCCCGAATGACCGCAAAAAGCCGCGGACCTCCAGAACAGGTCCGCGCTACGCTTACTGAGGACTCACGACTAAGAGAGCGGTTAGTGGTAGGCACAGCACGTCCTCCGGCGTGACCGGTGGTGTGAGGTCGGCAATGTTCCCGCAAGCGTTTTAATTGGGTTGCGAGACCTGGGGCTCATCCCATTTGGGACACTCGGGCTGCGTGGTAGTTTTCTCCCATTCAATCGATGATGCGACGCCTTCGATGGCCGCCTGAATGACCCACAACTCGAAGGGGCCGCCATCGGCATAGTTCTCCACCGCATAGCGCTTTCCGGCTCTCGTCACGCGCGTTCTCTCAAATGCCGCGTCGGTCACGTTGCGGCTGTACTGCGGGCGTAAAGCATAGAATCCGTTCTTGCCCAGCAACCACGCGAGTGCGGCAAACTGTCCGGCCCCCACCCGCCCTTCCTTAACTTCGCAGAAGGTGGCTCGATCTTCGGGTGTGGCGTTCCGGCAATGGTCGGTGAAGAGAACGGCACGACGGTCCGAACCGAGGGTAATTTCGCGTCTTCCACAAAGGAGCGCTGAGGGATCCCTCTCGAATTCGATCTTGGTCACATCGGTGAGAAGGCTGGCTTCTGCCGAAATCCCCAGCGCGCCCGTGAAGTAGCGTTGAATCAACTCTTGAGGGAGCATTCCTGAAACGTGATTGCCAAAAATGCTCAGGTCCTCCAGGTGCGGGAGCCGGCCAACAGCTTGCGGAATACTGCCAACGAGGTTGTTTTGAGAAAGGTCAAGGCCTCTAACGGCCGCTGGATCATTGTACCGGGACCAACAGTCAATCCCGTGCCACTTGCATTCTGTCCCCGGGGGTCCCAGCCAGCCGACGTGATGATACCAATGGTCGCCGCCGGTGGCCCGGTAAAGTGCCACGAGCGCCTGCCGTTCCTCCTCTGAAACGCCCTGCCCTTGGTGCGGAGACGGTTCAAAGCCGGGTGGTTCGGCAGCCGCATCAGCTTCGTCAACCGTACCGTAGAATGCGCAATAGCGTTGCACGGGCTGTTTACTGTCGCTGACTCGCACTTCCCTTTGGCCGTATACATCGTCTGGCAAAGGACGGCGCTGGCCGTTTAACTCGAACCAGGTTTCTGAATAATAGGGAAAGTCACCCGGTTTGTCGGAAGTCTTGAGAACTTCTCCTTGTCGAGGCCTGACAATGAGTGCATTTCCTTGACGAGGCAACGGAGGGGAGCCGACAACACCAAAGTCAATGCATGCCCAACCCAAGAAGTGCTCCGGAAGAAGCAAGATGATCTTTGGGCCCTCGGTTGGCGGCTGCGCCTGTGCGCCGAGAACATATTCTGGCCCCAACCAAGCGAGGACGCCGGCGATCAATACGAGCGCCAGCGAGATTTTAGTCATAGACAATCTCCGTCGGGGCTTTATCACGAACCCCTCGTAGGAGCTAGAGTACTCCTGATCTCGATCTTCGTCTTCGTTTTCGCTGGCGTGGTCCCAATCGCGCGAAATAGTGCGTTCAGTTCCCGGCGCAGACGCCAACGCACTATTCTCAAACTACCAAGACATATCGTCTCAAATCGGGCGTGGCCGGCCTGGTGGGGCAAGGGCCGAGCGCCAGTTCCGTTGTCATCCTGCAGGGGTCACGACTGCAAGTACGAAGGGGAATTTCCATTCTGCGGGTACGTCGGGATGAACATTGACATATTGCGCCGTATTGGTCATTCTCACCGTATCCTGCTTTTTAGGATCAAACGAAAATATGAAAAAGATTTCCATCTACGATACAACGCTACGGGACGGTTCGCAGGGCGAAGACATCTCGTTTTCCGTGGAAGACAAACTCCACATCGCCAGGAAACTCGATGATCTGGGGGTGGACTACATCGAAGGCGGCTGGCCGGGCTCGAATGCCAAGGACGTGGCCTTCTTCGAGCGCGCGCGGGAACTGAAATTAAAGCATGCCAAAATCGCCGCGTTCGGCAGCACCTGCCACCCGCGCCACAGCGCTGCGCACGACAAGAATCTCCAGGCGCTGATCGAGGCCGGCACGCCGGTGGTGACGATATTCGGGAAATCCTGGGACCTGCACGTCAAAGTAGCCTTGGGGGTATCGCTCGAGGAAAACCTCAACCTGATTCGCAATTCCGTGGCCTACTTGAAATCCCAGGGCCGGGAAGTGGTCTACGACGCCGAGCATTTCTTTGACGGTTTCAAAGCCGACCCCGCCTATGCCCTGGCTACCCTTCGGGCCGCGGAAGAGGCGGGAGCCGACTTCCTGGTTTTGTGCGACACCAATGGCGGGACTCTGACCACCGACATCCGCGAGCGTTTCGAAGCAGCCGCCAAACAGGCCAAAACCCCTCTGGGAATCCACGCACACAACGATTGCGAGATGGCGGTAGCCAACACGATTGCCGCCGTGCAACTGGGCGCGGTGCAGGTGCAAGGGACCATCAACGGCTATGGGGAACGGTGCGGGAATGCCAACCTGTGCTCGATAATTGCCAACCTCGAATTGAAGATGGGAATGCGCGCTATTGGAAAAGAGAACCTCAAGCATCTTACCGAGGTCTCCCATTACGTCAGCGAACTGGCCAACCTGCCCCATCGCCAGGAACTGCCTTACGTGGGCAAGAGCGCGTTTGCCCACAAAGGCGGCATTCATGTGAGCGCGGTAATGAAAGATACCTCCGCTTACGAACACGTGGACCCCGCGGTGGTCGGCAACGAACGCCGCGTCCTGTTATCGGAGCTCTCCGGCAAGAGCAACGTCATTTACAAGGCGATGGAACGGGGCCTCAAAATCGACCTGTCTTCCCCCGCGGCCAAAGATGTGGTCGAGAAGCTCAAGAAGATGGAACACGACGGCTTTCAGTTTGAAGGCGCGGAAGCCTCCTTTGAAATGCTTTTCGACAGGATGGTCCACCACGCCAAAGAGTTCTTTGAACTGGATGGGTTTCGCCTGATCACGGAAAAGAAGGGAGACGGCGAGCCCTATTCGGAAGCGGTCATCAAGCTGCGCGTGGATGGAAAGGAGGAGCACACCGCGGCGGAAGGCGTGGGCCCGGTCAGCGCCTTGGATCGAGCCTTACGGAAGTCTCTGACCACTTTCTTCCCCTGCATCAAGGACATCCGCTTGACCGATTATAAAGTGCGGGTGCTGAACCCCAAAGGCGCAACCGACGCCAAGGTTCGCGTGCTCATCGAATCGAGCGATGGCCATGACACGTGGGGGACCGTGGGGGTTTCCGAAAACCTGATCGAGGCCAGTTGGCAGGCCTTGGTCGACAGCATTACCTACAAACTCAAAAAGGAATATGGATACAAGCGGAAGGCGGCGGAGGTGCACTTGGCGGAGTCGGGCGGATGAAGCCTCGGGAGGATAAAGTGAAAGCACTCGTAAAAAGTAAAAGCGAGCCTGGGCTTTGGCTCGAGGACGTGGAAAAGCCAAAGGTCGGTATCAATGATGTGCTGATTCGCGTGCATCGCACGGGAATCTGCGGCACGGATCTGCACATATATCAATGGGACGACTGGGCGCAAAAGACCATCAAGGTCCCGATGGTGATTGGGCACGAGTTCGTGGGCGAGATCGCGGAGGTTGGCTCGAATGTCGCGGACTTCTATCCCGGAGACATTGTGAGTGGCGAAGGGCACGTGACTTGCGGCCGGTGCCGGAACTGCCTGGCGGGCCGCCGCCACCTCTGCGCGCACACGCAAGGAGTAGGAGTCAACCGGGCGGGCGCATTCGCAGAATTCATCGCCTTGCCCATGGCCAACATCTGGCGTCATCACCCTTCCGTCGATCTGGATATCGCGGCAATCTTCGATCCGTTTGGAAACGCCGTTCACACCGCACTGTCGTTCCCCGTGCTGGGAGAGGATGTGCTCGTGACCGGAGCCGGACCCATTGGACTGATGGGTGCGGCGGTGGCACGGCATGCGGGCGCCCGATACGTGGTGATCACCGACGTCAACCCCTTTCGGCTCGAATTGGCCAAGAAGATGGGAGTGACCGTAGCGCTGAATCTTCGCGAACGCACTCTTCCCCAGGTGCAGAAGCAATTAGGCATGCTGGAGGGCTTTGACGTTGGACTCGAGATGTCGGGTAACGGCGATGCCCTGCGCGACATGCTTGACAATATGAGCCATGGCGCCAAGATCGCCCTGTTGGGTATTCCCAAACGCGCCACGGTGGTGGATTTGAACCCCATTATCTTTAAACTGCTGACCATCAAGGGAATCTACGGCCGCGAGATGTACGAAACCTGGTACAAGATGACGATCATGCTGCAATGCGGACTCGATATCAGTCCCGTCATCACGCATCGCTTCCCGTGCGAAGAATTCATCAAAGGCTTCGAAGCGATGGACTCGGGCGAATGCGCGAAAGTCATCCTCAACTGGATGTAACGGTGAAAGTCATCAGGTCAGCAATCATCTGCCGGCTGGGCGCCGTGACACGGGCGGGCACGAATAGCCTTGGACCTCACGGCGGGGTGGGCCGCGCGACGTTCACGCCCCAGCGCTGCCCTTCTGCGGGGAGGCCTTCGCGCGACTTGCTAATTCAATCGTGCGCCCGGAGCCGCACCTGGCGGTTTATGCATATCGGCCTTCTGCTTGTACATCAGGGCATCGGCGCGCGCAAGAAGGCCTTTGATGCTCTCGCCGGGCTGCCACTCGACCAGACCGATGGCCGCGGTCATTTCGACTTTTGGCCCCTCCGCTCCCAGGTGAAGGGTGTAGCTGCCGAAGACCCACTTTTGCATGCGTTCGACGTGCGATCGAGCATCAGTCATGCTGCCATCGAGCACCACGATGAATTCATCTCCTCCCCACCGGCCCACCACGTCCGTGGCCCGCGAAGCCGAGCGCAGCTCCGTGGAGAATTGCTTCAGCAGGTCGTCGCCGGCTTCGTGCCCGTAAGTGTCATTGACTTGCTTGAACCCATTGAGGTCCAGCAACACCACGCTGAATGTTTTCCTGGCTTCCATGCGCCGCTGAAGCTTGGATTCCACCCCCTGTCGATTGTCCAGTCCTGTCAAGACATCATGCGAGGCGCGCTGTTCGGCCTCTTCCAGCTTCGTTTGATAAGCGGAGACCTGCGTCCGCAGCGCCGCCACGGATTCGCGGCCGTCCTGCTCCATTTTATCGACGCAGGTTTTCAACTCCTTGGCCCCGCGGACGATGGCGGATCGGATTTGGGGCAAGTCCTCGAGCTTCGCGAGCGCCTGGAGCCGCTTGGTGAACTCGCCGAACTGGGCGGCGTAACGTTGATCCCGCTCCGCCACCGACTCCGCCGCGAGCGCCAGGACCATCAGGATTTCCTTCACATCCCCGGCTCGCTGCTGGAAGTACTGCGCCGTCTGCTCTCCCCATTCCTGGAGTTGCTCTTCCACGTGCCCTTCGGTTTCCTTGATGAGGGGGGGCGTGATGGTCTTGGCCAAGCCCTCGGCCAGAAGCATCAGGTTGCGCTGAAGGCCGGGGCCCAGTGTTGGACAGGCCCGCACGCCACTGTTCCCCATGGCGCCCAGCGCCCCCCGATACGCCTCCAGGATCGAAGCCATAAGCTCCTCCGAGGTCGGTGGGCGGTACTTGTTCAGCTCATTCGAGTCCAGGTCCAGGTACTTTTTTATGGAAATCACGGCTTACCCATCCTGCCCGCTCCGCTAGGAGGTCGGATGAAAAGAGCGATTGGAAACTGGGGCCGCGTGCAACGCCCATCAGTGCAGCACCTCAAGTGCTGCCGCCTTAATCATCGGCACTCCCCCGCCAAAACATTAAGCCGCACGATGGGCGCGTCACGGGCCCCAATCGCCCAAGGACTCAACGTAGGCCGCGGATCCATCGCGCAGCCAGCCATCGAGTTGTGCCACCTCCTTGAGTTGTTGTCCGCGCTTGCGGGGCACGGCCACAAAGCGGCACCGCAATTCCGAGAGGCTGGTCATGTCGCCCCAGAGCTTTTCAAACTGCGCCACGGGCATGACATCTTCCTGACCTTTTCCCCAGCGTTTTTTGACGTCCTTCAGGGTGATATAAGTTGGCATACGGCTCGCTAGGGTTCGTACGGCGGTGTTCACGTGCTCAGTTTGGGACAAATTGTCGCGGGTCAGCCCGAACAGGGAGAGGAGTTGGTCGACATCAATCCAATAGGTCGCGCTGTTGTACCAGGAGAGGGCGGATTCGACTTCTTCGCTCGGAAGCGCGAGACCTTCCACCAGGCGCACGCGGCCGTCGACTCGGGCCAAGCCGCCGCCGCGGTCTTCCACCTGTCGCGCGATGACCTCCGTGGTCAGTGCCGCACCTTGCGAAATGTGGTACCCAAGCAACCCCGGGTCGACGTTTGCTCCCATGGTGTCAATATTGTGAACTATCAGGTATTTCAGCCGCGGCCGTTCCTCAAACAATCGCCGCAGCGTGCCGTTGCGAAGCATGTTGGGCACTTCGTACCAGTGGCCCACCGGGTGCAGGCATTGCATCGGAACATTATCGGTGTAGCTCGAACCTTCGCCCATCTGCCGAGCCCAGCCGATTAGCGTCGCGCGCAGGCTGTCGCGAACCTTTTGCGCCTGTTCGTCGAGCATCTGCTGCGGCAATTCTTCCCAGGCAAATCGCAGGTCTCTTTCCATGGGTACGAAACGCAGTCCGATGGAGCGTCCCGGCGAAAGCAGCAAGGGGCCGGGGTAACCGTAATTGCGCTCGCGGCGTAGATGCTCCTCGATGGCGTCGTGGGTCAGGTAGCTGGTGGTGATGACGTGGGGGATCTCCATGCCCGCGAGGCGGCCGGTCCGCCGGCTGTGCGCCAGGTGGACTTCAATGAAGCTGCGGTGTTTGCCGCCCAACCGGCAAAAGGGATTCAGCGCTTTGACGGTCCCCGCGCCTTTCGTCCAACGGCTGCCCGCGCCACCGGCAAACGAAACCACCGCCACCATTCCCGCGGCCAGCGCATCATTGCCGATCTCAACGTATTTCGGCGCGATTCCCTCGGTGGCATCCAACAGATCCTCGGCGCCGGCGTCGACGATACGGCTGGTGATGGGAAGGCGATTCTGCCCAAGCCCCAGGCGGCCGCCGCGCAAGTCCGCCTGGATTTGTTCATGCTCGACGCGATCGAATCCATGGGCCTCGAGGAGCGCTTCCAGGGTTTCGGAGCGCTCGGCCTTTTGCGCGCTCTGGGGGATGAGGTGCTCGAAGACGTGCTGCACCATCCCTTGAAATTCCGGCACGGTCTGGCAGGCGGCGGTGAAGCGTTCGAGCTCCATGCGGCGCGCGGGCGAAAGCAGGCGGGATTCCACGCGCAGCAGTGCCGGCACGGTCATCGGGTAGTAGCTCGCCGGCATCAGCGCCCGGTCGCCGGCCAAGAGCGTGGCCTCGGTACCGCGTTCATTGATTGCGAAATCGTAAACGACGGGTTCCATGGCGAAAGGCACGGCGTGCTCCATTTGCCGCTTGGTATCGCTCATGATGGCCTGCAAGCGCTCCTGGGCGCGAGCCTTTGAATGCGGAGCGAAAAGAAATCCCATGCCTCCGCCCGACATTCCCCCGAGCATCCAGAATCCCCAGAAGTCGTCGCCCATTTCCCCGCGCACGCGGCGAATCAGCGTGTCGGTGTAGAGATTCCCCGCCCAGGGAATAATGGTTTGAATGGGGCCGTCAAAATTCCGCTCCGTCGAGGCACCCAGGCCGCGAATGTCCCCGCTCTGCAAGCGGGCGATCAGGTCGTCGAAGATGTGGCCGGCTTCCTCGCGCCCGCGCCACTCGCGTTCCGACCGAAGCAGGTATTTTTCTGTGACCATTTCCAGAATGGGGCCTACATCCTGAGCCATGCCGCCGTGGACGAGCACCAGACTTTGCTGAAGCTGCTCGCGCGTTTCCGGCCGCACCTCCTGGGGGCCAAAAATCTGGTGATTGGGCAACAAGCGGCCGCGGCTGATGCCGAATTCCGGATCGCCCTCCTCGGCGGGAACCCCGTGAATGAGTTTAATACCCGGCCATACCCCTCCGGAATCCTGCCAGCCGCCGCCCGAGCCTCCCAGCCATTCGCCCAGAATGGCTCGCGCGGCCACCAGGCGGCGGTCGCTCTCTGCCAGACCGCCGGTGAGTGTGCGTATCTGGTTGGTCGCGCGCATGCACAAGGAAATGAGGCAGGCTAGAAGGCTGGTGGACACTGCCAGGCGCGAGCCGCGGGGAATATCATTCACCTTGCTGACGATTTCGATGCCGTGGCCGGGCCGGCCCGTCAAATGGGTCAGGACGTCGGTGAGAGGCTGCGTGGCGCCCTCCATCCCCGGCGGCACGATGCCGGAAGCGATCACCGCGGCCTTGAGCAGCCCTAAATAGTCGTGGGCGAAATCGAACACTTCCGCAATCGAGCCGAGGTCAGCGCTGCACTTCAGGTCGACACTCGCGAGACGCAGCACCGGCTGATCGATGACACGAAACCAGGCTTCCACGGGAGGCCTGGGGGCGCCCGAGTTGCGCACGCCCAAGTCGATGGAAATGTTGAGCACGCGCGCGCCCTCGGGAAAATCCATTCCCAGGAAGAAGATGTCACTCCAGCCGCTATGGCTCAAATCCATGCGTACGGGAGTAACCTCTCGAAGGATGGGAAAGAGATGGTTGGGGGTCTCGCGCTTCAGAAGTTCGGGGTGAACGCGCAGGGGGGCGTCCTGAGGATGGGCAGCGCGGAACATCCACTGGTTGCCCCGAACGGAACGCACGCTGCGCCGCACCTGGTCAGCAAGGGTCTGAAAACCGAGCGACCGGTAGCCTGCCGCGAGCGCGCTGGAAAGGGCGGCGCTCGGCCCCGAAGCGGCCTGGGCGGCGAGGAAAACATCCAGAGCTTCTTCGAACCGCCGCTTTAGAAGGTTGGTGTAGCCGGCAAATGGAATCAGCGCGAGCGATCCCCCGCCCTGCCGCGTGGAGATGTGAAAGCGATGAATGGCATAGAGGAAAAACAGCGCCCGGACGCGCTCGTAGAGATTGTCGCTGCTGCGCCGGAAATGGTCGAGCGCCGCGCATTCATCCAAAAGGCTTTCAAGCGTCGCCGTCCGGCACAGCGCGTCAAGCGAGTGGTTGCGAGTCTCTGCATCACGAGCAGTTATGACTTCGGTTAACAGGCTCACGTCTTGCCCCCATTGGCACTTGTAACGCCGACCTTGAGGTCGGCAGATGATTGTTCCGCCGCCCTTGCGGGCGGCACATGCCGGGCTAAAGCCCGGCGCTACAGCTCTGGTCCGGCCCCGGCAGGGGCCAACCGACTGCGCTCCTGTTTGGTGATCTCGGTGAGGAAATCGTAGTTCGCCAGGTCCATGCGAATAATTATTGTCCTGGCCATTTCCTCGCCTCCATTCTCCGTCTGGCATCTTCGACGATGGAACGCCCGTAGCGTCCGGGTCCGGTTTTTGCTCCCTTTGTAGGGGCACCCCTTGGGGTGCCCTCGGGCAGGGCAAGCCTAGCCCCTAGAAAGAACATGTTGGGTTGCGGCTCCGTCACGCCGTGCTCACCGACAGACGATCTTACCGCAAATAACGGCATGACGAGCGATGAACACCACGGCGAGGCTGGAAATAGCGGGGCCTCGTTGGCCACTTCGACGGGTAGGCCGTTAGAACTCGGCAAAGTGCCCGGCGTGGTGGGACGCTTGACGACTACCAAACCCTTGGCGACAAGGCAGGAGCTATTTCCTACAACGCCGCTTCGGGACAATCGAACGTACTGACGGGGGAGCTGAAAAGTTGCCTAGGAGGCGGCTGGTTGACCACTACTTCCGAGTGTGCCGACCATTCGGGAGTAGGTAGCCGGACCGAGGCATTTTCGCAAAGGAGATTAGAAGAAAGGCGCTGGTAGCTCAGGGGCGAGCCGGCTTGGCCGCTGGCCCGGAAGCCCGCGGGCGCTAAACTATCCCCAAGGGGCAATCAAGCTTCCAATCGACCTGTGGTACCGCATGCTGCTGGCGTAGCCTTGTTTGTTGTTTAGACTGCCGATCGCGCTGTCGTTCCGCCGTACGCTCGACGGATACCCTCTTTGCCAACACAGGGCTTGGAAATCCTATGTTCAGTTTTGACCAGACAAGGGTGGCGTCGGAATGAAACAATGCCGTTGCTCTCCCGGGTAGGCCAACCTCCTGTGGCGTGTCTGAGCGTCTGTTCAGGAAAGATTGATCGATTCCAGGAACTCGCCAGTAACCCGAAGGAGGAGAACTGCAAGTCGAAGACATAGGAACATTACCATCACGCTTTCCGTCATCATGAGCGCGCGGCCTACCATATAAGGAGGCAGCGAAATACGACGAGGCCGCGGAGCACAAAAAGGCCGCACACCACCCATACCTCGCCCACGGACACAGTCAGCACGCGATTCATCTCGGCGCCGAAACGGCGAAATTGCACGCCGAGCAATGCGACCGCTCTCTGGCGGCCGTTTCCAGGCAAGAAGCCAAGAAAAAGTGATAACCGGTTCGCGCTACCTTGCTTGCTCCGGGAGTTCATTTGTCTGCCACGCTCTGTTCGCTGAATGCCGGAGGAGTGTAGCGCCATGAAACGGATCGCTCCATTTCTCTGCCTGATTGTAGCCGCCCTCACGCGCTTTTCGCCTTTGGCCTTGGCACAGGGAGGGCCACCTTTTCGATCGGATGATCCTGACACGCCAGAAACCAGGAATTGGGAGATCAATACCGTCCTCGTTGGCGATCGCAATCCCTCGGAAGGCTTTTATGAAACGCCCAACGTTGACATCAATTACGGCCTGGGCAATCGGGTTCAACTCAAGTACGAGGTGCCTCTCAGCATTCACGAATCGCGGGACTCCTCTGGCCATGTTGCCGGAGGCCTCGGAAACTCTTTGCTCGGGGTTAAGTGGCGCTTTTACTCGCACCATCCGAAAACCGCAGCGCCGGACGCAAATGGTAAGAGGGAGTCCAATTTTGCCATGTCGATCTACCCTCAACTCCTGTTAAGCAATCCCACCCGCTCCGTACGCCGTGACATTGTGGACCCGGGCCCCCAATTTCTCATGCCCATGGAAGCAAACGCCCGAATCGGCCCTGTCCGCATCTCCGGGGAATTTGGATACTGGTTCACCAACAAAGATGTCCCAAACTCGTGGATTCGAGGCGTCATTGTTGGTCATGAGTTCAAAAAGAAAACCGAACTCGACCTCGAACTCTACGATCAGGATGACACAAGAGCAACTGCTACTGAACCTAAAACCCGGGAATCGACACTCGGCATCGGCTTCCACACTCCGCTTGGCAAAAAAGGATCGGTCTGGTTGCTCGGGATGGTGGGCCGCAGCCTTGTATCCGTCACTCAGACTAATGGCCAGCCAAGTTGGATTGCCTCTATTGGCCTCCAGTTTGTGACAAGTCGAAGGAGAAGAAACAGCGTTGATTAGCGGGTAGCCAGAGTCAGTGGCTTGCTGACGGTTGGTTCTTACCGACGCAGCAAAAAAGCCCATCCGCTAAGGAGTTCTACCCAGCGATGGTGAGGGCCAATCGAACTGAGGTGTGCCTTATTGCACAGACAAGCAAGTCTTAAGCTGTTAGGTTATTCAAGTATCTATACTCGTCAGGGCGTACGCACCCATCTGAGACCGCGATTTCCGAAGGGAAGTCGCAGCTCAGCGAGAACACGAGGCGTAAGTATGAATAAGAGACTACGAATAGTTACTATCCTTCTTGCGATTACCACGCTGATTTCTTCGGTGGCCGCGGCCAAGAACAAAGAAACCAAGGCCGGTGGATCAGAAAAAGAAATCGCCAGTTCCGTGAATCCCGTGCTCTGGCGCAGCCCTGGCGACATCCGGTCTCGCAATCTGTTCTACGGGCCCGGTGGAGAAGCGCACGCGCCCCATACCACCTATACCTTCGAGAAGGAAGATAGGGATGGCACCAGCCCCAAGTTCATTGTTCGCGACGAAAATGGGGTGAGGTGGAAGGTCAAAATGGGACACGAGGTGCGCCCTGAAACGGTGGCCTCAAGACTGGTCTGGGCCGTCGGTTACTCTGCCAATGAAGACTACTTCCTGCCGGCGTTACACGTCGAAGGTATGCCAGAGCACCTTCACCGTGGACAGCAATTCATCGAACCCCAAGGTACAGCTCACAATGTCCGGCTAAAAAGATATTTGGAGGGCGAGAAGAAGGTAGGCATCTGGAAGTGGAGCGACAACCCGTTCACCTCCACCAAGGAACTTAATGGATTAAAGGTAATGATGGCGCTGATCAACAACTGGGATTTGAAGGACGTTAACAACTCTATCTATTACAAGAAGCATGCTGAAGGGTCAGACGGACCCGAAAACATCTACATGGTGAGTGACATTGGGGCTAGTTTCGGAACCACGGGAGTTACGTGGAAGAGGGCAGCCGCTGACGGAGATCTCCATTCCTACAGCAGCTCCAAGTTTCTGCGAAAAGTGACTCCAGAATATGTGGACTTTGCCGTACCCTCACGCCCTTTGGCGGCCGATATCTTTGATCCGCATGATTTCTTTATGCGGATGCACATGCGCTGGATCGGCAGACATATTTCCCACGACGATGTCCACTGGATCGGACAACTCCTGGCACAACTCTCGCCAGAACAGATTCGTGACGCCTTCCGCGCTGCCGGATACAAACCCGATGAAGTGGAAGGCTTCAGCAAGGTGGTGGAGGGTAGAATTGCCCAGTTGAACAAGTTGTGAGCCGCCCCTGGAAAAGGTAGCGCGGACCTGTTCTATAGGGGTCCGCGGATTACCTAAAGGTACAAGATGGGCTCTTTGAGCGTCCATCCGGGAATTTGTGAGCGGCATAGTTCGGGGGGCAGCATGTTCGCACCAGCGGTTATCATCAATGTGAAGCCTGTTTGCGACTTTTCCCGCGCACTCGACCATCATGCCATGGACTGCGCGCGCCACAGTGAAGGCGCGCCAGCCGGAGCCCGCAGTTCTGCAATCTCGGCGGTCCCACTTTCCGTCCTGGAGAATCTATGAAGCGCCGAATCCAGGTCACCCGCCTTCTCCTGTGGATTCCTCTCTTAGCGTTTGTAGCGCTGGGCTTTGCGGGTCAGGCGCCGGGGCCGCGGGACACCGAGGCGGCGCGCGACTTTAAACCCTTTATCGACCGCGTCCGGGCATACGTTAGGTTGCAGAAGAGCCTGGAAGCCTCGCTGCCGACCCTAAAGCCTACAAAAGACCCGGCGCAGATTCTTGAATGCCAACACGCGCTGGCCGCGAAGATTGTTGATGCGCGCCACGACGCCCATCAGGGTGACATCTTCACTCACGAAGCGACGGAGCGGTTCCGCAAAATCATCCACAAAGCATTTGAGGGACCCGAAGGCCATCTCGCGCGCCGGACGATGCAACAGGACACCCCGTTCAAGGTCGTCACGATGCATGTGAACGACGTGTTCCCGGACAATATCCCGCTAACCACCACGCCGCCGACTTTAATGCTCAAGATGCCTGAACTGCCCCCCGAGTTGTCGTATCGGTTCGTCGGGCGCGACCTGGTGCTGAAGGATATCAAGGCAGAATTGGTTGTGGATCTCATCCCGAACGCCCTTCCTTGAGGTCTTCTGTTATGCCGACTATGCGCTGCTCTGCCTTCGTCTCCTGTGTTGCTCTCGCCGCCATAAGCCTGTCGCTCCACGCCCAGGAGCTGACCCTGCCGATGAAACCGGACTCGGTGCGCTTCGCGGCCATCGGCGACATGGGAAATGGAGGGAAAGAGCAATATGCAGTGGCCGGGCAGATGGTTGCGTACCGCGGAAAGTTTCCCTTTGATTTCGTGCTGATGCTGGGTGACAACCTCATCGGCAGCAAAGACCCAATTGACTACGAAAACAAGTTCGAGCTGCCCTACAAGCCCTTGCTCGACGCGGGCGTAAAATTCTACGCGGTGTTCGGCAACCACGACGTCTCCAATGAGCGGTTCTACAAGTTGTTCAACATGAACGGGCAGCAGTATTACTCGTACACGAAAAGCAACATCCGTTTCTTCGCCCTGGACAGCAACTACATGACCCCACAGCAGCTCGCGTGGCTGGAGAACGAGCTGCAGAACTCAGGGACGGATTGGAAAATCTGCTATTTCCATCATCCGCTCTATTCTTCCGGGGCCTACCATGGATCTTCTGTGGAACTCCGCCTTCTGCTGGAGCCCCTGTTCATAAAATATGGGGTGCAGGTCGTCTTTTCCGGACACGAACACATATATGAGCGCGTGAAGCCGCAACATGGCATCAACTATTTCACCGAAGGATGTTCAGGCGAGTTGCGCAAGGGCAACCTGACGAAGACGGACCTGACCGCCGCCGGGTACGACCAGGACCGTACCTTCATGCTGGTCGAAATCGCCGGCGATGAGCTTTACTTCCAAACCATCTCGCGGTTAGGGCAGACAGTTGATTCCGGAATGATCCAGCGCGTGACGAAGGCTGCGGGCGCCGTATCCTGGCCGAGCGACGGCGTACTCGTAAGAAACCTCGCCACCATCTCTGTAGCGGAGTGCCATCGGACCGAATAACTCGCTCGTTGCAGAAGTGCAACCCCTGATTCCCCATCTGGGAAGTCACCGCGCCTGGTTGTGATCACGTGGCTCGTTCTAGTCGCCAATCCGTAGACGTGGTCTTTGCACTCGTCTCTGAGGGACCGGTGTGGATCACGGGGCAGGCGTAGACTTTCCGGAGCGCTCCTGACGGTCGCGCTGCCCATGCCTGGCGGGCTATCGGACGCGGCTGTGGTTCTAGGTTTACCCCGCCACCCGGCCCTATCGGACCGGCAAGCGGAACAGAGTCGTTGCTACCTCAACCTGTGGTCGTGTAAGGGTCAATACGGGGTGGGATTGACCAAAGAGTACGTTGAGAAGCGCACCGGACTGCTGCAATGGGGCTGGAAGTTATGCTATGCTTTTATTTTTAGATATGCCCCGGCAAGAAAGTTTTAGGTTAAATCAACCGATAGGTGTGGTTGTCGCCTTGGTGGTCTCCGTCGCGGCCGCTTGGTCACTTCCCCCGACACAGGATTTGAAAGGCGCGGTGGTCAGCGCGAAGGGCGTTCCTATTGCCGCCGCCCTCTGCACTCTGAAGGGGATTGGGTTGGCAGCGGACGGAATCGGTGTGACCACCAACGAGCGGGGGGAATTTGCTTTTCCCGGTCTGGAACCTGGCCAGTACGACTTGGTGTGCGCGGCCGTGGGACACTTGCCGGCAAGCCAGAATGGCCTCCAAGTGACGGCGGAGAACCCGACGCTTTTGCAAGTCGTCTTGCCGGAACCGGAAAAGCTTCGGCAGAGCGTCGAGGTTCATGAATCCGCAACACCTCTTGCCACGGAAAATGTACCTTCCGCCGGTCACGTGAACTCGCAGCAGCTCAATACCTTGCCCTTGGTGCACGAACAATTCCTAGCGGCCTTGCCCTTGGTTCCGGGGGTTGTGCGCACACCCGATGGGAAGATCAACATCAAGGGTTCGACGGAAGGCCAGAGCATGCTGCTGATTAATAATACCGAGATGGTGGATCCCATCACCGGCAGCTACTCGATTGACCTTCCCCCCGATGCCATCGAGTCGTTGGACGTGTCCAAGGCGCCTTACAATGCCGAATATGGGCACTTTTCCGGAGGTCTGACCACCGTCGTGACTAAACCTCCATCCGACAAGTGGGATTTTCAATTGTACGATGTTGTGCCGTCGTTCCGGTTTGAAGCCGGCCACCTCTCGGGCGTCGATGGCAACAGCCCTCGGATCAGGTTTACCGGGCCGCTCGACAGCAACCACTTGACCATGTCGGAGTCCTTCACCTACTTCATGCACAATCAAATCGTGCGCGGGTTGCCTTGGCCAAACGATCAAACCATCCAGCAGGGCTTCACCTCCTTCACCAACTTCCAGTACGTCGTTTCTTCGGAACATCTTCTCACTTTCAACTTACACATATTTCCTGACCGGCAGGAATTCGCCAACATCGATTCTCTGATACCGAAGACCGCCTCCTCGAACTACGGCCAGCGCGGTTTTTCCCTTGGCATGCAAGACCGGCGCGTGTTTGCGTCGGGAGGACTTCTCAGCACAACGTTCCAGTACACGCGATTTTCCAGCTACGGCCACGGGCAGGGAATCGCCGACATGCAGGTCACCCCCAACGGCTATGGAGGCAACTTTTTCAACGCTTACACCCGCACGGCCGATCAGGGTGAGGCGCGGGGGACCTATCAATTTCCTCACCGGGAATGGCACGGGAAGCACGAGTTGAAAGTCGGAGGCGACGGCGTCTATCGGACTTTCAATGGCGTCAGCCGCTCGATGCCGGTCAATGTTATGCGGGTGGACGGCTCGCTGGCGGAGCAAATTGCATTTAGTGGATCGGGATTGCTAGGCGCAAATGATACGGAAGTGGGAGTGTTCGCCCAAGATCACTGGGCACTCGGTGATCGGTTCGCGCTCGACGCCGGTTTGCGCTTTTCCGGACAGACCCTGGGACAAGCGGCGGCCATTTCGCCGCGACTGGGCTTCGAATATGCCCCAGGCAAGAACAACCGGACAATATTGCGCGGCGGGGGCGGCGTGTTCTACGCGGGTATGCCCCTCCTGGGCGGCAGCTTTACCGGCAACCCTAATCGTGTGATTACACTTTTCGACCCGCAAGGAAACCCGCTGGGACCGCCCGTGACTCTACAGAATGTCTACGCGCATGTGGATGAAAAAGGATTCCAGATTCTACCCCCCGGGCGTGACCTGGAAAGCACCCCTTACGATGTGACCTGGAACCTGGAATTGGACCGCGAGATTGGGTCACGCGTCACCCTCCGGCTCAGCTACCTCGCCAGCCGCACCTATAATCTTTTCGTCGTGGGGCCCCAGCAGTTGCCGGAGACCAATCCGCTCCTGCTCATGACCAACACCGGGGGCTCGCGCTACCAGGAATTCGAATCCACTTTGCGGTATCGTACCAGCAAGTATGCCGATATTGATTTTTCTTACGTTCACAGCTCGGCGCGTGGAGACCTGAACGTTCTCTCTCAGGTGTATGTACCATTCGAAGAACCTGTCATCCGGCCAAACTTTTTTTCGGCTTTGAACTCCGATGTTCCGGATCGATTTCTAACTTGGGGACAATTCCAGCTTCCGTGGAAGATCACCGCCAGCCCGGTACTGGACGTTCATACCGGGTATCCGTATTCGGCGGTCGATGAGCTCCAAAACTACGTGGGCGAGCCCAACAGTCTGCGTCTTCCCACCTTCCTGTCGTTTGACCTTAAACTCTCCAAAGACTTTCGCATTTCCTTCCTGCCCTGGGTGCGGAACCACACGCTCCGTGGAGCCATCGGGGCTTTTAATGTCACCAACCACTTGAATCCGCGAGACGTCTACAACAACGTCACCTCGCCCTATTTTGGGCACTTCGCGGGCCCCCAGCACCGGACCTTCGAACCGTTCCTGGATTTCGTGTATTGAGGTTGACGAATCGTACTCGCCAATCCCTTGTGCGTTCGACGCGGGCCGGCAATCTGCCTTGTGACCCTCGTTCCCGCGATAGCCAGGCCACAAGAGATTCCGGCGTTTGGAGAGCCTCACAATAGAAGAAGAATGTCACCCTATTTTGCTAACGTTAAGGGGTCGGCATATGCCCGGACCTTTAGGCGGGCGTTGCCAGAAGGGCCTTGTCCGTCGGCTGACGGACAAGGCCCTTCTCCGTGAAGTTAATTGCTATTGCTTGATCACCTGAATGATGGGGTCAGCCTGCGTAGAATTGTCGATATCCACGATCTCGGTCGTGGAAATCATGATGGCATTGATTTGCCCGTAGGTGGAATTGGTGATGAAGGTGCCATTGGAATTCACCGTTCCGAGCGAGGTGTTATTGGTCTGGTCGGCCTCCTGGGTGACTGCGGTTCCGATATAGCTACCAATATAGTCACCGATGATATCGATGCCGCCGGTACCGCTAAACGTTAACGCCTCTACGCCTATCATTTCGGCGCTTACGCTTTCGTTGACCACCTCACTATCGCCATCATAAAAAGTGCCTGAGAGAGAGGTGGCGGAGAAGCCGCCGCTCGGGGCCACCTGCGGTTCGACCTGCCCAGCATAAACACCCACGCCCGTTCCGAGCATGACACCGGTGTTAGGGCCGGTCAGGTAGAAAACCGGGGGGTACATCTTTGAATAGGTAGTTAGATACATTGTACAAGTGGCGCCGCTGGTTACCACCCGGCCATAGGCGTCGATGCTGTAGGTACATGACGGAGTTTGAGGAGTCTCCGCCGAGCCACCTACATCCTCGTAATAGTTGGCCGTATAGCCCGTGGATCCGGTAACGTTGATGATCCCAAGTTCGGCGCTCTCCGTCCCCGTCGCATAATAGACAAGATTGCTGCCAGTGGTTAAGGATAAGGATCCGCTCTGGAGTTGCGCCAACCCGGCCAGAATCGCAGTGTCGCTGGCTAGGGCATCCGTCGACATTTCCAGGAATTGCGAACCCGAAACCAGGTAGGCCACGTGGTTGGCGGTTATGCTGTTCAGCGTTGTCGCGGAGGTAAACCGGCCGGTGGTCGAGTCGGGGGCGGTGTAGGTTCCGGTAATGCCCGAGTAGGGCGTGGAGAGACCACCGCCATTGTTGATATCACCCTCCACGTTGATGTCATATTCGCCGTTCGTCATGGTACCGCCGCTGGTGCCGGCCTTGGTGGTTATCATCCCTACAACAGCGGTGCGGTATTGATTTGAACTTCCATAGACGCCCGTGTACTCATACACATAAGTGCCGCTGGGCACGTTGGTGGAAACGGTCTGTTTCAGGATCTGACCCACCGCACTGAGATAGTTGACGTTGGTGGCATCATCCCACTCGACCAGGCGGCCCGCTGTCGCTACACCCGAGGTGATACCGCCAACGGAGAGCTTGGTGGTGAAGGTGCCAGAGCTCGTTACGATGGTGGCGCAGCCAAGGTGGTTCGAACCGACCGAGTAGAAGCTCTGAGTAGGATCGATGGTGGCGCCAGACTGGACGACGGTACCATTGCTATCGAGTATCCCCGCAGTGATCTTGCCTGTGCCATCGGCCGTGAAGGAACCAACCGCAGCCAGGAAGCCCGCCTCAGAATATCCGCGCAGGATGAAGGCGTATTGCCCGCTGAGGAGCGACTCGCTCCCCGAATCCGTGCAAGCCGCCGTCGCATTGATCGTAATGGTGAGCGCCTGAGTTGCCGTCAGGGTCGTAGTTGTATCCGTCACCCGCACAGTGAAACTAAACGTGCCGGTTGCTGTGGGAGTACCCGAAACGAGCCCTGACGCGGACAGTGCTGAAAACCCAGTCGGCAGAGAACCCGAAGAGAGGCTCCATGTATAGTTCCCACTGCCGCCCGCCGCCGAGAGTTGGAAGCCGCTGGTGTTGTAAACTTGATTCAGCACACCGCTGGGCAACGACGTGGTGGTGATACCCAAAATCGAGATGTTGAATGACTGTGTCTGACTTTGCGCCGGTAGCGGCACACTTGAATCCGTCACCTTCACGCTAAAGGTAAAGGCTCCTCCCGCGGAAGGTGTACCCGTAATGGCCCCCGTCGAGGCGTTCAGATTCAAGCCTGGGGGTAGGGATCCGGAGGCAACACTATACGTCAAGGGCGCCGTCCCACCCGTGGGGGTTGGGAGCGAGGTGGTGTAAGCCGTGTTGACCGCCCCACCGGGTAACGTCGCCGTGGTGAAGCCCAGCGCAGTAGTAATCAAAATGCTTAGGGGCTGCGTCGCAGTCTTCGTGGTGGTTGTATCCGTCACCTGCACCGTGAAGCTATAAGCTCCCGTCGCGGTAGGTGTCCCCGAAATCAGCCCCGACGTGGGCAGTGGTAGAAACCCTGTTGGCAGAGAGCCCGCCGTGATGCTCCAAGAATAGTTCCCGCTGCCACCGGCCGCCCCGAGCTGCTGGCTGTAGAGCGTACCTTGAAACCCATAGGGCAAGGAATTGATGGTAATGGTCAGCCCGGCATAAACCGTGGAGGACAGGCTCCAGGATTGAGTCTGCGGCAGCACGCTGGAATCCGCTAACTTCACGGTGAAGCTAAAGGGTCCTGCGGTTGGAGGTGTGCCCGCGAGGGTCGAACTGAGCGTTGTCGAAGGCGTCGCCGCCAACCATGACGGCAGACCCGTATAGCTCCAGGTGTAAGGCGCTGTACCGCCGGTCGCGGTGAGCGTGGTGGTGTAAGCCTGATTCACCGTCGCAGAGGGCAGCGTCGGCGTGGGGAAGTTCATCACTGTGCTAACCGTAATGCTCAGATTCACCGAATTATGCACGCCGTTAGCGTCCGTTATTTGCACCGTAAAGGTAGCGGCGGTCGCCGGCGCTGTGGGTGTACCCGATATGGCCGAAGTGAGCCCCGTCGAGGGGGTCGCCGACAACCACGACGGCAGATTCGTGTAGAGCCAAGTGTAAGGCGCCAGGCCTCCCACCGCCTGCACCGTAAAGGTGTAGAGTTGTCCTACAAAGGCGGTGTTGATGGGCGCGGCCGTGGTGATCACCACCCCATTGTAAATAGTGATGGTGGGCGAGAAGGTCTGCGTCTGCTGGGGCGTGCCGGAGTCCGTCACCTTCAAGGTGAGCGGGTACGATTGCCCCGTCGTGCTCCCAGTGCCGGTCGCCGGGGTGCCGGTAATCGCGCCCGTCGTGGGGTTCAAGGTCAGCCCCGACGGCAGCGATCCCGAGGTGATGCTCCACGTGTAAGGCGCCACGCCGCCCGTTTCAGTAAGGGAGGCGGTATAGCTTGCACCCACCGAGCCGCTCGGCAGCGCCGTGGTAGTAATGCCCAGCGGGGGGATGATGGTAATGCTCAGGTTCGCAGTCGCCGTTTCGGGCGTCGGCGAAGTCTGATCCGTCACGTTGATGGTGAAGGAGGATGTGCCCGCCGTGGTGGGCGTACCAGAAATTACTCCGGTAGAACTGTTTAACGTCAGCCCCGCTGGCAACGAGCCGGTGATGCTCCAGGTGTAGGGCTGGGCGCCGCCAAAAGCGGAAATCGTGGCGCTGTAGGGCGTATTCGCCACCCCATTGGCCAGGGTTGTGGTGGAAATCTGCAACAACACGGGCGCCGAGGTGACGGTGACCAAGGCAATGGCGGATTTGGTCGGATCCTCTTGGCTCACCACATAAACTTTGATGGGATTGGAGATGGGAACGCGGGTAGGAGCCGTATAGTCCCCGGTCGAGGTGATGGTTCCGGCGACGGCGTTGCCTGCGCCCCCGGGAGAACCCACCCCCCAAGTGACCGCGGTCGAGATCGGCAGGGCGGTCGAGGTCGTAACCAAGTCGCTAAACTGGACGGAGTGACCCACCTGGAGATCAAGAGCCGTGGGGTTCACGGAAACGCTGATAGGAGGGGCGGCCAAGGTTACCGTACAAGAAACCGACATAGAACTCTCGGCGACGCTGGTTGCGGTCACGGTCACCGTGTTCGGGCTGGTCGGATACTCAGGTGCGGTGTAGAGCCCCGCGCTCGAAATTGTACCCACTGTCGCATTGCCTCCCGCCACGCCGTTTACGATCCAAGTGACGTCGGTATTGGTGGTGCCCAGAATCGTCGCTGTGAACTGCTGCGTGCCGGTCACCTGCAAGGAAGTGCTCGTCAAATTAAGGGCGAGCGAAATGTTGATGGCCACAGAGGCAGAAACGGACTTTGTGCTGTCCGCCTGGCTGGTGGCCGTGATGGACACGCTCGCCGGGCTCGGCATCATCGTGGGCGCCGTGTATAGGCCCGAACTCGATATCGTGCCTACCGTCGCGTTCCCGCCCGTCACGCCGCCCGCGGCCCACGTCACTGCCGTGTTCGTCGTGTTGCTAACCGTGGCGGAGAATTGGTAGGTCTGACCTACAGTCAAGGACGAGGGCGCCGTTCCCATAGTAATCGCTACCGCGGCAGGGGTAGTCGTATTGTTGGTCGCCGCTGGGGTTGAATGACAGCCCACCATCACTATCAGCAGGCCCAGGCTGATGACCAGAATACATGCTATTCCGCGCAGGCCTGGGATCAATGAGCCCGCTCCCATCAAATCTATCTTTTGCTTCGATTTGTATGACATCAAGGATACCTCGGTCGGATTAATATGAGTACGAAGCAGAGTGTGGGCGTAATCGACCACTTTATTGAGAATTCCCTTCTCCTCCGTAGTGACAGATTTCTCTTTGCCACCTCACTCAGACAGCGTAAAGCAGGGGAAAAATGCTTCAATGTTCTTGCGGATGCGGATTGCTAGTACTAAAGGCCTATCCAAAGTCTGTGAAAACAGAGGAAAAGGTGGTAGGCTGGCGCTGGAAGAGATTCATGCGCGCCGGGCGCACGGAGGCGATTGTGCAGCCAGCGAAGGGAGAAATCACTTTGCTACTGGCAAAGTGGAGGGATGGCGACTCGTCAGCTTTCGATGAACTGATGCCGCTTGTCTATCCCCATCTGCGGGAAGTTGCCGCGGCCTATATTCGCCGAGAGCGCAATCCGGACGTTCTTCAGGCGACGGCCCTGGTCCACGAGCTTTATCTCCGGCTGCTGAACCAGAAGAAGGCCGCATGGGACGACCGTCAGCATTTCTACACCTTCGCCGCCAAGATACTGCGCATGATCCTGATCGACCACGCGCGCGAATGCCAAACCCAAATGCGGGGCGGTGGCTATGATCGCGTTCCTCTCAGCGACGACCTCTTGTGGGTGAATATCGGCAGCCCGGAACTACTGGACCTCAACCACGCATTGGACGAACTGGGCGCGCTCGATCCATACAAGGTCCAACTCGTCGAATTGCGCTACTTTCTTGGTTGCACAGCCGAAGAAACAGCGGACCTGATGCAGGTCTCCAAGTCCACCGTCGATCGCGACCTGAAATTCACCAAGAGCTGGCTGTACCGGCGCATCCACCCAGGCGTCGTCGAGGATGCAGCCTGATGTAGCTATCCGAGTCCT
Organism: Terriglobia bacterium; assembly: GCA_050010335.1. Taxonomy (GTDB): domain Bacteria; phylum Acidobacteriota; class Terriglobia; order UBA7540; family UBA7540; genus Bog-366. The sequence goes on from JBEKLF010000028.1 coordinate 40,171, forward strand.
CGATCGATCGCGCCCTGCGATTTATGAAAAGCGGGCTGTACCGGCGCATCTATCCTGCGTGGTCGAGGATACAATGAAACTGTGATTCAATTTGGCTCCGGTCCACGCAGTCTGAGATGAGGGTCATAAGCCACGGACGGGGTTTTCGCTCAGATGGACCAAACAACGGAAAGATTTCTGCGGGTTGAGGCGATCTTTCACGAGGCTCTCGCAGCTCCCGATGAAACGCGGGAGAATTTGATCGAGACCCAGTGCTATGAGGACTATGAGCTCGCAGCCGAGGTGCGCTCGCTGCTCGAGGCCTGCAAGGCGGAAGAGCAACAGAACGCATCCCGCCGGTTGGGGCCGGAGGCTGGCCCGGACAATCAAGCGGGTCGCAAGCGAGTGGGGCCCTACGAGCTTGACCGCCTGCTCGGACGTGGCGGGATGGGCGCCGTCTACCTAGCACACCGCGCCGACGGGCAGTTCGAGCAGAAAGTCGCCATCAAACTCATCGACTTGCCCCTTGCAACTGATCTGTTTCGAGAAAGGTTCCGCCAGGAACGGCAGATTCTGGCCGAGCTACAGCATCCGTATACAGCCCGCCTGCTCGATGGCGGCGTCACCGCCGAAGGCGACTTGTATCTGGTGATGGAGTATGTAGATGGGGTTCCCATCCATCGCTTCTGTGAAGAAGAGCGTCTTTCTATCCCCCAACGCCTCATGCTGTTCATGCGCGTCTGCGAGGCCGTCCAGTTTGCCCATCAGAACTTCGTAGTCCACCGCGACTTGAAGCCAGATAACATCCTGGTGGCTGAAGACAGCACTCCCCGGTTGCTGGATTTTGGCACGGCCAAACTGCTCTCTCCGTCACACGCCGGGCCCGACAGCAAACTTACCCGCGAAGGGTATCTGTCGTTTACTCCGCAGTACGCGAGCCCGGAACAGGTGTTAGGCAATCCCATCACCACGGCATCGGACACCTACTCGCTTGGCGTGTTGTTGTATCTTCTGCTGACGGGGACGCTGCCCTATGAACTCAAGGAACTTACTACCGCGGAGATGGTGCGGGTAATCTGCCAGGAACCTCCTCGCAGGCCGACTCAAGCAGTGGGCTCCAACAGGCGGCTCGATGCCGATCTGGAAGCAATCCTGCTGAAGGCTTTGCGCAAGGAACCGCAGGCTCGCTATCTCACCGCCGAGCAACTCGCCTCGGATCTTCGCGCCTATCTCGACGGGCTGCCGGTGGCGGCGCGCCGGGGCACGCTTCGGTATCGAGCCGGCAAGTTCATCCGCCGCCGCTGGTTCAGCCTGATGGCAGCGGCACTGCTGGCCGCCTCTCTGATGGCGGGCGTTGCCGGCGTGTTGTGGCAGGCCAGAGTGGCGAATGAGGAGCGGCGCAAGGCTGAGGCGCGCTCCGCCGATCTGCGCCAGTTGAGCAATAGCCTGCTCTCCGAATTGGATGAGGCGATCAAACAACTTCCCGGCTCGACTGGCGCACAGAACCTCCTGGTCACGCGCGTGCTCGAACACCTGGACCGCATGGCCAAAGACGCACAGGGCGACCGACAGACTCAACTCGACTTGGTGGATGCGTATACGCGGCTGGGGAACATTCAAGGCAATGCTTACGATCAGAATCTGGGCGACCCTGCGGGGGCGTTTGTCAGCCTTGGCAAAGCTCTGGCCATCGCCGGGCCGCTCGCCGCCTCTCGCCCCAGGGACCGCGGAGCGATCCGAGCGCTTGCCCTAGTACAACAGTCACGCAGTGAGATTCTGTGGCAAATCGACAAGACGCCAGAGGCGATTCCCGTCATGCGGGAAGCTCTGAAGAGCTTTGACTCATTGGTGGCGGACCCTCATGCCTCTGCCGCGCTGATCTACGAGGTTTCTTCAGCCTACGGCACCCTTGGGGACGAGCTGGGGCAAAACGGCACCGCCAGTCTCGCGGATTCTGCCGGGGCTGTCGCCGCCTATCGGCAGTCTCTGGCGCTGGATGATCGTGCCCTCAGCATCGATCCGAATTTCCTGCGCGCCAAGCGCGGTCTCGTGATCAACGGCTTTAAGATCGGCAGCGTGGAGATGGAGACCGATCCAGCGGAGGCGCTCAAGGAGTTTCAGGGTGCCTTGCAGCGCGCCGATGCCCAGCCCAAGGCCGAACAGGGCAGCCTACCGGGCGTACGGCTGCGCGCCATGCTGCTGCGCAAGCAGGCAAACGCCTTTGAGCGATTGGGAGAGTATGCACAGGCAGGCCCGCTCTTCGAGCAAGCCCTTGTGATCAGCCAGCGTCTTGCCGCCCAGGACCCGAAAGATTCCCGGGCTCTATTCGACGTAGTAACCGTGCTGGACGATGAAGCAAAGAGCTGCGAGGATGCAGCGGATCCGATTGTTGCGGCGGAGCCCGGCGACCGTCGCGTGAACCTGGTCCTTGCGGAGAAGCGTCTTGTGCAGTCCGCGGCCAATCTCGATCGGCTGCTGACGCAGGATCCGGCCAACGGTGTCTGGAAGGCATTCCTTGCCAGCATCCAGGTGCGAACCGGCGTCGTCACCGCCATCCTGCACACCCCAGGAGCTTCAGACGAGTTATCGAGGAAGGGCCTCGCCGCCCTGAAGGAAGTTGCCGAGAAGAATCAGGTTTCCCCGATGGTCCTCGACCAGGCCGCCAACGCCTTTTTGACGGCAGAGCCGGCCTCCCTCAGAAACCCTCAGTTTGCCACCTCATGCGCCGAGCGCGAGGTGGCGATGAGCCATGGAAAGACACCCTCTAGGTTGCTGACCCTAGCCCGGGCCTACCGGGCTTCCGGCCAGATGGAGAAGAGCCGCGCAACAGCAGAGGAAGGTCTGGCGCTGCTGCCGGCCCTCCCGCCGGGAAGCGTGAAACCGAACATCCGCAAGCTACTCGAAAACGAAGTCAATACTCGCTTCTGAACTGTTGTTTGCCATTCATGCGCCCGTCCATTGAGGGGTCCTGTTTGCCTCAGGTGGTCTCACCAACTCACGAACTGGTGTCAGAACTCGCAACCCATCACCTTGCCGCATTACTGAATCGCCGTGGTCCAGGTGGCCCCGACTTTGAAGCGGTGTGCGATGCCGCCCGCTTCGCCTGCTGGCACTCTCATTTAGATCATGCTTGGAGCTAACCTGAAAACTCCTCCATGCTGGGCTTCTTCAACCGTCCCCTAGCAACAATTTGGCGCCCTCCCTGTCGGACATTTTTCACCCCAGTATCCGCTTTTTGGGATTCATTGTAAGTGGATTTATTTTCAGTGTGTTGTCAGGTTTGGGAGGAGAAAAACCGGTTTTCAGGTCCTTTATTATCAGTGGGTTCCCAGGTTTGCGGACATCTTCGCAAACGGGCATAAAGTCGCACGGCTATTGGTACAGATTGTCGGCCTCCTTCGTCGTTGACTATCAGACTTGCCTCCATACACAACGCTCTATTGTAGGCTAATAATTCTGTCTTGTCAAGAGAAAAGTGAATCCGAGACCAGATTTTTTTAACGCCCCTGCGGCTCCCCTCCCCCCGCAGGGGTTGCCAGTTCTCGCTCCGCCAGGAGTTCCAGCAAATGCGAAAGCACCTCGTCGCGGTCGCGGCCGTTCAGCGCCAGAGCCAATTGCGCGGTGAGCAATCCGTAACGGGCGCCGAGATCATATCGCCGCCCCGTGTCTTCCAGCGCCAGGTACTGTTCCTGCCGGGCGAGCGCGGCGAGCGCCGCGGAAAGCGTGAGGGGGCGATGGGGGTCACTCGCGAGCATCCGGCCCAGGAGTTCCATCAAGGTGGGGGTGAAAACGTGAATGCCAAAAAAACACAGGTAGTAACCCGCGCGAATTCCCGGAACCATCAGACGCTGCTCGGCCTCGGTGGGCGTGGGTTTCTCGATGACCGTCTCCACGCGATAAACCCCGGCCCGGCCGGACATGCGGCGCCCCGCCACGGCGCCAAACCGCGATAGCAGACTTTCGCGGGTCGGTTGGACTCCGGAGGCCGAGCACGACTCGGTTTCCGCCAATTCCACCAGGCGCTCGACGCCTTGCTTCGCGGCACTCACATAGAGGTGATCGCCAACCATGTGTAGGAAAGGTTCCTGACCCACGAATTCCCGCGCACAATAAATGGCATGGCCATACCCCCGCGGCGGGTGCTGCTGAGCGACAAATCGCACCGCGCCGGCGAGGTTTCCCGCGGCTTGCGCGTAGCGAGCCTCGTCCCCGGGCCACACCACCACGCAGATTTCACCAATACTCCCGGTGAGGGCCTGTTCGATCAGGATGTTCAGAACGGATTTTTCCGCTCCATCCTGGATGAGAGTCTGGAGCGGAAGCGCCCGCTGATTTCCTCCCGCTGCTGTGATGACAGCCTTTCTGATCCGCACGATGGACGCTCCTTTTCCCGCCTTCAAAGGGACCGGCGATTTCATCAGACGGTAGGCGCCGGGGCCGGAGGTGAGCATTATACCCGACGCCGGCGGGTGACATGCGCAACTATTGGGGGATGGGGCCCGACACAAAACTGAAAAAGCGAACGTAGCGTGGGCGTCCCGCCCGCTGTCGCGGGAGCGTCCCGCTCCCGCCAGGAGTGCGCGGGCAGGATGCCCACGCCCCAGCGGGCGGGACGCCCGCGCTACGCCCAGGGGAGCGTTAACCTTTATGTCGCACAGGCTTGGGGAATCGCACGGCAGGGTGATTCGAAATTTGAGATTTGAAAAATGTAAGGACGGGGGGATGACATGATGGCGCACACGGTTGCGCCCGGCTGCTCGGAGATTGCAGCCGGGCTAGCCATTATCGATCTTACTGCCCCGCCTGGTATTGCCAAGAAGTGCGCGAGGGAGGGTTCGCCGACGACGCGGCGGTAATGGTGTTGGTGAGCATGTTGGTAGACACCGAAGTGGAGGGGAACCACGGCGGCGCGAAGTTGGTGCGTGCCTGGAACCGGCGGTCAAAGTAAACATTCGAGCTGCTCATGCTAACGCTGGCGGCCCTGTTTTCCATGCGGCCGCCAATGTTGGTCCATGTCCCCACGGAATTGCCGGTTTGTAGGTGTCCGATGCTGGAATTGGTTATGCCCGCTTGCGAAATCATGGCGACGCTGGCGTCCGTCTCAATGTTCGATCCGTTAGCGCTGGTGGGGCTAAGAATGAAGTTCCCGGCGGCCGTGAAAATCCCGAGAACCTGGTTCATGTTCTCATTCTGCGGAATCAGCGTATCCGCGGGATCGCCGTTGCAGCACGCCGGATTGCTCCCTGTAATTTTTTGATTGGCGCTGGTCGTCACCGGCTCCGTCGCGTAGAGGATATTACCCGTCTGGGTTATGTTCCCGTTGGCTGTCAAGTTGACCATGCTGTTGTTTTGAATGGCCGCTCCGGAAGAGGGGCCGGTGATGGTCACATCGTCGTCCACATAGATCATGGTCGCGGCCTGCGCGGGCGAGGTCAGCAGGTCCTCCGGAACCCCGCTCAGGCTCAAATTCGTGGTTGATCCATTGGCGGAGGAGTTCGACGTGCTTCCCCCATTAAACCGATTGGGCGCAGACGGCGTACATCTATTACTACCAGAGTAGGAACAAGTATTGGAGCCGGTGGCGGTTACGGTGGAGTAGGCATTCTGGGTATAGGCGGACACCGTGGTTGTCCCGCTCGTTCCAGACGCCGGGTCAACTGTGACCGTGGTGAAGGTGGTAGGGGTCGTCGTGGTCGTTTGCTGCTGGAAATTAGCCGTACAGGTGCCACCCGAGCAGCTCGTGCTGCCCACCTGGGTGACCACCGCCGAACCCGTCGTTGACCCGAATGTCTGCGCAATTGTGAAAACCTGTGCCGAGGGGTTCGAGGAACCGCCAGCGCCATTCGCCGTGGACATCGTCACGGCGGTGGCGACCGAACTGCTACCCTCCACGTAGACTCCCCCTGCATTGCTATTGAGGGAGCAAACTCCTGCGGTGCAGGTATAGGGAAGATAAACACCCGAGGTGGCGCCGCCAGCGGGGTAGGGCGTTTGAGTGACATCCTGCAAGATCGCATTCATCTGGGCATTGGTCGGCTGGGGCGGCGCAGGAGAACTGGTATTGCCGCAAACATTGGTGCCTTCGCCGCAACCCTTGCCGTCCAGAACGGCCCACTGTTGGCTGAAGGAATTTGCAGGCAGAGTGACGGGGGTTACGTTGAGATTGTAGCCGGACTGGAAAGACGGATTAACCGTGTTCCTGTCGGAAAAGGTATAGGGGACCGAGGAGCTGTTCGCGCAATTGCTGCCATCATAATAGCTGAACTGGGAACCCGTCTGGGAAACCGGATCGGTAAAGGTATAGCCCGGGCTGCTGCCGGTGGATAAGTTCCATTGTCCCATGGCATACATGGGCCCCGTCAGATAGCCCTGAACCAAGGGGCCTTGACACGCGGAGAAGCTGTCAATGAAGGCGCCAAAGGCGGCAAAGCTAGCGTTCGTGGTCGAGGTGCCCGATCCCTGGGTAATATTCACGGTAATGGCGCCCGTCTCGATGATTTGGGCCGTCTCGCTACCCCGGGAGGTGCCCTGTGACTCCAAGGTGTAGTTGTATACGTACTGCCAATTGGTGTAATTGCCAGCCGATCCGGTTGGCGTGGGCGCGCTGGGCAGAGTAATAGTGGCGGTAGTGATCGTGAAGCTCGCGGGCACGGAACTTGCGGCTGTCCCGGTGTTCAGCGAAGTGCTGCTGCCGTAAAGGCCAGTGACATAGGTACCGGCACTGGTCGCCAAATTGTTGCCGGCCGAAGTGGCCACGGATTGGAGGGTGGGCCACGTGGCGGGGGCGTTGGCAGGGGTATTGAAATAAGTGTAGATTGCCTCCCGGGCCATATTCATCCCTGAATCGGCGGCGTAGAAAGATCCCCGGTAATTCTTGTAATAGCCGTTGATCATCAGATCAGAGCTGGTGGAGACCACCGCCGCCAAACCAACCACCGACAGGAGAAACAGCAGAAGTAAGGTGATGATCAGGGCAACGCCGCGATCCTGAAACCTTCCCTGGCTGGGACATGGCGTCACCGCAACATCGGGATCATTCAGAAAGGAGCAAGTACGACTCAGACGGTTTCTCATAACACACCTCATTGGTCGTTCATCGACATGTTCCTCGGGTTTACGACCACCGACGCTCCCAAGACTTGATAGGGCCCCCCATCGAATTGGTTTCGGTATGAAAGCGTGGCGTTCGGTGGTGTACGCGCCAGGAGGCTTACGCGAACGGACCGAACCAGCGTGAAATCACTGTTGTAGCCCCCGCTGGCATTGTTGGCGGCGGAGGCTTTGTAGTAATAATTGCCGGTAGTGTCGTTCACCAAGGCCGCCCCCACCTTAAAGCTCACGATCTGGTCCATTACCTGAGTAGCGGCTCCGCCGGAAACTTGGCGCATCAGCTTGGGATCGTTGGCATTGGTTGTGTCCACGTAGTAAGTGATAGGGGCCAAGCGGATGATCCAGTCGGTGGTGGGGCTGCTTTGATAGTAGTTCACCCCCAGGTAAGCCGGGAGGGCATCAGTCGTTAGACAGAGCCCGGTTCCAGCGGGGGGGCACGGAGCGTCCTTCGGGTTAATCCCTGCGGTACTGGTCGACGTATAACTGAGCGCGATATTCGAGCCGGAGGCTGTGCCATTGGCGGTCAAAGTTATCGTTGTAAAGGGTACGCCAGCTCCACTGACCACCATCAGTTCGTCCCCCGTATGAAAGTTGCCGGCATATTGGGCGGCGGTACCCGTGGTGGGGACCACATTGACCGTCGTGCTCGTTGAGGTGTTGAGGTTTGCGGCAAGGTTGCAGGTGGGGGTGAGGCGGTCCGCCAGAATAATGATGAGTGAATCAAAGCAGGTGGTGCCGTATTGGAAATTCGGAGCTCCGGTATTGCAAGCGGTGGAGGGAGTTTGATTGACAATCTTAGCGCCTACTGGCCATGCCGGAGCGTAGGCGCCCAGGACCAATCCATTCGCGCCATTAACCGCATCCATCTGGATTTGCGTTAGGGCATTGCGCACACCGATGTTCAATCCCGCCAGCCCTTGTTGCTGGCTCAGGAGTTGTTGCTGGTTGTTGAAAAGCGTGAAGGCGGCGGAACTGATGATCAGAAAAACCGCAATGGCTACCAGCATTTCGACGAGCGAAAAACCGCGAGCGGCAGCAAGTCGTAAAGTACCTCGAGAATGAACGCTTTTTCCGGTCATGGTCGCACCGTAGTCATTTGGAAAGTGACGGGGGGCTGAACGGTATTATCCATAAGCAAGACCAAGACCGTGATTCGAGTGAGGCCCGTGACCGGCGTATTCGCTTCAATCTGCCACTGCCGATTGAACGTTATGCCCGTGGGCACCGTGGTAGTAGGGACACTGGGATAGCCGTCAGTGCTGTCCCAATGCCAGATGCCATCGGCGGTAAAGCTCTGGGTTACGTACTTAACGGTTGCACCACTCAGGATTTCGTAGGTTTCATTCATGGCGCCGGTGGAATTATTCAAGGTCACCGTGTCGTAGTAGTCGACGGAAAAGGTATTGCCGCTCACGGTTGCACTCACGGGCCCGACATTGGTCGGCACGATCTGCCCTGTCGCATTCAGGGACCAGGCTATACTGCCCCCCGCCAGGTGGGCTCGGGGGTCCGAGAGGGAGTAACTGTTCAGATCCTCGAGTTTCTCGGAAGCAAAGGTCGCCGCCAACGACATATAACGGGAGCGCACGGTGCTCTTATAAACATTTGTCATCAGCAGCGCGATGGACATCAGGCCGATGGTAAGAACCACCAGCGCTATCATGACTTCCATCAGCGAAAAGCCTGCTGGCACATCCGCGTTGTTAGGGCGATGTAACGGTGACATTTCCCACACTCGTCAAATTAATGGTATTTGACCCCCCAATTGAATTGGTAATCTGGAGAGTCATAAGGCCGGAGGGATCGTAGACCGTACCGTTGGCGCCGAACTCAAAAGTGGCTGTCCGGCCGATGGTCACGACATCCGGCCCGGAAATGGGAACCGCCGTGCCGACGGCAGAGAAAGTCGTCGCCGGGGGAACCATGTTATAGACCTGATACGAATTCGTCGCGGGAGTAAAGATGATCTCATACGCATAGGGGGCAGCGGTAGTGCCAGGATACCCTTGCATGATCGCCAGGTAGCGGGTCGACTGAATAGCGCCCGCGGCTGAGGACACGGCGGCACTCAGCCGGTAGCTTTTCGTGGCGTTGATGGTCATGGGGAGAGCCATTACCGTCACGATACTTCCTATGGTAACCACCACCAGGAGTTCGAGGAGGGAGAACCCTGTGGCTGCGCATCGCTTCATGGTAAGGCCAGCCTCCCGGCCAAGAGTTTCAGTCTCGGTTTGTCGACGTGTTTCCCGAACTCGACCGAATCGTTGCACCCAAGTCTCCACCGGGACCCACAGCCCCACATACTCCGCCACTGCATTGTGGGGTGGTCGGCGTGTCCAAACAATAGTACCCAAGTACCATCAGGGACCGGGTATCCCACTTTGGATGCGCCATTCGGTACCCTTTATTGTGCAAGAGCAAACTCCGGTCCGCTAAGTCCGGGATACGGAGGTAATGGGGCAGTGGGTGAAGATAGATGGCACGCCGCGGCAGGCCGCCCATAGTGTTGACAATGGATTTCTACCCTGCGGATGTCAAAGCGACTTATGTACGCAATGGGGGTGCCTATACCTTGTTCTTTCGAGGGGCGGGGCCATACCGCGCGTGTGCGGAATGGCTGTTGCTTGCGGTCCTTTAGCAAGCAGGGGACGGTGGGAGAAGGGATCAAGGGAGGGAGGTGCGCAAGCGGGGAAGGTGAGAGGGTTGGGCCGTCGGGCCCAAGAATCGCGATTGAAACGAGCGGAAGACCGCAGAAAAGACGTTCACCCTCACGGGATGTGTGTTATAGAGATTTTGCGAAGAAATCTAGACCCACACCCGGAGGGTGAACGATGGAAGCAAGCCTAGCGCAGTTGATTCTGCCTATCAAGCTCGAGAGAAGTTCGGAGCGGTTGACCAGTCTAGGCGGGCTGATGGTGTTGGAGGAGTTGGCGCGAGCGGTGGGGTTGTGGGAGGAAGTGGACCGAGCGCTGGAAGGTCCGAAGTCGGGGCGCGGGTATCAGCCGCACGAGTTTGTGCAAGCGTTGGTGTGGATG
>JBEKLF010000029.1:0-49546 GCA_050010335.1 Terriglobia bacterium
GTGGACAACTGGCCGTCGGAAAGGCCGTCAAGAGCCGTGCGGGCGGATCGGATAGACCTGTTGACAGACCGAGCGCTGGTCGGCCGCCCAGCCTGGTTTCTTACTGTCTGAATCGCAGGGGGATAGGAGATAGCGCGATCTGAAAGTGCACCCCCCTCCTTGCACAGTTTTGGTGCAATTTCGCGCTTCGAATGCGCATAGGTCTTGGGCTGGCCGTGCGAGGGCGAATCGGGGAGGGCTGCGCAGGCTCGGCTAGGCTGAGGCTTACTGGAACGCGCCATTTGTGACCGTCTCTCCGGCTGATCGATATTTTACCATCCAGCCATCCATAGTCTCGAATGCGATTTGTGGTTCCTAAAGCAGTTAGGTTGCTGAGTTTCTACTTTTCTCGTGTGGGCGGCGAACACACCCGCGGCATTGGCAGGCCCTTGCAAAACTGGTGGGGGTTTCGGCGGAGGCGTGAAGCGGACCGCATGGATTCTTTGCTAGAGCGCATCGGTTTTCAGAGACCCATCCTCATACAGGAAAACACAGGTTGCACTTTTCCAAACGACGTCAAACCGCTTGGCAAGATCAGCTCCAAGCCCCATCGTCGGATCGACGAGGAAGATGCGTTTGTCTTTGGTATCGCGGCCAAAACTTAGGTCCCATACACCTACTTTTTGATTTGGGATCGAAAAAACGGCGAAACTTTGCAGCAGCGGCATATCATGATACCGAAGCTCCAATCGGCCGGCTGGTTTATTTACTTTGACCCACTCCGCAAACTGCTTCTTGAAAGTATTCACTGCTGACTGTATGTCCGAGACTTCCAGATCAGGCAGCCTTCGAACAACATTGGGGGCTCCATCCGGCCCCACCATGCAAAGGCTGACTTGGGCACCAGTCATAAGAGCCTTTTGGAGCAGATGCGCCTTGTTCATTATGTGAAACAGGGAGACGGCCACAATATGAACTTTGGAATCCAGGTTTACCTTTGACAAGGTATCAGCCAGTGGCAGTACTCTCTCAAGCTCGTCGCGAGTCAAAAAGATTCGAGTTATGCCCAAACGCGCGCAAGTCGCTGCATTTGTATCAGTACGTTCGATTTCAGTACGGAGCAATGCTTGAAACTTTTCAAAGTGCTTTTCTGCGAGCAAGAACTCATAGATCAACGAGACACTAGAAACTGCAAGCAAAACGACCCCGAGTTCCTTGAAAAGTTCTCTCCCGTATTCCCAAATATGGTAGTAGAGCAGCAATAATGAAATAACCATCAGAAGGAAGCCGGACAGCATAAAGATAACCAGAACTAATCTGGTTAACCTGCCAACATCTTTCCCTGCGGTGGTGGTCCGATCATTCATAGGAGCCCCTTTCCCCACATTTTCAAAATCTAGAAGATTCGGCTGGTGATTGGCCCTCCGTAACTTCTCAATTCTCGACGAGGCATGGCCGCCAGGATATTACCACCGCGTGCGGGAAGACCGGGCCGAAAAAAACCACCTCTTGTGGATTCGCGCCGCGCGCACAATTCGTGTCTTATTCGCGATGACACGACGCACAAGGCAGGCCACTGCGAGCGTAGAGCGCAGGGGGTACACTTTTGCATCGCGTTCGCCCAAACAGCCAATCCAGGCCGCACACGCGCTCGCCTATCAAAATTGCACCAACTTTGTGCAAAGAGGGGGGTGCACTTTCAGGCCGCCCTATCTCCTATTTGTTACCGCCGACAAACTGTGGCCGCTCTGAGGACCCAAATTCGCAGCCCCTGCATGTGCTCGCGAAATCCAGCAGCGTCCCTCGAATCACGCCCCCGATTCGCGCGCGGTAGCCGAGCCTGCGCCGCCCCCGATTCGCCCTCGCATGGACAGGCAAAGACACAGACGCGCTGCTACAGAGAGTGTGCACCACAATTGTGCAAAAAGGGGGGTGCACTTTCAAATCGCGCTATCTCCTATCCCGTCAAGGAAGTGAGAATCGAAGTGGGGACTGGTATACTGAAAACCTGGGAAAGAACCAGCAGTCAACGCTCAGCGCAACGATTCGCAAGGGCTGCTTGAACCGCCCCGCGCTTCGCGTCAACTGCGTCACTTTGATGGAGGAACACCTTGAGTCCCGAAGAAATCACCGGCATGTTAAAGCAAGTACGGCGAGGGAAGCTTTCCGTGGAAGACGCCGTAGAGCGCCTGCGCACGCTTCCTTACGAAGATCTGGGTTATGCCAAAATCGATCATCACCGTTCGTTGCGGCAAGGATTTCCGGAGGTGGTGTTCGCGCGGGGTAAGGACCCTTCGCAGGTGGAAGGCATCGTGCGCCACATGCTGCGCAACCAGCACAACATCCTGGTGACGCGCGGTGATCGCAGTTTATACGAGCTGCTTCGTCCGCTCGATCTGAAGGTGGAGTTCCACGCGCTATCCGGCGCGATCAGCATTCGGCGCGAACGGAAGATTCGCGGCAAAGGCAAGGTCCTGGTGGTGTGCGCAGGCACGTCGGACATCCCGGTGGCGGAAGAAGCGCTGGTGACGGCGGAGATCATGGGGAATCGCATCGATTCGCTTTATGACGTTGGGGTGGCAGGAATTCACCGCCTGCTGGGCGAGAGCCATCACTTGCGTGAAGCGCACATTATCATTTGCGTGGCAGGCATGGAAGGGGCGCTTCCCAGCGTGGTGGCCGGCATGGTCGGCGTGCCGGTGATCGCGGTGCCTTCCAGCGTTGGGTATGGCGCCAGCTTCCGCGGCCTCGCCGCGCTTCTCGGCATGCTCAACAGTTGCTCACCCAACGTCTGCGTGGTCAATATCGATAATGGATTCGGGGCGGGCTATCTTGCCAGCGTGATGAATCGTTTGTAGGGCAGTCGGCGTCTGCCCGGGGCAGGGCGCGTGTCCCCACTGGCCAATGCCTAAGAGTAGGGCTTGATTTTGAGAAATCCTAGGGCGTAAGATTCACTTGGACGCGGGTGAGCCTCCACCAAAGAGTTGGGTATTGGGCGATGAAAACCCAGCCGCACAGGTTGTGCTTCGGCACAGAAAAGTCGCTTCCCCATTAGGCCCCCGCGTCCACATTCCCCACGCAAAGGTCCATGCCTGCCGTACTACTCCACATCATCCGCAATTTGCGTTCGCGGTTATTTCAGCTCCAACGCGTCTTTGTCCGGAAACTTCGGAAACGGCGCATGCGGCTCCGTCTGGTACCAGAAGGCCGTCGAAGAGATATCGTCTTGCAGTGGAAGATACCGCCCGCCTGACCGCCAACCCAGCGCCTGGATGGTCACTCTTAAATCCTGCTCAAAGCGAACGGGATCCATGATGTGCCAGCGGTAGAGGCTGAAGCGCTGTTGGGAATCGTAAAGACCGTCGGGGCGAATCACCAGCGAGAGTCCCGTGTAAGGAGTCGTGAACTCCGTGTAGTGACGAGCATTCGCCGGCCCGCTTTCAAAATCGTACGAACCGCAAAAATAGTCTTCTGTTCCGGTGCCGCAAATGGTGGGAAATTTCGTGTCGCCGTCGATAAAGAACTTCACTTCACCTTCCCCCCACCATCCGGTACTATGGGTCCCGTACGCCAAGTACGTTCCCACGTATTGCCCCCAGCCTTTTACTCCGTCCAGAATCACGTGATCGGTTTTGTAAGGCAGCGGGTTGGAGCGCCGGAATTGGGCGTGAAAGTAGCCCATGTCGTTTGGGACTTCCGTGAGCGTGTAATCCACCTGATAGAACAGCGTCATGGGCTCGGTGTCGATGTTCTCCATCGTAATTCTGGCCGACTTCCGAAAGGGCATCTGCCAATACGAATTGAGGCCGCTATTGGGGTTCACGCACACCGCCAGGGAGGAAATCTGGCCGTATCTTCCCCAACCTGCGGCGAAGAAATCCCCAGCCGGGACCTCCACGGAGGGGTCACGCTCGCCATCCCAATAGATCCGCAGGATGGAGAAACGCCAGCTTCCTGTGGGGGTCATCCAAATGTGCTGAATGGCGCCGGGCCCTTGGACCTCGGCGATGGTGTAAACCTGCTTGGGCTCGATCTTGACGGCGGGCGAGATCTTCCAGGTCTGGCCGAGTTCGCGCGCGGCGTTGGCCCCCAATCCCTCGGTCGCCATCCCTCCCTTGCCTTTTTCCCCCGTCATGTTCTCCGCGCTGATGGATCGCGTCTTGGCATGTGAAAGCCGCGAGAGGTTGCCCATTCCCTGGCCCAGGCCGTTATACGTAGACTGCGCCTCTTGTGCATTCAGCCCCGAACCACCGAACAGAAGTAAAATCGATAAGGACCAGATCAATCCCTTCATCATGCGTCCCTCCTTGATATGAAGTGGCGATTGAAGAATCGCGAATAGGAGCGCGCGGCATGGTCCGCGGCAGGGAAGATCCTTCACTTCCCGAAAACGCGCGCAAAAATCTCGTCCACGTGGGTCAGGTAGCGCTCCACGTTGAAAACCTCGGCAATTTCACTGGGCTTGAGGTACTGGCGGATGTCGTCATCGCGCTCCACGAGGGTGCGATAGTCCTCGCGCGTATCCCACACTTGCATGGCATTCCGCTGCACCCAACGGTAGGCTTCTTCGCGCCGCGCTCCCTTTTCCACCAAATCCAATAATAACTGCCCGGAGAAAATCAAACCCTTTAACAGGTCCAGATTCTCCCGCATGCGATCCGGATAAACAAACATGTTTTCCACAAGGTTCGCGGTCTTGGCAAGGAGATAATCGAGAAGAATGGTGGAATCGGCAAGAATCACGCGCTCGACGGAAGAGTGGGAGATATCGCGCTCGTGCCAGAGCGCAACATTCTCAAGCGCCGCGTGCGCATTCGCGCGCACCACACGCGCCAAGCCGCAAATCTGTTCGGCGGTAATGGGATTGCGTTTGTGCGGCATGGCCGAGGAGCCTTTTTGTTCCGGCGAAAAGTACTCCTCCACTTCGCGCACCTCGGTGCGCTGCAAACCGCGAACCTCCAACGCAATTTTTTCGAGCGAAGCCGCCGCCACCGCCAGCGTCGAGAGG
Organism: Terriglobia bacterium; assembly: GCA_050010335.1. Lineage (GTDB taxonomy): Bacteria > Acidobacteriota > Terriglobia > UBA7540 > UBA7540 > Bog-366. The sequence goes on from JBEKLF010000029.1 coordinate 4,988, forward strand.
TAAAAAGCGTGGCGGTCGCGCTGGATGACCTGCGACGACACCGGCGCGGGCTCCAGGCCCAGGCGCTCACAGATTCCCCGCTCAATTGCGGGGGGGAGATGAGTGTAGGTGCCCACCGCGCCTGAAATTTTACCCACGCGCATCTGCCCGGCGGCGTACGCCAGCCTCTCCGTATTGCGCTGGTTCTCGGCGTACCAGAGTGCGAGCTTGCAGCCAAAAGTGATGGGCTCGGCATGAATGCCGTGGGTCCGGCCGATCATGGGCGTATGTTGAAACTCCAAAGCCCGTTGCTTCAGAACCTCGCCCAGGTGGTTCAGCCCGGCAAGTAACAGAGACGAGGCTTCCCGCACCAGCAACGCTTGCGCCGTGTCGACAACGTCGTTCGAAGTCAGGCCGTAGTGCAGATAACGTCCCTCGCGGCCCACGTGCTCCGCCACATTCGTCGTGAAGGCAATGACATCGTGCTTCACCTGGCGCTCAATCTCGAGAATGCGCTCGACTTCAAACCACGCCTTCTTGCGGATGGCGCGCGCGGCGCTCTTGGGGATCAACCCGGCTTCGGCCTCGACCTCCGCCGTGGCGATTTCCACGTCCAACCATTTCTGGAACTTGTTTTCGTCGGTCCAAATGCGGCCCATTTCCGGGCGCGTGTAGCGGGTAATCATAAATCATCCACAGATTACTCAGATTACGCAGGAATCGAAAAACCCACCGGCTATACTGTATGGATTCTGCGCGCAAATTCAAGCGTAAACCCGTACCTGCTAATACAGAACATCAAGAAATGCATAAGCTTCTGGAAAGGAAGGAGCGTTATCCAAATTGAAAGACCTGGGTAGGCGCGGTCTGGCTGGCAACATGTAAGGCGGTATGCTCGCCGCAGGTGCGCTGCTCCAGGGCCTGTTCGGCCGTGAGGCGGGCGATCTCCGGGTGATTATTCGTTTCGCTCAGGTGGGCAAGCACCAGCACCTGGGCGGCGCCGTCGAAGTCTTCTGTGAGAAACCCCGCCGTCGCCAGGTTCGAGAGGTGGCCCTGGCGCCCCATCACCCGCTGCTTAACGTGCCACGGATACGGGCCGACTTTGAGCATGTCCAAATCGTGGTTTGACTCGAAGATGAGACAGTGACAGCCTTTCACTCTCTGCTTAACAACTTCGTGTACATACCCCAAGTCGGTCACCACTCCAATCTTAATGCCGTCCGATTCGAGGGTAAACGCTACCGGGTCCGTCGCGTCATGCGGGATGGAAAACGGCGTGACTTCGATGTCGCCAACAATGAACTTCTGCCCGGCGGTGAAAAGCTCGAAGGCGCAAAGCTGGGGATCCCACGAAATCACTTCATGCGTGAGGCGAGTAATAAAAATCGGCGCCTTCCAATCGATTCCCAGCAGCCTCAAGCCATTGATGTGGTCAACGTGTTCGTGAGAAACAAGGATGGCATCAAACCCGTCGGTGCGCTCGCCAACGGTTGTAAGACGCGCGTAGGTCTCGCGGCGGTTCAGGCCGGCGTCAACCAACAGTCGCGTCTTCTCCGTTGCCACCAGCGTCGAATTGCCCTTGCTGCCGCTCCCCAGGACGCAGACGCGCAGGCTCACGCGGCCTCCTGGAGTCCGGAAGTGACACAGGAAGTGACGAGTGACAAGTGACGAGTGACAAGCAGGGAATTGCAAAGTCGAACGGCAAGGTTGCGAGTGAAGATCGACACACCCGTGACCTTGCGTAATTCCCCGCACCCCGCTGCCGCCCTGCCTTGCCTCATATTTCGATTCCCGCCCCTAAGAGTTAAGACCGATTATAGGACGGATCGCGAAAAATCGGAAAAGCAAAACCCGCCGCCCGGAAATCCGCCAGGGGTTCGACGTCTGCCCGCCAAGCGTCTATTTCTCTTTGACGACCACCAGATTATTGGTCACGGAAAAAATGCCGGACACGGTGTTGGCGCGAAGACCTGCCATATCCTTGTCGGCCTGGTTATCTACCACACCTTCCAGCGTGCAGTTCCCGCTTTTGACGATAATCCGAATCGGCTTGATAACCGGCATGGCGTATTTCTCCAGCGCCGGGAATCCGTAAATAGCCCGGTAGAGTCGAAGGCGCAGCCCATCGTCCATAGTGGAGGTCGGGAGCACCTCGATCTGATTATCAACCTTTTCTACTCCCTCGATGTGTTTCACCACATTCTCGGCATCATGTTTGAGAGTAGGGTTGGTAACCTTACCCGCCAGAGTCACGTTGTAGCCATTCACGGAGAACTTGATGTCATCGAAGACTCCCAGGTAGGGGAGCATGAGGAGTTCGTGCCGGACTTCTTTGACGATCCGGGCGACGCCTTGCGGGGGGATCTCCCTGGGGGTTTGGCCGCACAGAATCGACGGCAGCCCCAGGATAGCAAGCAGCAGAAGTTTACTGCGCATGGGCTCACCTCAAATTGAATTGGGGCACTGTGAAATATGCCCCGTAGCAACCGCGGCAGGACCAATTATATTCCGGCAAAATCGCGAGAGCAATCCTGTAAGGAGGGGGCAATTTGGTGGTTCAGCAGCCGAGATCAGCGCGGGAGAGCTTGAAGCCATTGACGGGGCCCAGAATGGTGACAGCCAAACTTTCGGGACGCAAGAACTCTTGCGCGACCGCCTGCACTTGATCGGAGGTGACGGCGTCAACGCTCCGGGCGATCTCATCCATCGAGATGTAACGGCCAAAGTACATTTCCTGCCGCGCCACGTTTCCCATGCGACTGGGAGAGGACTCAAGACTAAGCAGCAGGCTTCCCTTCAAGTAATCCTTGGCGCGCTGTAATTCTTCGTGACCGATCGGTTTCGCTTTCAACTCACAAAACTCCGCGAGCACCAATTCGATAACCTGTCGCGCCTTGTCCCCGGCCGTGCCGGCATAGACGCTCAGGCAACCCGCATCGTGAAAGCTGCTGAGACTGGAAAACACCGCGTACGCCAGGCCGCGCTTTTCGCGGATATTTTGGAACAACCGCGAACTCATTCCACCTCCCAGAACCGAATTGAGGATGTACGCCGGAAACCGGTTCTTATGGGGTTGCGGATAAGAGGGCGCGCCGACGCAAAGATGGACCTGCTCCAAGTCCTTTTTATGGCGCACCTGAAGGTGGGGATGGGGGGTCGGAACGGGGCCGCTTCGCAGGGCAGGTCCCGCGGGCAGATCGCCGAACTCTTGCCTGACCAGGTCCACGATCTGGGAGTGCCGAAAATGCCCGGCGGCGGCGATCAGCAGATTATTCGGCGCATAGTGCCGGCGGAAGTAGCGAAGCAGCCTTTGGCGATCGAAACTGCGCACGCTGCGGCGCGTCCCCAAGATCGGCCGCCCGAGCGCGTGCCCGCGCCAATAGGTTTGAGTGAAAATCTCGTGCACGAGGTCATCCGGAGTGTCCTCCACCATCTTAATTTCTTCCTGAATGACGCGGCTTTCGTTGGTAATATGCGCGGGTTCGAATAGCGGGTTCTTAACCAGGTCGGCGAGAATGCTGAAAGCCCGGGGCAGGTGCTCGTCCAGGACCTTGATCGAATAGTTGGTGGTCTCCTTCCCGGTGAAAGCATCCAGGTGGCCGCCAATCGAGTCCGCCGCGCGGGCAATCTCTTCCGCGCTGCGGTTCTTGGTTCCTTTAAAGAGCATGTGCTCGATAAAGTGTGAGATACCGTTATCCTCGATGCGCTCCTGGCGCGCGCCGGTGCGCAGCCAAATACCTACGGAGACGGAGCGGACAGATGACATGGACTCAGTGAGAATTGTGAGCCCGTTGGGAAGAACATCTTTGCGAACATTCGCCATGCGTCGAACCCCTTGGTGTGGAAAAGCCCTTCATGTCAAAACCAAAACGGCAAAGCCCGCACTTGCCCTCTACTTCTTTTGTACCACAGAGCCCGCCAAAAGACCACGGCGGCAGGCAAGAGTGATCGGTCATCAGTTTCCAGTCGTAAGTAAAAGGCTCCGTACCAAGTTGTGGCTTTATTGAGAACTGATGACCGACAGCTAACGACGGTTGGTGCGAGCTTTCCTCTTGCGCGAATTTATGGGTCTGCCTATACTGGTAATTCTCTTACGCAGGTGATGCAAGCCTCCTGGCGTGCTCCCGGCGGAAAGAGGTACGGGCCTGTAGCTCAGGTGGCTAGAGCGCACCCCTGATAAGGGTGAGGTCGGTAGTTCAACTCTACCCAGGCCCACCAATGCTCACCTTTCATCCCCACCACGCCTCACCCGGCATCAAGCGCCCGCGGACGAAGTCTTCGTTGAGTTCCAAACCGAGGCCCGGCTTGTCGGAAACCCGGTACTTTCCGTCTTTGATCACCGGGCCGTCGTAGATGATAAATTTTTGCCAGTCTTCAGGAAGCATTCGGCCGGGCGAGAATTCCTGGGCGCGAAAGTCCCGGATCGCCGCGGCGCAGTGGGCAGAGGCCAGCGCCCCTACGGGGGTGGAAGCGAGGTGGGCGCAGACTGGAATTTCAAACAGTTCCGCCAGATCGGCAATCTTCTTCGACTCCAGCAGCCCGCCTGCCTTGGGGATATCGATCTGTACCAAGTGGCAGCCCTGATTCAGGATGAAGGGCATGAAGCCCCGGCGCTGGTAAAGGTTTTCTCCGGTCAGGATCGGCACCGGCGATTCTGCGGTCAGCTTGCTCCAGGATTCCGAATAAAACGGCGGCATGGGATCTTCCAGCCACATGGGATTGATCGGCGCGACGATCCGCGCCAGTTGCAGCGCATCGATCCAATCGAACTCCCAGTGGCAATGCACGGCGATGTCGATATCCTCTCCCACCGCCTCGCGCAATTGGCCAAAACCTTTTCCAATTCGCGAGATGTCCTTGGGAGTCAGGTGACCGGTGACCGGATCGTGGCCGGGTTCGCGGCTCTCGGGGTCATATTTTTTGGGGAAGGCATCCGCATCCGACTTGATGGCCGTGATCCCGAATGGGTGGCCCTTGATGGCCGCCGCAAACTCGCGGCAGGAGGCTGGATCGAGCATATCCTTGGGCCCGGTCGTCCAATAGGCGCGAACTCCGTCGCGGTACTGGCCGCCGAGCAACTTGCACACCGGGACCCCGAGAATCTTGCCCGCCAGGTCCCACAGGGCGATTTCCACGCCGCTGATTGCGGTCACCGTGACTCCCGCCTGTGAACCTGCCCCGCCGGTGGAACGAATCATCTCGGTGTAGAGGGGTTCGATGTCGAGAGGGTCGCGGCCCACCACGATTTTGCGTAGGTAACCCAAGATCACGTCCTTAACCCCGCGCCCCCAGTAAGCTTCGCCGATCCCGGTAAGGCCGCTGTCCGTTTCGATTTTTACCAGGTTTGTTTCGGTGTTTGCCTGGACGAACATGGTTTGCAAATCGGTGATCTTGACCTTTTTGAGCAGGGGCGCAGCCATGGCCCGATAGCCAGAGAGAACCGCTGAGGCGGGAACCAGGGCGGCGAACCCTTTCAGGAAGTTTCTCCTCGCCGTTTGTCGCATGATGATTTCACCCGCATGTATGGAATGGTTGTACCGTGTGACGGGTTGAGTCTAGGTTGCGGCTGTCGGCAAAGTCAATCGCACAATCCTGCATATGTTCTCGGTGAAATGGGCGCCTTGGAAGAACAATGCCGGGGCGCTAACACTTAGGGGAAGCACACCATGAGGTCCGTCGTGCGACTCCACCCAGAAGGCTCAGGCATGGAACACTTTCTGCGCCCAATCCACCGCTTCCAAGTAAGTAGCGGAGAGTTGCGACTCATCCTGCCGGAGGCGGAGCGCGCGTTCGCTGACCTCGCTCCATCTCCCCGCTTCGAAGGCGGTGACCAAATCGAGGATTTCCCGATAGAAGTTGGACCTTCCCAGGAGGGCGGCCCGAACCCTGTCAGGCAGAGCGATTTCCGCGACAATTTCTGACAATGGCCGGCCCAGCATTGCATCCATCAGCGAGAGAACTCCCAAAAGGAACAGGCTCTGCTCGTCTTTCCGCGTCCGCAAGTTCGCCGCCAACAGCTCGCAGCACCGGCCCCGCGTGAGCGAAGTCAGGACCAATTCGCTCGGCTCACTGCCGCACATTCCCAGAACGGCGGCCACCGACGCCCATTTCTTGAGCGCTCGATCGCCCAGCAGATTCAACGCGTGCCGCGTGGAGTTGATATCACGCCGAAAGCCAAAAAGGGGCGAGTTCACAAAACGCAAGAGCTTGTAGCAAAGCGAGACTTCCTGATCAATCAGTGCCGCAATTTCGTTTCGGTCCAATTCCGGTTTGCAGATGGCCTGAAGGATCCGCAGGTAGTGAAGCTTGAAGGCCGGGATGTGACGGGTGCCGACGATCTGTGGCTTGCAAAAGAAATAGCCCTGGAAGTAATCGTAACCGCTGTCACGAGCTTCCGCGAGTTCGGCGCGCGTTTCCACCTTCTCCGCCAGCAGTCGAATCCTGAGCGGCGAGAATTTGGCCGCCACCTTCTTTCTGTCACCCGGCGCCGAAAGCTTAAAATCGATCTTAATGATGTCGGCCAATTCGACAAAGGGTTGAAATTTCTCGGCATAAACAAAGTCGTCCAGAGCGATCATATAGCCCAGGTCCTTCAACCTTTGGCACGCGGCGACCACTTCGGCATCCGGCTCAATCGTTTCGAGAATCTCAATGATGGTCTCCTCCTTAGGCAGGAGGGTGGCATACTCGTTCACGAGGAATTGGCGGGTGCAGTTGATGAAGGCTTTTCGACCTGCGGTAAGCGTCTTCGCGCCGGCGTTCAAAAAATTGTCAACCACATCGCGGACCGCGGCATCGCCGTCGCTCGCAGTGTAGCGGTTTTCCAGCCCCGACCGGAAAAGGAGTTCGTAACCGTAGACTTGTTCGCGACGATCAAAAATCGGCTGCCGAGCGATAAATCGAGTTGGACTGGATGTAACCGAAGGCGAATCGGGCAATATTGGGCGGTAGTCCACCTAGTTTCTATCGGCACTTTTTGCCAGAAGATAAGATATCCTCTGGGCGAGGGAAAGCCGCGAACTTTCAAGAAACGTCCGCGTTACCCTCTCGTACCTGCGAGCGGGTTGAATGATGGCGGCAAACTGAAGAATCTGCCCCGCACAGTCAGGCCACCTAGGGCTTAGTGGGAAAATCAAAAGAGGGGAAGCGGTGGTTACAACAGTGGACCCTGGTAGAGCACCGTCATCGGCACAATTACTGGATCATTCAGTTTTCCATACTTGGATACAATCTTGAGAACATTGTTCTTGTAAGTGTAGATGAACTTGCCGTACTTGTGCATGTTCTCGTCTTGGTTCGCGCCTCGTAGGTTGGCCACCGCAGCCCCCTTGGCGGCCTGCGCGCTTGCCACCCGGGCCTTCATCGCCGTGCCGCCTGAATTCTCCCAGTTCACCAGGTCCTTCGCATACTGCTCCAAGGGCGTGGTAGCCGCCAGGGTGGGATTGGCGCGATATTTCGCGACTTCCGTATTAATAGTTGAAACGGAGGTGCCAGAGGACGTCAACTGGCTATATTGCTGGTTCAAGGGGCCTTTGCTGACGGTCTGGGCCTTCGCCGCCTCGGCGAATTCCATATTCTCGTCGATCATGTCCTCGTGTTCAACCAAGGCACGGCCGCTGGTGGAGTCGTGCTGGATCTTGCCGGTCACCGCCGTCATTTTCAGGCTGCGCACCTGCGCGAGATCTTTGAACAATTTGTAGGCGAAGCTGGTCTTGATGTCGTTGGCGGGAATCATGCCCATGTGGTCGACTTGCGCCCGCTGATAGCGGGTGCAGCGCGCGCCGTAGCACATCACGAGAGCCATCCGGATCACGGTTTTTCGGGCGGGGACAACCGACTTCACAAAGGTGGCCAAACCCGTATAGTCGGCGAGGCGAACCACTCCAACGCCATTAGGGTCGTTGGTGTAGCAGACATCCGTGGTGCGAGGATCGCCATGGGCCACCACGTAAATCTTCTCCGCTTGAGCGCAATCGGCAGCAATCTGCATAATCCGCGCGTTACTGGTGGTGAATCCGATCGTTGCTCCGTTAAGTTCCACACAGCGGTGCTCAATCAACGAGTTTTTGCCGATAAAGAGCTTGACCAAGCCATGTCGTTGCTTGTCCTGCTCGTAGCGCTTCTGTAGCGCCTTGACGGTGGAATCAGCCGCCCCTCGGCCCGTGCTCTGGTATTTATCCTCAAGGTTTAAGACGACGTAAAGGGACATATAGTCTATGCTACCTACTCTCGCAGCCCCGCACAAGGGGAAATTCTTTCGCAAGCCGGAGGAGTGTCGACGGGGTATTCCGCAGCCCGGATAAGCCGCCCCGCGCAGCATGCCTGCCGGGAGAGTATAATCGTGAAGATGGAGTGCGAACTCCTCGTCCGTTTGCAGGGCAGCGACCCATTTCATTAGCAATGGATATGCCTTCATGAACTCGGAAAAATATTCGCGGCAGATTCTCTTTTCGCCTATCGGGGCAGAGGGGCAGGAGAAGCTGCTGCGCGCGAAAGTGGTGATTCTCGGCTGCGGGGCACTCGGGACGGCGCAGGCCAATGCTCTGGTTCGCGCGGGCGTGGGGACCCTGCGCATTGTGGATCGGGATTTCGTGGAGGAATCGAACCTCCAGCGCCAAATGCTATTTGACGAGGGCGATGCGAAAGCAAGCTTGCCCAAGGCGGTCGCCGCGGAACGGAAGCTCCGCCAAATCAATTCCGACGCGCGAGTGGAAGGAATCGTGGCCGACGCGGACAGCAGCAACATCGAGGAGTTCATCGAAGGCTTTCAGGTGGTTTTGGACGCGACGGACAATTTCGAAACGCGCTACCTCTTGAATGACGCCGCGGTGAAGCTGGGGATTCCCTGGATTTATGGGGCTGTGGTGGCAAGTTATGCGGCTACGATGACGATTCTCCCTGGGCGCACGGCGTGCCTTGCCTGCATCTTCCCGAAATCTCCCCGCGGAATGCACGAGACCTGCGATACCGTCGGCGTCATCGGCCCTGCCGTCTCCTGGGCCGGCGCTATTCAATCCACCGAAGCGCTCAAAATTCTGCTGGGCCGCGAATCGGAATTGCACGAGTCATTGCTCGCGTACGACCTGTGGAGCAACCGCTTCCAACAGGTGAAGGCTCCCCGGGATCCTCAGTGCACTGTTTGCGTGGCCCATGAATATGCCTATCTCGAACAAGGCGGAGCAACGCACATCAGCATGTGCGGCCGGAATTCCGTGCAGATTCATCAAACCGAGTCGCGGGCGCTCGACCTCGCGCAACTGAAAGCCCGCCTCGAGCGGTTCGGCCCCGTGCTGGCCAATGAGTTTCTGCTGAAGTGCTCTGTCGACCCTTACGAGTTGACGGTATTTCCGGATGGCCGCGTGATCGTGAAGGGAACGCGGGACCCCGCCGTGGCCCGCGGGCTCTATGCACGCTACATTGGCGCCTGAAGCTCTATGAACCCAAAGTTACTCAGCACACCGCGGCAAAGCCGCGACCAATCGTGTCTTGTAGGGGCGCGCAAAATGAATGTTTGCTAGAAGGACAAGTAATTGCGACCTTGCATTTCGACGGAGCCGCAACCAAACAATTCAAGCATACTTATTATTGCAATACCTTAAACAGTACAAAGATTTTCGCGCGCAGAGAAGAATTTGAGTGATGGTAATACAGCGGGAAGCCCACGGCTTTTCTCCGTGACCTCCGTGCCTCTCCGGGGATGAAGTAAGCCTCCGAATCCGGGCGGTGCCTGCCTCAAATTGAAAACCGAAAAGGCGGTCTTTGCGAATCACGAACCCATGCGCGAACCATGGAGCCCACTATGCAGTGCCTCCTTGCGACGTTGCGGAGGAGGGTGTATATATTTCATTTCAACTTCCGGCATTGCCAGCCAAACGGAAAGTCATGCTGCCTACTCTGAGGTGTTTGATGAAGCTCGGACTCCTCGTCGGCATCTTGTTGTCATGGTAATGGCTCAACCTGCTAGGCCGCAGCAAACGCAGAAGCCCTTGAGCAGGGACCAAGTGATGGATTTGGTGAAGTTCGGGATGAACAGCGCGGCCCTAGCGAACAAAATCAAGGAACTCGGCATTGATTTGGAGCCGACCGACGATTACCTCCAGGCCTTACGCAAGGCGGGCGCGCAAGAGCCGTGTTCTGCACGGCGGGTCCTGGTACTATTCACCCGGGATGGTCCGCGCTTCGTTACGCCGCATGGACCCTCCGGACCACCGGAGCCTCGGCGGTGGCTTCCGTTGCGGGGGGAATGTGGTTAGCCCTTGATACTTTTTTCTCTTTCCTTTACGTCTTTTATCAGGTCCGGGACTTTGCCCCCGTCGAGATTTTCCTGGAATGGCTGATTCACGCGCCTGTAATCCGAAAAAAGTCTGCGTTGCCGCTTTCGCTGTCGCCGTGAGGTCTATTTGATGACGCGGAACCGAAGATTCGTAAGCTGTCCCGATTGAGCGGCCCCAATCGTCTCGAGGTGGATTCCATTCGGCAGCCCGGGACAGCTAAAGACCCGAACGCCATCGCCGAGCAACACGGGCGCGAGGTGGATCACAATCTCGTCGATCAGGCCCTCCTGAAGGCATTGTCGCGCGATGTCGGCGCCAATCACCAGAACATTCTTGCCTTCAGCAGTGCCGAGGGCCTGTGCCACCACGCTCCGGATGTCGCCCGACACAAACGTGATCGTGCGATCCTCTTCGTCGACAGGCGCCTGATGCGTGAGCACGAATTGCGGACCGCTCCACGCGCCGCCGCACACCGTGCGCGCCTCCGGCCGCTGCCCGGGCTTCCTCGCAACGTTGTAACTTCGCCTGCCGCTCAGCACGGCGCCGGTTGACCGGATGGTTTCTTCCACGATGCTCTGGGTCCCGGATGAACCCGAAGGGTCAGGCGCCGCTGCGGACGGAAGCTCAACGTAGTCGAACACCCAATCCATCGCGTCGTTCGGCCCGGCGATGAACCCATCGAGCGACATCGTGAAATGCCAGAGAACTTTGCCCATTATTCCCATGATCCGCTTCCCGCCGACCAAAATATACTCCTGAAACCCGATGAACTCAAAGTGGGGCAGCACGGCCTGATCGTCGCGATCACTTATAATATCTCACCACGGAGGCACAGAGATCACAGAAGGAAGCACCTGGCTTTTCTCTGTACCCTCCGTGCCTCTGTGGTGAATCCCCTTTTTGTGTTCATTCAAAAGCCCTTCGCGTTGTCCCTCCGAGAGAGCACAAGGACTAACTTGCGCTTACGGGTGGAATGCCCGTCCATCAGCCGCCGCGGCGGCCGAGGGAAGGGACGCGGTTATTCTAGGAGTCTTTCGTCGTGCAGTCCCGGAAGGTCAAGCAGGATGAGCTCGGAGTCCTTCGCCGCCTTGATACTCAATTCGGGTTCGTCAGCGACCCGCGCCTGATCGCCCCCCGCGAGCTTCACCCCATTTACCGAAACTTCCCCTTCGATAGCGAACACATACACCTTGCGATCGGGCTGGCTTTGGTGCTTCACCTCACCACCCGCCGGAAGCGCAGAAACGTAGATTTGCGCATCCTGGTCAATCGCAAGCGTGCCCGCAATATCGCCACCCGAAACGATGGGCAGAAGCTTGCCCTTCCGTTCGGAGGGCGTGAACTGGTGTTGCTCCCACCGCGGCTTGCGCCCCTCTTTGCGGGGGAGAATCCAGATCTGCATGAAGTGTAGATCCTTCTCCTTGGAGTGATTGAACTCCGAATGCATGATGCCCGTGCCCGCCGACATCACCTGCACTTCACCCGGGTGAATGACGCCCCGGCTGCCTGTGCTATCCTCGTGCTCAACCTCGCCCGCGAGAACGTAGGTAATGATCTCCATGTCTTGGTGTGGGTGCATTCCGAAGCCATGGCCGGGCCCAAAAACGTCATCGTTAAAGACCCGCAATGCCCCCCAGTTCATATTCGAGGGATCATAATACGGGCCAAACGAGAAGTGCCAGTAGGTGTCGAGCCAACCGTTGTTGGCATGGTGCCGTTCTTCCGACTTGATCGTCTTAATCATGTTGTCCTCCCTGACCTGCATTGCCCTGATCTGCCGCAGCGCGGACCTGTTTTCTTAGGTCCGCGGCCTTTCTTTGCCCAGAGGGAACTTGTCCATTGGGAACAAGCCTTTCCTTGCCCAGAGGGAACTTGCCCATTGGGAACGACCCGCGGACCTACCGAACAGGTCCGCGCTACGCCGGCTGTTCACTCGCCGCCCTGCATTCCACTTACGGCGCGGTCGAGTGAAAAGGCTCCTGCGCCTCGAATCATCAGCGTTACGGTCATTGCCAGCACCAGCAGGTGGTACTCAATGCCTTCACCCTTCTGTTGGCCCGTCCAGTTCATGAACAAGCCATTCGGCAAGTGCACCATGAATATCGCCACGAGCATGGTGACGGTGATGCCAAAGGCAGCGATGCGGCTCAGCAAACCGAGAAGCAATCCCAAACCGCCGAAGAACTCCGCCGCGATCGCCAGAAAGGCGAAAACCGCCGGGATATGCATGGCCTGAGTAAAGAATCCCATGGTCCCTTTGAACCCGTACCCGCCGAACCAGCCCAGCATTTTTTGCGAACCGTGCGCGAGGAATACGACGCCGAGCACCAGCCGCAATACCGTCAGAACCTTGTCATCCGGGGTTTGGAATAATCTTTTGAACATCTCGATCTCCTTAACTTTGGTTTTCCACGACCACCGTCGCGGCCCTGCCCCAACTTCCGCTAAAAACAAAATCCGTCAGCGGCTTGCGTGTACGTGCGGAGGGGTCCGCAGGCGGCGCTTCCTGGTAACCCAGCGCCAACACCGCAACCGGTTCGTACCCCGCCGGGACGGCGAAAAGTTCGCGCGCCGAGCGTGGGTCGAACCCGCCCATCTGATGGATGTGTAAATCAAGCGCCGTCGCCTGAACCGTCAGGTTCGCCACCGCCTGGCCCAGATCGTAGAAAGCGTGGCGATTGGGGCGGGCGATGTGATCAAAGTCGAGCTTGGCGACCGCCAGGATCAAAACCGGCGACTGCTGCGCCCACTGGCGATTGACATCCACTAAAGTACTCAAGAGTCGGTTGTAGCCTTCCGCGTCTTCGCGCGTCGCCACGATGAATGACCAGGGCTGGGCGTTATAACTCGACGGCGCCCAGCGGGCGGCTTCAAAAAGCTGCGCGAGTTTCGCCGGCTCGACCGGGCGCGGAGAAAAAGCCCGCGGACTCCAGCGGCGAGCCAGGAGTTCATGGATCCCCGAGCTTGCTTCCTGTCGATAAGTTGCTGATTTCGTTGCCTGCATGGTCCCTCCTGTTTTCTTCCTGATTGCCAGGGCGTTGTTTCCTGGCTCCTTCCAAAGTACACTTTACTACGATATTCGTGACAACGACTATTGGATGCATGAAAAGCCATTAAGATTCACGGACTGCATCCAGCAGATCCAGGAGCTTGCGCAGGTCGGCTTTGTCCATGTGGCTCAGCCGGTTGCGGTTGAATTCTTCCATGGGTTTGTCCAGTTCCTTCAGCGTTTTCAGTCCGGCCGGGGTAATGCGCACCGTAATGATGCGGCGGTCCTTGCTGTCGCGGCTGCGGGTCAGAAAGCCGCGGCGCTCCAGGCGGTCCACCAGGCGCGTAATATCAGGGTCGCGCGTGATCATGCGGTCCGCCACCTCGCGGCAGCACAACCCCTGCTCCCCCGCGCCCCGGAGAATGCGCAGGACGTTGTGTTGGTTCGGCGACAGGCCCACCAGCTTCAGGATCTCCTCCCCGCCGCGGGCAAGCGCATCCGCGGTGCGCATCAGGTTCAGGAACACCTCGGATTCCAGACTCTCGAAAGGCTTGCCCTGCTTGATTTCGTCCTTGCGCTTGGATGGCATGGGTCCAATATAGTCGTTGTAACGATCGTTGTCAAGTGGGTCAGCGCGCTGCGGCATAGCCGCAACCAATCGGGCTCGTAGGGGCGCCCCTACGAGCGGCCCTTCCTCGTCCGCTCCAGCACAGATTATTTAATGTTGCTGCTCCGGGGTGGCTGCCCTATAGTCTGAGGGTGAGGAGTCGCCAATGAGAACATGCAGGGGAATGGGCATGACCCGGGAGCGTTGCATAAAACTACTGAGCGTGTTAGCCATCTCGTATTTCCTCGGCTCGCGGACTATTGCGCTCGGCTGCGACACCTGGGTGGCGTTGCCGGACGCTACCGCCGACCACTCCGTGATTCTGGCCAAGAATAGTGACCGCCCGCCGATGGAGGCCCAGGTTCTGGTCCAATTTTCCCACCAGCACCATGCGCCGGGCGAGATGGTGAAGTGTACCTACATTGAAATCCCTCAGGTGGCGGAAACCTTCGAACACATCGGGTCCAAGCTCTGGTGGGCGTTTGGTTATGAGCAAGGATTGAACGAGTATGGCGTGGCGATTGGCAATGAGGCGGTATTTTCCAAGGAGCCCGTGCAGTGGGGCGACGGCCTGCTGGGCATGGACCTTCTGCGGCTGGGACTCGAGCGCGGCAAAACCGCTTATGAAGCCATGCACGTGATGATCGACCTGCTGGAAAAGTACGGCCAGAGCGGTGACTGCGAGCGCGCGGGCGACTGGGGCCACGCGAATTATCACAATAGCTACATCATTGCCGACCCGCATGAAGCCTGGGTGCTCGAGACCGCGGGCCGTTACTGGGCAGCCAAACACCTCACCCACGGGGTGTTTTCTATTTCCAACATTTACCTGATTGAGAAGGACTGGGACGAGGCCCATCCCCGGCTGGTCGAGCATGCCATGGAGATGGGCTGGACGAAATCGGCAAAAGACTTCAACTTCGCGCGCGACTATGGTGACTACTGGAAGAGGGATTCCAAGAATCCCGGGGCCATGCAAATTCGCCGCAACATGACGATGTCTTGCCTGCGCCGGGACTTCTCCCACGTTACCCCCGCCAGCATGATGGCGATCAGCCGCAGTCATCTGGAGGGGACCTTCATGGAGCCGCGCTGGGGGGCGCCGGAAGCCTTCTGGCCCACGCCCTGCATGCATGACACTCCCCAATCGGGCTACCATTCCGCCGCGTCCTTTGTGGTTCAACTGCGCGCCGAGATGCCGCCGCTGCTGCGCCAGGTGTATTGGGCGAGCTTTTCCAATCCGTGCTGCAATGTGTTCAAGCCCTTCTACCTGCATGGGACCACTATTCCCCGCGCTTACGCGGCCGGCACCAGCACCTATTCCGCCGACTCGCCGTGGTGGTGGGCGAACCGCTTGAAGTTGCTGTGCGACCTCAACTACCGCGCCGTGAACCCCTCCGTGCGCAACGTGTTCGACCAGACCGAACGCTGGGAAATCGACCGCCAACAGAGTGTTGAAGCCGAGGCTCTGGGTGATGTCAAAGCAGGTCGAGACGCCGATGCCGTCGCGCTTTTGCAAAAGTTCACCGATGAGAACTGTGCGCGGGTCGGAAAAGAATATCAAACGCTGAACCAGACCTTGCCGGAAACGCTTTCCACCGCCGGCGTGAACTATTTGTATACGGACTATCTGAAGGATTGGACCTCCCAAAAAGGCGTGCCGTTGCCCTTGCCTTAGGGTTTCCCTTGCCGTGAAGAGGCGTAGAAGAGGCGTAGCGCAGAGGTATTCGACTCCGAGGCGAATTCCTCTGCGGCCCTTTCTCATTGCCCGGCAATGAACCGGTTGAGATTTCGATTCGAAAGTGCCGCAGAGGAAAGCCAACTGCGCTTACCTCTGCGCTACCCCGCTCATATATAGGCTACACACCTATCGGCGAATGCGGTGAAGTTCAGTTCAAGAAATAGCTCCGATAGAGAGTATCGCGTTTGACGGGGCGGAAGCCGGCGTCCTTAATCATGCGGCGGAGCTGCTCCTCGCTGGAGGTGCGGGTGACACCCGCGGCTCGCACCACGTTTTCCTCGATCAGGATTGAACCCACGTCGTTGCCGCCGAAGCGCAGGGCGATCTGGCAGATTTTGTGGCCGGGCGTCAGCCACGACGCTTGCACGTTCTCGAAGTTATCCAGGTAGATTCGCGCCACCGCGAGCGTTTTGAGGTAATCCACCGCCGTCACTTCTTCCTTGATGAAGTTGCCGAGCGAAGTGTAGGCGCGCTGGAAAAACCAGGGGATGAACGCGGTAAAGCCTCCGGTTTCCTCCTGCAATTGGCGGACGCGCTCGAAATGGTTGACCCGGTGCTCGAGCGTCTCGCCGCAGCCAAACATCATGGTGGCGGTGGTGCGCATCCCCAAATCATGCGCGGTGCGATGCATCAGCAGCCATTCGTCCGTCGTACACTTCAGGCGCGCGATGCGGCGGCGAACCTCGTCGTCAAGAATCTCCGCGCCGCCGCCGGGAATGGAATCGAGTCCGGCGTCCATCAGGCGCACGATGGTATCGCGCAGCGTGAGGCCGGAGATTTCCGCGATATTCAAAACCTCCGGCGCGGAAAAGCAGTGCAGGTGAATCTGCGGAAAGCGCCGCTTGATGTTGCGCAGGAGATCCTCGTAGTAACCGATCTTGAGGTCCGGGTGCAGGCCGCCCTGCATCAGCACGCCTGTGCCGCCCAGCGCAATGGTCTCCTCGATCTTCTGGAACATCGAGTCGAGCGGCTGGAGATACCCTTCCGGCGAGCCCACCGGCCGATAGAAGGCGCAGAACGAGCAGTATTCCGTGCAGATGTTCGTGTAGTTAACGTTGCGGTCGATCTGATAGGTGACCACGTTGCCGGGATGAAGGCGCTTGCGAACGGCGTCCGCCTCCATGCCGATGCCCAGAAGGTCATCGGAGCGCAACATGTCGAGAGCTTGGTCTTTGGTCATGCTCATGACGATTCACGTCTGGAGTCCGGGGTCCGCAGTCCGGAGTCAGCGGCCACGTCCTGGGTCCGAAGTCCGGAGTCTCAAAACGGCGATCATCGGTCGTTGATGGCCTCTGCCTGGCTCACGCGAACGACAACGGCTTTTCGGCGGGAATGAGGCCCACCTCGTGCGCGAGCTTGTAAAAGAGCTTTAGCCCCTTCAGATTCTCCTCATCCAAAGAATAATCGATATTTTGGGTCAAGTAAATCTTCACAGCGGAAGGCGTCATGCTGAGTTTGGGCGCATATTCAGCGGCGATATCATCAACGTGCGCGAGACCGAAATCGAGCGAAGCGGCAAAGTCCGCGCGGCTTCGGGAGAGATTTGCGCTGGAGTGGGCCATCCACACCGCAAACACGAAGGGAAGGCCCGTAAATTTCCTCCACTCGCGGGCGAGGTCGTAAACCTCAACCGGTCCATGGTAGGCGAGCGCCGGGTCACCGATCAGCAGCGCGGCATCCGCGTGCCGCAGCATCTCGCCGGGTTCAGGCGCCGCTGGCGAGAACGTGACGCGCCGCCCGTAAAACTTGTGCATCAGGATTCGCACCAGCGCCGCCGAGGTGCGCGAGGATTCGTCCAGCGCCACCGTTTGCACTTGGTCGAGCGGCAACTTGCTGAGCAACAGCACGCTCCTTACTTCGCGCTTGGAAGCGATTGACATGCCGGGAAGAATCTCGACATCCTCGGTCCGCTGGTATTCGATGGAAGGGACAATACCCACGTCCGCTTGGCGCTGGGCGATCGAGTCCGCACAGCCACTGGGGACCGTCAACTGCAAATCAAACTTGCCTCGCTGCTCGCCGTGGAGCATGCCCCAAATGAGCGGAACCGTGTTGAGATACTGAACAACCGACAGGCGTAAGACTGGCATGATGGTTATGAAATCCGATGCTCCATTTTAACGCACGCGCGCGGACTGTCAAATGCCGTTCCCGTATGGGTGGAGAGGGCGCAGAAGGGCTCAATCGCTCCAAAAGCTTCGCCCCTCGCCCTGCTTTCGGCAGTCACGACGAACGCTAACTAGTTTTATTTTCATCAACATCGTGGAAAGCGCCATGTAGGTCCTTTATTTTCATCAACATCGTGGAAAGCCTGGTTTCGGACATATTTTCTCCATTTGTTTTCAACAACATCGTGGAACATCCCTTCATTTTTCCCCCCCGCATTTTTCGCGACCCGATCACCGCTAATCCACTAACCATATCAATTTCAATAACATGCGATTCTGAGAGATTTTGACAAATCGTCGCTAAATCCTTTCCTTTCTGACACATCGTGGAAGACCGCGGTGTTTTGTAGTCCTTTGCTTTAGGCTAGCATGCTCTTAAACACGATGTTGAGGGAAAGGGCCGTGTCAAAGAGTTGAAGAAGATGAAAGAGTCGAAAAGAAGACTCATCAACTCCTACGACTTTTTCGACTCCTTCAACTCGCAGAGCAACGACGTCGAAGAGTCGAAGAAGAAAAAGGAGTCGAAAAAGAAAACTCCTCAACTCCCTAAACTTCTAAGACTCCTTCGACTTCTTAGACTCCTTCAACTGATATCTCATGGCCCCTCTCATCATCCTGTCCCAACGCCTCCATCTTCCTCTGGTGGCGTTTAAGCTTCAGCAGCAGGTTGGTGACCCGCCGGATTTCCCGGAAGTTGGAGTCCTGCATTCTTCGCATCAAGCGCGCATTGGGGTGGGTGGGGGCGATTTCCGCAGCGCGCTCGTAGGGCGACGGCCCTTTCACCGACTCCTTCAGGATGGCCTTGCGCTGCTCCTCGCAAATCTCCACCTGCCGCCTCAGAATATTCTCCAGGAGGTGACGCGCTCGCTCCCGCGCCTCCCATTCTGCTGGGGTGAAGCAGGAAGGCGCCCCCTGCTCTTCCGCTTCGGCAGCAACGGCTTCTTGGGGGCTTTCCCCCGGCTGGCCGCCCTCCAGCGCTGCATTCGTTTGGTTGTTATAGTCGGTCATGCCAATGCCAAAAATCGATTTGACTTGGGCGACGATTAATTTCGCCCGCTCATAGTCCTCAGGGCCGTCCTGATCCTCATCACGCTCAAGGCGGCAGAACAGCGCGAGGGCGATTTCGCCCATCTCCTTCACCACCCCCTCCTGGTGCAGACTCTTCATCTTCTCGTGGTCCTCGCGAGTAGTGATGTAATACCGGCGTGCCACCGATTGGACGAGCAGGCGCAGGCTGTCCGCCGTGATCTTGAGGCGCATCATTTGGGCGTGCAGCCGGTCCTTGCGTCCCAGGTTCACGTCCTGGGCCTGGCGCACGGCGTAGCCTTCCTGCATGCGGTCGGCGCGGTTCTGGAGCCACGTGGCCCGCGCCAGACGGATCACCAACCCCTCCTGCGCGGTATCGGTGGGATTGTACGTCGCCCACAGTCCTTCCACCAATTCCTGGTAGTGGATGGGGTCTTCGCCGAGAGCACGCATGGCGACTTCCTCCGCCTCCGCGTAGAAGCCATGACGCAAGTTGGCGGCGCGGATGCGCTCGCGGCCCTCGTCGGTCACCGGACCGTGGCAAAGCTGCTGGTTCCGCAGGTTCGCGGTAACTTTCTTCTCGGTCATTTCTGGTTTGTGGACTAAAGACATTAAGAACCTCCAAGAGGCTGTGGCGAGTGGTGAGTGGCTAGTAAAGGACTGGTTCTCGCCCCGCAGCTCGCGAGCCGCTGGGCTTTGCCTCCTGCCGGCTGCTTACCGCCTCCTGCTCACTTCACTGCCTACCGTTTTCTGAATTCCGCCGGCGGCTTGTCGAGTTCTGCGGCCTAGCATGTCCGACAGCCAGCGGTAGCCTTCAACGATAGCAGATGTCTCTAGTCTTTGTCAATAAAAGAGTTGTCGCATGATACACTATTTACAAACTAGGACAAAAAGTCAGAAACTCCTCCTGCGCGCGAAAGGAGAAGCCTTTGGAAGGGCGCCTAATTGTCAGAAATTGTTCCTGAGCAGCAGTGAGAGTAGTGCGTGGTCGAGGTTTACAGTAGAGGCGGCTCGCGAACCGCGAGTCTGCCCATCAGCGACCGTAGCGCGGACCTGTTCTGTAGGTCCGCGGTTCTCCCCTGGGGATCGCGGGGATTGCTGCTATTCACCGGTTGGCTCGGTGATGGTCGTCGACGGTCCGGCTTGAATAAAAGTCCTCATCGATACCCTGCTCAACTTCGGCGAGACTGCGCGTCGTAAACGGGATGACCCCACACCTTTCGACGTCAAGGTTGCGGACCTCAAAATCGCCAGGTTCGTGGCCAAACAGCAGAATGACCTTGGAGCCGCTGCCCAAATGTTCGGGTGAGCCAAACCGCGATTCCATCTCCGTATTCGTCTGCCAGAATTGTGCGCCTTTGAGTAGCTTCACCAGTCGGAACTTCACTATCCGCCACTCCTCCCCAAAGTCTTTCTCCGTGCGGCTCGAAACGACCTCAGCAAGCGCCGCGTTTTCCGCTTCTCGCCCGAGAAGGTCAAGAGGGTAGTCACAGTTGAAATGTTCCAAAGCTGCCTGCACACGGTCTTGCTCCGCCAGGTATTGCGGCCATGCCTGGGGCATAAGCTGTTCGAGCTCAAGGCAAGGCTGCCATCGAGTAATGCAAGAAAGATCGAAATTCATCAGGCGCTGAACGTCCGACGGGAGCGCATTGGGGGTGAATCTCGCATACGCCATCAAACATCCCTCGCATCCGCCTGGTCTCCCGATCAGATAGTCCTTGTGCAGGGCAAGCTGCGGCACGGGCCCTCCAAATAGACTCAGCCGCGAAGCGCTGCCTGCCATACCAGTCAGAGTGTAGCCGTAGTCGGAGAACGACCGAGGGGGAACCACGATAGATGCGTCGAAGCTCTTACCCCACAGGACGCCGTCGATTACAGTGATTGAGGCGTGAACCAAAACCGGCCTGCCACCAAGCCAGCCGCCGATGACGATGTAGGGAACCGCCAGCCAGTATGGTAGAAGCCGTTTGTAGAAAACATCGGCGATCACAACGTGGTATTCGCACTCTGCTGCGGTGCAACTCCCGTCGTAGTGTCCCCACGCTCCCCAGCGGCTCATGATGTTTTGTGCATCGGCCCAGGTGCTCTTGCGCAGCTCAAGCTGACGAATGTCGGAAAGGAGCGCTTCGGCCCGATGACGCAGGAGGTGAGCTTGAATTTGAATGAATGCGGCAAAGAGAACCACCAGAACCGCAAACAAAAGGTAGAACCGAAGAGCAAGACGAGACGTGAGGTGGCGTAGCAGCCATGCCGTGGCCGGAAAGGTGCTTCGGTCTAGAGCCATATCGATTATGACACCACAGCGATCCCGAAAGTTCCTAAGTCGGCTGTTTCCGTGTCTGGCCAAAAACCTTGCCGGATTTTACGTTCTGGGAGGCTCGTTTTCCGGCCATTTTCGCGTGTGCTCCGGCCCCGCCCGAGAGGATTCGTTTTCGGCCAGACAGAGGGAATTCTACTGCAATCGGGGCTTAAGCGGGATGCTTACTTGTACCGGCCTGCTACAGAGTCTCCCGATAATTCCACGGCATCCAGGCGACGGGATTCTGGGCCAGATCGGTGGCATGATTCTGTAGTTCGGTAAGGTAGTCGAAGGGATTGGCGTCGTTCAGCTCGCAGGTATGAATGAGGCTCATGTAGAGGTCGCCCACCTACGCCCCGTTACGGGTTTTATAGAATAGAGAATTCTTGCGATGCAGGATGGCCTTCTTCAGCGCCCGCTCACAGATATTGTTGTCGAGGGGGGCGCCCCGTCGCAGACGCAGATAAATCTTCCGCATGTCAGGGGGAATATCAGAAATCTCGTTGGCCATCGTCTGCCCTCCTCGCCCCGTGAGGCAATGGACAGACCTTAGCAACTTCCGTCAGCTCAAGTCACGCACCCTTGCCGATTGACACGGTTCTTCCCCTTAATTTGAAGTTCTCCCGAAATGACAAGAAAAGCCGCGGACCTACAGAACAGGTCGCGCGCTACGAGCGCTCCCGTGTCCCGTGTCCCGTATCCCGTACCCCGTCCTACCCCGCACGATTCTCGTACCACTTCACATTCCCGGTGGAGGAGCCGATGGCGACGATGTCTTGGCGGCCGTCGCCGTTGATGTCGGCGATGGCTAGGCCGGAGGTGGCCATTTCCGTATCGAGGAGTTGCCTTTGCCAATTCAATCCCGAATTGTCGGCGGCGTAGTAGACATAGAGGCTGGTTCCGGGTCCGCGAAAGCCCGCCACGATTTCGTCGTTGCCGTCGCCGTCCAAATCCGCGCAGGCCAGGCCGTGGCCTTCGTGGAAATTGGGGTCGATCACGTGCCGGGTCCACAACTCAGGCGGCGAGGCTTCGGAATAGACCACCACCTGATCACCGTGCCAGGGTTCGATGGTGGCGAGGAAGCGCTTTCCGGCCACCTTGCCCACACCGATTTCACTCGCACCGCGTTTGGGGGTTGACTGCTGATCGCCTGCGCCCAGATGTGTGCGGGTCCAGGTGAGATCAGCACCGTAGCCGGCGGAGTGAAACAGGTGCACACCCTCAAAGCTCGCGGTCAGAATCTCGTCGCGGCCGTCGCCATCCCAGTCGAGCACGTTCAGGCCATGCACCACGGTCAGGGAATTGTCGATGTGGTGGGAAAGCCACTCGAGTGGCGGCGCTTCCGCGGCGGAGGCGTGTCCACGCCGGTAAATCTCCGGCATCTCGAACCAGGTGAGCGGGGCGGGCTCTTTGTAATCCGGTGCCACGGCGCCGAAGCCCAGCAACGGCGCGTCCACCAAACTCAGGCGGCCCTTGCCATCCAGATTGGCCCAGCGCAGACGATGGGAAGTGGGGATTTTGCCGAGAGGGCGCAGGCGCCACTCGCGGTCCCAGCCCCCGTCGGGCGCGGCCCACCAAAGGCTGCCCCCATGCGTGCTGTCGTCGAGCGCAAAATCGCTGGCCAGCGCCATGCCTCGCGCCGGGTATCCCGGGTGAAATAAAGGCGCCAGGCTGATGTTCTTTGCGGTCGCCGTGGTGACCGGATGCGGCTTCCAGGTGGGATTCTCGTACCACTCTATAATGCTCTTCTCGGAACTCAGCGCGAGGATGTCCAGGCGGCCGTCACCATTCACGTCCGCCACCGCCACCTGATAGCCCTCGGGAATCTTCGCCACCTCGTGCGTTTGCCATTGGATCATGTTGCGCTTCTCCACCGCGGAAGTCCGATGGGCTGCCCCGTGGACGGATTTCGACGTGAGCGCCAACCCCAGTCCCAATGCCTGCTGCAAAAAGCTTCGGCGCGAAGGCTGCCCGGCGCTCCCTGAACGTGGTTTTCGGATCTTCACGGGGATTAGTTTAACGCCGCTGTGCCTCCCTTGCAGGAATTTGCGGGGCGCGGGAATAATCAGGTTACGCGAGGAGTCTTGGGGCGAGCTGACCTACCTCGGCACCGGCGATTTGGGGAAGTGAATTGTCGTTCCCTTTCCGCCGGCGCCGAAGTTTGTTACCCGACGCAGGGAGGTGAAGTCATTCTTTCCAGTCGAACACAATGTGCATAGTAATCCTAGCGGTTACTGGGGGCAGCGGTCAAAGTAATAGAATTTCTGCTGGCGATAAAAAACGCTTGGGTAAAGGAATTTTGTCATTACGATAGACGGCAAGGATGTCGGTGGACCAAGAACCCACGTCGCTGGTATTCGTGATGGCACAAGAATAGCGCGTTTCCCGGGCTGGGGCGGGGGCAGGGTTCTTCAGCGAACAGCAATGGCGCCGGGCCCCGACGGAAAGAAACAGTCACGGTGTCACGAGCTGTGTGCAGTGCCAGCGGCGCAGGGAGTCAGGGACGGAGGATGGAGCGCACGAGTTTGCGGGCTTCCACGACGAACTGCTCCATTTCCAGGAGGAATTGTGCGGGCTCATTTTTTGCCAGGATCGGGTACTCCCGCGTCACGACCGCCCAGGAAGGATCCTCCTCCAGCTTCCAATCCTGAGATTCGTTGGTTCCGTAACCCAACTCGTGCACCTGGCAGAGGTGATCGGACAAGCTGACCAAGGCGACCAGCACAGGATGGAGTTTTGCCTGTTGAACGTCGTGGTGATGTTCGACCACTTCCGTGATGTCCTCAGGAAGCCGCCAGTGCTCGGCAAGGATTTTCCCCGTGTCGCAGTGGGTAAAGCCCAGAGCGGAACGCTCGGCTTGATGGAGCGGAATCTGCTCGGTCCGCGAGAGTTGGGCTGCGGCTCGGAACTCCTCCTGGAAAGACATCATGTTGACTAGTTCGCCCAGATCGTGCAGCAACCCTGCCAGATAAGCGCGCTCCGCTTCCTTGTAGTGGGCTTTGCGGGCACAGAAGCGGCTAACCAGTGCACACCCGAGGGAATGCTCCCAGAAAACCAGGGGGTCAATGACCCAGCTCTCCTTGGGCAAGAGATTGAGCAAGCTACAGGATAGGAGGATTTCGCGGACTTGCCGCACGCCGAGGACGACAATGGCGCCGTGGACGGATTTGACCTCGCGTGACCGGAAATACAGGGCGGAATTGGCCACCCGCAGGCACTGAGCGGAAATCGACTCATCGCACGACACCAGGTCGACAATGCGTTGGACCTCCACTTGGTCCACCGGCCTTTCGAGATAGAACAGCAAGGGCCGGATGATGGCCGGAACCGTGGGGATGGAATTCAGCCTTTCCACTCGTTCGCGAATCAGCTCTCGGAGTGTGGGCGTCATGGGCGACCTTGTTATTCCTCTGCATATTATCGGCAGCGGGGGCCTCAACATGAGCCCGAAGCTCGGAAGGCAGTAAGCACAAGGCAGTCGGCAGTGGGCAGCAGGCAATAAGGCAGTTGGCAGTCGGGAATGGGGATTTCCCTACGGGTGCCAAGCTGTTATTTCCCCCTGCCAGTGCTTGCTGCCTACTGCCTAGTGCTTACTGCTTACTGCCTTCTACCCCTTCCGGGGCGGAGGCGAGGACGACGACATCGACCCGCCTGTTCTGGGCTCGACCGTCAGCGGTCTCGTTGCTCGCCGCGGGGTGATACTCCGCGTACCCGGCGGCGGAGAGGCGCGCAGCGGGGAGATTGTATTGGGTAATGAACAAGCTGATCATTTCCGTAGCTCGGGCGGTGGAAAGCTCCCAGTTGGAAGCGAACTGCGCGTTGTGAATGGGCACATTGTCCGTATGGCCCTCGATCCGAATACTATTGGGTTGATTGCTCAGCACTTGGGCTATGCGTTGCACTGCGGCTTCGGAGGTAGCCCGGAGATTTGCCGACCCGCTATCGTAGAAGCCTATTTCCCGCAGGCTGATCACGAGGCCATCGCGATTCGCCTTCAGCACCACCTCGTGCCGCTGGATTTCCGGTGCCAGGGCAGTGCTGAGTTGTTTTTGCAACGTCCCCAGATCCTTGGGAGAGGCGGGGGATCCCCTCATCTTTTCAAACGGGGAAGCCATTTGCCCACGGCCTGACATCCCCTTGCCATCTTCGATAAGCTGAATGTTTTCTGCCGGTAAGGGATCAGCGGTCACCATGGGAGTGCGCGAGTTGGCCGTCTGGAAGATGCCCATTTGTTCAAATGCCTCCTGCATCGCCGCAGAGATCTTTCCCACCTTACGTTTATCCACCTGGGAGGAGGAAAAAAGAACCACGAAAAAGGCAAATAGGAGCGTGATGAAATCCGCATAGGAGACCAGCCACCGCTCGTGGTTCACGTGCGCGGCAGCTTTCTTCTTTCGGCTCATGAGGAAGACTCCCGGGATTCCGCCGGCGGGGGAGCGTTCGCCAAGAAGCCCTGCAACTTCGTTTCGACCATGCGGGGGTTTAGACCTTCGAGAATCGAGATCACGCCTTCCAGCATCATCTCGCGCATTTGCTGCTCAGTCCGAATGCGTATTTTGAGCTTGCCGGCAGAGGGCAGGAAGAGCAAGTTGGCAGCGCCCACGCCGTAAATGGTGGCGACGAAGGCCACGGCAATGCCGCGGCCTACTTCGTCGATGTTATCCAAGTGTTGCATCACCTGAATAAGGCCCAGGACCGCGCCGATAATCCCCACCGTAGGGGAGAATCCCCCGGCGGCCTCGAAGACCTGGGGAATGCGCTCTTCGTGCTCGGCTTGATTATCCAGTTCAAGTTCCATCATCTTGCGCAATTCCTGGGGCTCGGTACCGTCCACCGCCAGCATCAATGACTTGCGAAGAAAGGGCTCTTTAACGTTTTCGAGTTCGCGGTCGAGCGACACAATTCCTTCTTTTCGAGCTTTATGGGCGAAGCCGACGATTTCTTTAACCAGCTCTTGCGGATCCCCCTGCGGATCGAAAAAGACATGACCCAGGCGTTTGACGCTGGACAACACGACAGGGAGGGGAAACTGCAACATGACGGCGCCGAAGGTTCCGCCAAAAACGATCATGGCGGCGGTCGGCTGGATGATCTGGGCGAGTTTTCCGCCCTCGATCATCAGGCCGGCCAGAATCCCTCCGACGGCAAGCAGCAATCCACCCCAACTACTCTTGTCCAAGTTCAAGCCCTCTTACTCCTCGGGTTCAGACGGTTCCATGTGCTCTTCCCGCTCCTCAGATTCCTCCTGTTCCTCCAACTCCTCAGGCTCCGCAAATTGTTCCGCTGGATTCTCTGAAGAATGGACAACCCACCGCGGCCCACGAAGCTTGCGGCGGTAGTCAACAATCCGCGACATCACCTCATCCACGGTTTCAAGAACAACAATCTTTTCGCCCGTAATGAGAGTGATGACCGTATCGGGCGCGTTCTCGATGAACTTGACGAGCTCCGAATTGACCACCAGTTGACGGTTGTTGAGCCGGGTTAAACGAATCATAACTTTCCTGCCCTGTTTCACCGGAAGTAAGCAGGCTCCCGCATGCGCTAATCTCCCGCATTGCTATATCGGCTGTTTCCCTTTTCACTTGCGCGGAATTTTTGGGTTTGTCACCGGTTGCCGCTAACCGCATGGAATGATTTTGTTTTCGCCCGCGACAGGGGAGAACAGACTCGGTTTCAAATGACCGAATGGGCCACGCGAAGCCGCCGCTTGCTGGCGACGCAGAAATCGTCCATCACCCCCGGAGGCGGAGCTTAGGCGGCTCTCATGTTCGAGGCCAGCGGCTCGTCGATGGCGGCCCGACATGCCAGATACAGTTGCCGCGTTCCCACGGAAGGGCTGCGGCGGTTGATCCAAATGCAGGGTGCGTTTGCGGGGAAGCTTTAAGGAACTGGCGCGAGCAGGAACCGATGACAGCTCCTGTCGACCTGTTTAACCTCCAGGGAGAGTGGCGGCGGTTTTCGCTACGAGTTCGTGCAGTTCCTGCTCGACACGCGCCACCACATCCTGCCAATTCCCAAATGTCGATTGGCGAAACAGGCGCGCTGTGGGGTACCAGGGACTGTCCTCGCGCTCGAGCAGCCAGCGCCAATCCGGCGAATTGTTCAGCAGGATCCACACTGGCTTGCCCATGGCCCCCGCGAGATGGGCCACGGACGTATCAATGGAAACCACCAGGTCGAGATGAGCGACAATGGCCGCTGTGTCGGCGAAGTCCTCCTGTTCGTCCTGGAGATCGATTAAGTGGACACGAGGTCCCAACTGCTTCACTTGGCGGGCCGGCGAGCCCATCTGCAACGAATAGAAAGTTGTACCTTCAATGTTGGTCAACGGCGCGAGCTGTTCCAGCGGGATGGAACGCCAGAGCTCATGCGGATAATTCGGGTTGCCACCCCAGGCCAGCCCGATGCGGAGCGAATTCCCTCGCAGCCGCTGCCCCCATGGCTTGACCCCGGCGGGGTCCGGGTTGACGTAGGGGATTCTGGCCGGAATGGTGCTCAAATCCGTGGCGAACGCCAGAGGTAGACTGAGCAGGGGACAGTGCCAACTGATCCCCGGGGGAGTCTCGTCCACGCTGATGACTTGCCATGCCCCCTCGGTTCTTGCCAGCAGGCGAAGCAGCCTTTTCTGGACCCCCAAGACGACTTGCCCCCCCCGCGCCGCCACCAGGGGAACATACCGAACGCACTGCAAGGCGTCCCCCAGGCCTTGTTCGGCGTGCAGGAAAATGCGGGTGCCTTCGAGTGGCTCACCCTTCCATTGGGGCTGGGAAAACCTTCTTCGCGCGCGACGAACGCTTTCGCGATATTCATATTCGCCCCAGCCCAGACGGAAGTTGCCTTCGGCAAGATGCAAGAGTCCCATGTAAGTGATGACCTCGCTGGAGTTTGGGCTTAGGGCTTGAGCGCTTTCGTAACACTTCCAGGCTCCAGCACGGTCACCCAGTTGAGTGAGGGCAGTTCCCAGCCGGAGGTGCGCGACGTATAGATTGGGATCGAGTTTTATGGCCCAACGGTACGATTCCGCCGCGGCAGCGATGTCGCCGCATTTAACGAAGAAGTAGCCCAGGTCGACAGCGGTCAGGGCGGAATCGGGTTTAAGGGCGAATGAGCGCCGGAAGGCCTCGGTCGCCGCCACCAAGTTCTTCATGTCGGCAAGCACAATGCCCAGGGTGTTATAGGTTTCGAAACGGGCAGGGTCAAAGGCCACGGCGCGTTCGGAAAGCCGGAGTGCCTCGGGCAGGGCCTCCAGTTGGCGTAGAACAATGGCCAGTTGGCAGTAAGCCTCCGGAGAACCAGGATTGAGATCGAGCGCCCGGCGGTAAGACTCCGCAGCAGCCCGCAGATTTCCCATCCGCTCCTCGGTTAGGGCAAGGTGGGTATGCGCTTTCGCCGACTGCGGACATAATGCAACTAAGCGCCGGTAATGACCCACCGCTTGCTCCAGCTCGCCCTGGCCCAGGCAGAACTCTGCCAAGTGGCTCACCGTTTCCGGATCGTCGGGATCGAGGTCTAGAGCCTCCCCCAAATGGCGGGACTTCTGATACTGCCCCGCCTTGAGAGCTAAGCGGCCCAGCCTAATGGGCTCGGCCGCGCACCGGGGGGCGGCATTGAGAATTACACGACCTTCCGCTGGCCCCCTGCGCCCGCTTCGGTGGCGCTCGTAACCATGCTTGAGAAGCTCCCGCCCGCGGGGGGCAAGAGTTGGTTGCTTGGACATCATATGGCCTTTCCGATAAGGCGCAGCGCTTGACCCTAAGTAGGCCAGTGGTGCAGTCTGGTCTACAGGCGGCTGTTAAGCCGCGATATGCCGAGGTAAACTCGCCGTTACCACCTCAAACCGCACCGCTACCCGAGGCAGGCGCAACTCGCAAACCTATAGATCGGGTCGGCGCTTCCCTTCTGGTCGCGCCAGCCCGCCCACCGGCGAGCGGGCAGCCGTAGCCCATGGCGTGAGCTAGTGGGGACGAATTCGAGTCGGGTCCCTGAGTCCCGGCAGGTCGAGAGAATCCATCCCGGCGCCGATTCTACATTTCAACCCCCATGCCACGGCCCTCCGGAGATGCCACTGCACCGCTGCCTCGGGGGCAGGAATCCTTCCGCCTCGAGCCGGGCTCGGGCGCGCGGAGTGGCCGGATCTTCCGTGGCTTCCGATTGAAGACACGGGGCCTGGCAGCGCCGCGGGCAACGGTCTCACGCCCTTCAGCGGGCGGGCTGGCGCCAGTTGCCCACGACCGGGTGCCGTGCGCCTAATTTCCCAGCGCACAAAACTCGCGCGGTTTCCGTCGCGCCGGCCGATCCTTTCAGGATGCCGACACGAGTGCGCTGAATCCGCAAGCCTCGCCGGGCGGTCACTTGCGAATCGGCCCAAGCGAGGGGAACGAGTGCGCGGCACGCCCGCCGGAGGTGAGGATTGACTCCCTTGACCGGTTGGTGCGCGGCACCGTCCCACGTCCTTAATATCTCCCTCCCGGGGAGAAACTTTAGCCGGTGGCTAGAGAACGCTTCCATTCTCACCGCAGGGGCGCAGAAGAGGTGTCAGGGTCTGATGCAGGTGTCAGGTTTTTTCGGGCACCTGCCTCTACCCCGGATTCTCGCCAGGTTGATTCATGGCCGCGGCTGTGCTGGCCCGGCCCTCTGGACATAGGAAGATGACATCCCACCACTGCATGGCACATTGAGAAACCCGGATTAGGTTCCAGCCACCAGGTTGCGGCAAAAACCCGACACCCGGCACCTCATACCTATTCCCCGCTCCGTTTAAGCTTTTGGGACGGGTGCCGATAGGGGTCAATGGATTGAGAAACGGTTCCGTCGGTTGGAAAGAAGAACCATCGGCCCCTGGAAGGCGCTCCGTATGGCCCCGGGTTCTGCGGCCCAAGACGGAAACCCAAACCGAAAGGAGCATTAGAATGGCACTAAGCGTCTTAAACAACATCCCTTCCTTGGTTGCCCAGAACCAGTTACAAGTCACCAACAACAACCTGCAAAACACCCTGTTCCAGTTGTCGTCAGGATCGCGGATCAACAGTGGAGCCGACGATCCGGCCGGACTGTCGATCATCAACGGGTTGCAGGCCAATATTTCCGCGCTGACACAGTCTTCGCAGAATGCCACGGACGGCGTAGGCCAACTGCAAGTCGCTGATGGCGCGCTTTCCCAGGTCACCACGCTGCTCAACCGCGCGGTCACACTGGCTACGGAAGCCGCGAATGGCGGGCTTACGTCCGACCAATTCGCCGCAATCACCAATGAATATGCCTCGATCACGTCGGAAATCAACCGCATTGGCCAAGCCACGAATTTCAACGGCACCGGCGTTTTTCAAGCCGCGGAGGTTGCCAATCCCAACGAAGTCGTCTCCACCGCCTCGGCTGGCGTCTCGCCGTATGCCACCTTGTCAGCATCCGCTCCGACTACGGTGCAGGTGGGAAATTCCTCTTACACGTTTGCGGACACCGGCACTAATACCGACGCTAACCAAGTGAGTATTGGAACCACGGCGATGACCGCGAACACCGTCATTGCGGGCCAGCTAGTAATCACATCCGATGGCGGCACTAACACGTACACCACCAATGTAAGTGATACCACGATAGGGGCACTCATCAATGATATCAACACTACCGCTGCCTCCGTCACCGCCGGGTATCAAGCATTCCTCAATGGAAGCGGACAACTACAGATCGTTGACACTCAGGGAAATAACGACATCGCGGTCGCTCAAGGCGCCGCCGGAATCACCGGACTGACGGGTGTGGCTAGCGATGATGGCGCAGCAGTTGGTGCGAACGCTACAGGTAACACGGTGCAGGACTTGATCAACGGGATCAACGGCGCCGGTCTCGGTGTATCGGCAGGTTTGGCGACGAATACCAACAAAAACCAACTCAGCTTCGGAACGGCTGCGGTGGGTGCAGCAACGGCGCTTTCCGGCACGATGACCATTACCGCTGGTGCAAATACGTTTACTTATAATTCCAACAACAACAATCCCGTCACGGGCGGCGCCGCTGAGGACACGGTCCAGGGTCTTATCGACTCGATCAACGCATCCGGCGATGGACTTAACGCCTACCTTGATGGCTCAACCGGAGCCCTGCAGATCGTTGACACTAATGCTAACAACGACATCGCCGCACACAGCACCGGGACCCTCGCTGGCGTTCTGGGCACAAATAGCAACCCTGATGTTCAACAGTTGACGATCACTGATAACCAGAACCGGGGCGACCTCACGGTCACGAATACCGATTCCGCGATGGGATTTGTTGCCAATCCTACCGCTCCCGACACAGGTGGTAATGCCGACTCTTTTGTTGCGCCCTCGATGAGCGGGTCGGGCGGGGCCAACGTTTTCATCAGCGATGGTGATGTCACCAATCCTCTGTACAACACGATCAAGATTGCCGTCGGGCCGCTCTCCTCGATCAATATTGGCGGTACCGCCACCACTCTCCAATCACAGGACCTGGGTACTGCTTCGGGTGCGGCGTCGGCGCTGACGGTCATCAATTCCGCCATTTCCGACGTGGCCGCCATGCGCGGCACCATTGGCGCCGGCATTAACCGGTTGAATTCGGCGACCAATGTCATCAATACCCAGGTGCAGAACCTGACTTCCGCCCAAAGCTCCATGCAAGACGCGAACATTGGACAAGTCGTTGCCAACATGTCCAAGTATCAGGTCCTCGAGCAGACGGGCATTTCGGCCCTGGCGCAAGCCAATCAGAACGAGCAAGCGGTCCTGAAGCTGCTCCAGTAGTCGATGCTGGGGATTTTCTGACGGAGGGGGCCATCCCGGTCCCCTCCGCAGTTTTCCGTAGTGGGGACCTTGCACCACGGGTTTGGAAGGGCGGGGCTAATGCGCCGCCCTTCCGACCGTCGCCACAAAATGTCAGATTGTACCACGAGCCAGTTTTCGTCTTGGGTGAACGGACATGAGTATTTCCCCAGCCCAAATCGTCCTGCAAGCCGCGAGCGCGGAGATCCCCGCCGTGTCGGGGCGCTCCACCCCCGGCTCGGTTCCCGCGGCCACTGCGGCGGCGGAATCCCCGGCTCCGGCACCGGCCGTTTCATCCTCTCCCCAGTTCAACACCGATCTGCGGGTTGATAACGAGCACCAGATTTATTACGAGTTTATCGATGCAAGTACTGGAGACGTGATGTTTGAGATTCCTCCCGAGGCGCTTCGCGAGATTGGTGAGAGTCTTAACCTTCCCCTTGTAGGGGATGCGAGGATTCCCAGCGTCGATGTTAACTCGTAGTTGGGTTTTCAATGCGCCGGGACGGCTCGGAAGCAGTGGGCAGTAGGCAGAAGGCCAACGCCGCAGGATGCTCTGATGGCGTGCGGTCCACATGCAAGTGGAGCGCCGCATTTCTTCCCGTGAGCTTGCCCGCCGGTTTTCGAACCAAATGCGCAGATCCCCGCCAGCAGGCTGGCTGGTGAAAAAACGGCAGTCCGTCAGCTGATGGACCGCACTCCAACCCTTCGCACCGTGCGTCAACTGGGTAGAGATTTCCCGCAGGAGCCGGGCTTTCTGCCCGCTGCCTGCTCCCTACTGCTTTCTACCTACTGGTCCTTGCCCGCTGCCCCACCCGTTCACCAAGCTAAAGGAAATTGCAGACTTGCCGATAGGGTAGCTGTCCGGCGCTCCACCACCTGAGCCGCGAGCCGCCGAGGTGCAAAGGAGAAGAGGAATGAGTACCAGCTCGATCAATTCGCTTCTGTCCAGCTTGAATCCCAGTACCAACGAATCGCTCGCCGAGCTCTTGGGGGAATCCAGCACGTCCAGTTCGACGAGTTCGAGCCAAAACTCGGCGATCCAGGATGCCGTGAATGCCATCCTGAACTCCGCCACCAACACTTCAGGGAGTGGCATTGATGTGACCTCGACCGTGGACGCGATTCTGCAAATCGACGCCCAACCCGAGGTCAATCTGCAAAATCAAGTGACGGCGCTCGGCACTCAAACCAGCGCCCTGCAATCCATCGAAACCGACCTGGCGTCTTTGCAGACCGCCGTGCAGGCGCTCAGTGACCCCACCGGCGCCTTCAGCGCCGTGTCGGTGAACTCCTCCAATAACGATGTGGTCAGTGCGACGGCGGCGAACGGTGCCGCGGCGGGTTCGCATACCATTACGGTCGACAGCCTTGCCACCACCTCGGCGGAATACTCTGCCCCCCAAACGTCGTCGACCTCCGCCCTCCCCACTGGCACGCTGAACATCCAGGTGGGGTCGAATACCGCGGTCCCCATCACCGTGGGCACCGCCGGCTCGACCGACAATCTGAGCGACTTGGCGACTTACATCAATCAGCAGAATATGGGGGTTACGGCGTCCGTCATCACCGACACCTCCGGCGCCCGCTTGTCGCTGGTCAGCCAGACTTCCGGCACGGCGGGAGCCCTGACGATTACCGACAACACCGGCACGACTGGCAGCGATGGGATGGGTTTCACCCCGGCTACCGACGCACAGGGCAACCCCCTGGGGACCAACGCCTCACTGACAGTGGACGGTGTCCCGGTCACGAGCGGCAGCAACACGGTGACGGGGGTAATCCCCGGCGTGACCCTGACGTTGTCGGGGGCTTCAAGCACTCCCGTGACCCTGGCC
The DNA here is from genome assembly GCA_050010335.1 of Terriglobia bacterium. Classification (GTDB taxonomy): domain Bacteria; phylum Acidobacteriota; class Terriglobia; order UBA7540; family UBA7540; genus Bog-366. Next base: position 38,693 of record JBEKLF010000029.1, read on the forward strand.
GTCCAGCCGGACCTGACCCAAGTGTCCACGGCCATCAACAATTTTGTGACCGCCTACAACCAGGTGATGACTGACATCAATACCCAGAACACCTACAGTGGCTCCGGCACGCCGCCCCCGCTGTTGGGAGACCCGTCGTTAGACCTTTTGCAGTCGCAATTGCTGAACGGCATTACCACCAGCATCACCGGGAATAATGGCCTGGTCAATCTTCAGTCGATTGGGATTCAGCTTCAGGAGAACGGCACGCTAACGGTGGCCAGCAGCGCATCGCCTGACAGCATGAGCCTGAATGACGCGCTCACCAATGACTTTTCCTCTGTCCAAAACCTGTTCCAATCGTCCTCGTCCCCGGGTGTGGCGCAGGCTCTCAACACCGCGCTCACCGCGATCACAGATCCCACCAACGGACCCTTGAATCTGGACATGAGCGGGATCACCAGTCAGGTGAGCGATCTCAACACGCAGATCAGTAATTTTCAATATCAGCTCCAGCAGACGCAGGCGCAACTTACGTTGGAATACGACACCATCAACACGACGCTCGAGCAACTGCCGGAAACGCTCGCTTCGATTAACAGCCAACTGAATTCTCTCAATCCTCCGAATACATCGAACGGGTAAATCGCGATGAACCATCCTGCCCATGCCTATCGTCAATTCTCGGTTCAAGGCGCCACGCCCTTGGGCTTGGTCGTCATGCTTTACGATGGCGCGATCGCCGCCATGCTGCGGGCGGTAACCGCCATTGAGGCGCATGACGTTCAGACGAAGTGCAAGCATCTGAATCGCGCCCAGGCCATCATCACGCAGCTCGAGGGTACTCTGAACATGGAGCTGGGGGGCGAAGTGGCCCAGACTCTCAAGACCTTCTATCTGCACGCTCGCGGCCAAGCGATGAAAGCCAACATCGAGAACTCCCCGGAGATTCTCCGCTCGTTGATTGAGAAGTTTTCGACCGTTCGCGAAGCCTGGTATCAGGCGGATCACCGGCCGTCTCCTTCCCCCACAGCTCCCGCTGGCGAAGGATCCCCTCGCGGCCCTTCAACCACCCCCAAGTCAGACGGTTGGCGAGTGTCCGGCTAAGGATGCAATCCCTCAAGGCGCCATCACCACGAAGGTCGAGTCGTAGCAATCGCTCCAGCCACTGGGAGGACGACCCTCCTCCACTTTAGACCCCTGTTACTACTCTCTGGTCGAGCATAGTCGTTCAGGAGCCAGTGCCCGCAAGGGAAGGCGAATGGAAATCCGCTCTTATCCTTTCCCTCGTGTGGCCCCCCCCGGATCGGGCGTGTATAGGATTCATTGCCGCCCCGAAAAAAACATTCATGAGAGAGGTCATCCCGCCGATAAGAAGGGGTGTCTGAACAGGAAATGGTTCTCCATCCGCCACAAGGTGCGGTGAGGGCCACAGCCAGAAAGCCGGGAAGTTCGAAGATGTCGGAGAAGAAGTACAGGACTCCAACTGCATTCGAGAAATGTGAGCTCATAGGGGAGATTTGATCCGGCCTGTGCAGCGGTGGCTCGAATCGAAGGGAGATATTCAGCAATGGGCAATATGGACGACATTATTCGGGAATTCCTCGTCGAAAGTAACGAGAACCTCGATCAGCTTGACCGGGACTTGGTGACTCTAGAAAAAGATCCGACGGCCCGGGAGGTTCTTGCCAGTATCTTTCGGACGATCCACACCATCAAGGGCACAACCGGTTTCCTGGGCTTCTCCCGGTTGGAGTCAGTTGCGCACGTCGGGGAAAACCTCCTGAGCAGCTTGCGCGATGGTCGTCTCTTGCTCAATGCGCAGATCACCTCGGCGCTTTTGGCTCTGGTGGATGCCGTCCGCCAGATGCTTGTCAACATCGAAACCACCGGCCAAGAGGGGGAGGGTAACTACACCTCCCTGATCGATACATTGACTCGTGTGCAAGAGGGCGAAAAGAAAGCGTCTGCTCCCGCTGCAACCGCCCCACCCTCACCCCCTGCCGTCCTGCCGCCCGCGCCGGAGGAAATGAGCCGAGAGCCAGTGAATGCTGATCCTGCTTTGCCCTTGGGAGAAATACTGGTGCAAGCCGGCCGGGTTAATTCTGAGGAAGTCAACGAGGCTCTGAAGCTCCAACACGACGGCGACGACCGCCACCTCGGCGAAATCCTGGTGGAAAAGGGTGCCGCCAAGCCCGCCGCCGTGCAGGACGCTTTGCAGGTGCAGGCGGAAGCCCGTGCTCCGGCCCTTTCCGATAGCAACATTCGTGTCGATGTCAGCTTGCTGGACAAATTGATGAACCTGGTGGGGGAACTTGTACTGGCCCGGAATCAGATCCTGCAGTTTTCCTCGACGCAACAGGATACGAGCTTTCTGAATACCTCCCAAAGGCTGAACCTTATCACTACTGAACTGCAAGAAGGCGTCATGAAGACGCGTATGCAACCTATCGGGAATATCTGGAGCAAGTTCCCCCGCGTGGTGCGCGACCTGGCCACCGCATGTGAGAAACAGGTCAATATTGAGATGCAGGGCAAGGAGACCGAACTCGACAAGACCATCATCGAGTCGATCAAAGATCCGCTCACCCACCTCGTCCGCAATGCTGTCGATCACGGCGTCGAGATGCCGGAGAAGCGCCAAGCCTCCGGGAAATCCCCCGAGGGTCACCTCCTCTTGCGCGCTTTCCACGAGGGAGGGCAAGTCAATATTGAAATCTCCGATGATGGCGCGGGGATCGACCTGGAACGAGTCAAACAAAAGGCCTTGGAAAAGGGCTTGATCGCGTCTGACCAGGCAGCCCGCCTGAGCGACCGGGAACTGTTGAACCTGCTCTTTCTCCCCGGCTTCTCGACCGCCGATAAAGTCACGAACGTTTCCGGTCGCGGTGTGGGCATGGACGTAGTGAAAACCAATATCGAAAAAATCGGGGGCACGGTCGATATTCAAAATCGTGTCGGTCACGGAACCACCGTGAAGATCAAGATCCCATTGACACTGGCCATTATCCCGGCGCTGGTCGTGACCAGTGGAGGGGATCGCTACGCCATTCCTCAGGTCAGCCTCTTGGAACTCGTCCGCATGGAAGGTGAGCAGGCGCGCAAAGGAATTGAGATGATCCATGGCGCGCCCGTTTATCGGTTGCGCGGAAACCTTCTGCCCTTGGTGAACCTGAACCACGAACTGCGTGTGGAGGGGAGCGGAAACGGATCGGACCAGGGAGCGGCTGTCAACATTGTCGTATTGCAGGCGGATGACCGCCATTTCGGTTTGGTCGTCGATGAAATCAACGACACGGAAGAAATCGTGGTCAAACCCCTGGGCAAGCAACTCAAGGGCATTCCCACATTCGCGGGAGCGACCATCATGGGAGACGGTCAGGTGGCCCTTATCCTGGATGTCCTCGGGCTGGCCCAACTGGCCAACGTAGTTTCCGAGGTTCGCGATCGAGGCGTGGGGGAGAAGACCGCAGAAACGGAGTCCCGGCACGACGACGGGGAATCGCTCCTGTTGCTGCGCGGGCCCGATGATGGGCGGATGGCGATGCCGCTCTCCCTCGTAGCGCGCTTGGAAGAGTTCGCCCGCACCGCCGTGGAGAAAGCGGAGGGTCGGTACGTGGTTCAGTATCGAGGTCAAATATTGCCTTTAATCCACCTCTCCTCCGCGCTTACGGAGCGCCGCCAAGAACCCCGCAATTCGGGCCCGTCTGAGCCCGGGACGGAAGACGAGAAGATTCAGGTCGTCGTGTACACCGACCAGGGCCGGAGCGTCGGGCTCGTCGTCGACCGCATCCTCGACATCGCCCACCAGGCCGTCAAAATCCAGAAACACTCCGGCCGCCAGGGAACTTTGGGCTCCATGGTCGTCCAGGGCCGTGTCACGGAACTGCTCGACGTGAAAGGCATTATCACAACGGCTGACCCGAACTTCTTCAGCGAAGCAGTGGCGGCCTAGACAGGGGACATCACATGGCAGGGAAAAAACAGTTTTCGACATTTACGGTCGACCGGCTGCTGTTTGGAGTCGAAGTTGAAAAAGTCCAGGAAGTCATTCGCTATCAGGAAATGACTCGCGTGCCTTTGGCCCCTCCGGTCGTCAAAGGCCTCATTAACCTGCGCGGACAAATTGTGACGGCCGTTGACTTGCGCCGCCGCCTGGGGCTGCATGAACGCGCCGCGACCGACCTTCCAATGAACGTCGTGATCCGCCACGAGGACGGTGCGGTAAGCCTGCTCGTCGATGAAATTGGGGATGTCCTGGAAGTCGAAGAGGAATCCTTCGAGTTGCCTCCCGGTACTCTCGCAGGAGAGGCCCGGGAGCTCATTCGTGGGGTTTACAAACTGAAAGACACGTTACTGATTGCTTTGGATACGGACAAGATGCTGAATCTGGTGACGACTGCCGCAAGAGGCGCTTAGCCAGGAATACAAACTAAATGGAGGATGATATGAAGAGAGAACCAGATCTACAAAAGAAGAACAGTGGCTTTGATGAGTTGAGTGCCTTCGCGGCTGAAATGAAAGCGATGGGCGACGCACACAACGCTGGGGACATCGATGTCGTAATGCCTGAGGAGAAGTTTGAGGGCATCTACAAGACGATGGCCAAGGGTGTCAATGACATGGTTAACGGCCATATTACCGTGAAGAAGAAGGCGATGGCGTGCATTGCGGAGTTCGGCAAGGGGAATTACGACGCGGAACTCGAAAAGTTCCCCGGCAAGAAGGCGTTCATCAATGAGAACATCGAGCGTCTGCGGGCGAACGTCAAGGCATTCATTGCTGATATGGCACGCATGTCAGAGCAACACAACCTGGGCGACATCGACGTGGTGATTCCCGAGGACAAGTTCGAGGGCGCCTACCGCACCATGGCCAAGGGCGTCAACGACATGGTCCACGGCCACATCACGGTGAAGAAAAAGGCCATGGCCTGTATTTCCGAGTTCAGCAAGGGCAACCTTGATGCGGAACTGGAGAAGTTCCCCGGCAAGAAGGCCTTCATCAACGAAAACATCGAACGGTTACGCGGGGCGGTCAAAGCACTGGTCGCGGATGCCAATGTGCTCTCCAAGGCTGCCGTCGAAGGCAAGCTGGCGACCCGCGGCGATGCCTCCAAGCATCAGGGTGACTACCGCAAGATCGTGCAGGGAGTAAACGACACGCTGGACGCGGTGATTGGGCCGCTGAACGTGGCAGCCAAGTACGTCGACCAGATCTCGAAGGGGGACATCCCGGCCAAGATCACGGACAACTACAACGGGGACTTCAACGAGATCAAGAACAACCTGAACATGTGCATCGACGCCATCAACGGCCTGGTGGCCGATGCCGGGACGCTGGTGGAGGCAGCCGTGGAAGGCAAGCTGGCGACGCGCGCCGACGCCAGCAAGCACCAGGGGGACTACCGCAAGATCGTGCAAGGCGTGAACGAAACCCTGGACGCGGTGATTGGGCCGCTCAACGTGGCGGCCAAGTACGTGGACCAGATCTCGAAGGGCGCCATCCCGGCGAAGGTCACGGAAACTTACAAGGGCGACTTTAACGAGATCAAGAACAATCTGAATATGTGCATCGACTCCATCAACGGCCTGGTGGCCGATGCCGGGACGCTGGTGCAGGCAGCCGTGGAAGGCAAGCTGGCGACGCGTGCTGATGCCAGCAAGCACCAGGGCGACTACCGCAAGATCGTGCAGGGCGTGAACGAGACCCTGGATGCGGTGATTGGGCCGCTCAACGTGGCAGCCAAGTACGTGGACCAGATCTCGAAGGGCGCCATCCCGGCCAAGATCACCGAAACTTACAAGGGCGACTTCAACGAGATCAAGAACAACCTCAACGCCTGCATTGATGCGGTCAATGCGCTAGTGGCGGATGCCAACCTATTGTCCAAGGCGGCAGTGGAAGGCAAACTGGCGACCCGCGCCGATGCCTCCAAGCATCAGGGTGACTACCGCAAGATCGTGCAGGGTGTGGACGATTGTCTTGACGCGGTGATCGGGCCGCTGAACGTGGCGGCCAAGTATGTGGACCAGATCTCGAAGGGCGCCATCCCGGCCAAGATCACGGACAAGTATAACGGTGACTTCAATGAGATCAAGAACAACCTCAACGCCTGCATTGATGCGGTGAACGCGCTGGTGGCCGATGCGGCCACGCTGGCGAAAGCGGCGGTGGAAGGCAAGCTGGCGACGCGCGCCGACGCCTCCAAGCATCAGGGTGATTACCGCAAGATCGTGCAGGGTGTGGACGATTGTCTCGACGCGGTGATCGGGCCGTTGAACGTGGCGGCCAAGTACGTCGACCAGATCTCGAAGGGAGCCATCCCCGCCAAGATCACGGACAACTACAACGGGGACTTCAACGAGATCAAGAACAACCTGAACATGTGCATCGATGCGGTGAACGCGCTGGTGGCCGATGCCGCTATGCTGGCGAAAGCGGCGGTGGAAGGCAAGCTGGCGACCCGCGCCGACGCCTCCAAGCATCAGGGTGACTACCGCAAGATCGTGCAGGGTGTGGACGATTGTCTTGACGCGGTGATCGGGCCGCTCAACGTGGCGGCCAAGTACGTGGACCAGATCTCCAAGGGCGCTATCCCCGCCAAGATCACGGACACTTACAACGGCGACTTCAACGAGATCAAGAACAACCTCAACGCCTGCATTGATGCGGTCAATGCGCTGGTGGCGGATGCCGCCATGCTGTCGAAAGCGGCAGTGGAAGGCAAACTGGCGACACGCGCCGATGCCTCCAAGCATCAGGGTGACTACCGCAAGATCGTGCAGGGTGTGGACGATTGTCTTGACGCGGTGATCGGGCCGTTGAACGTGGCGGCCAAGTACGTGGACCAGATCTCGAAGGGCGCCATCCCGGCCAAGATCACGGACACTTACAACGGCGACTTCAACGAGATCAAGAACAACCTGAACGCCTGCATTGACGCGGTCAATGCTCTGGTGGCGGATGCCAACCTGTTGTCCAAGGCGGCGGTGGAAGGCAAGCTGGCGACCCGCGCCGACGCCACCAAGCATCAGGGTGACTACCGCAAGATCGTGCAGGGTGTGGATGATTGCCTGGACGCGGTCATCGGGCCATTGAACGTGGCGGCGAAGTACGTGGAGGACATCTCGAAGGGCGCCATCCCCGCCAAGATCACGGACAACTACAACGGCGATTTCAACACCATCAAGAACAACCTGAACACCTGCATCGACGCGGTGAACGCCCTGGTGGCCGACGCCAACATGCTGGCCCAAGCGGCGGCGGATGGCGAGCTTGCCACCCGTGCCGACGCCTCCAAACATCAGGGTGACTTCCGCAAGGTTGTCGATGGAGTGAACAACACCCTCGACACGGTCGTCGCTCCGCTGAAGGCGGCGGCAGAAACCGCCACGGCGCTGGCGAGTTCCTCAGAAGAGCTCAGCGCCGTGAGCCAACAGATGAGCGCCAACGCAGAGGAGACCGCCACCCAATCCAACGTGGTTTCGGCGGCGGCGGAACAGGTCACCAAGAACCTGCAGACCGTGGCCACGGCGACCGAAGAGATGAGCGCCAGCATCAAGGAGATCTCCAAGAGCGCCGTCGAATCGGCCAAGGTGGCGACTTCCGCCGTGAAGACCGCCGAAACCACCAACGCCACGGTGGCCAAGCTCGGCGAGTCGAGCGCCGAGATCGGGCAGGTCATCAAGGTCATCACCTCCATTGCCCAGCAGACGAACCTCCTCGCTTTGAACGCTACGATTGAGGCGGCGCGGGCCGGCGAAGCGGGCAAGGGCTTTGCGGTGGTGGCCAACGAGGTGAAGGAATTGGCGAAGGAGACCGCCAAGGCGACCGAGGACATTGGCCGGAAAATCGACGCAATTCAAGGCGATACTAAGGGAGCCGTGGAGGCGATCGGCCAAATAACCACCGTCATCAACCAGTTGAACGACATCTCCAACACAATCGCCAGCTCCGTCGAGGAGCAAACCGCCACCACCAATGAGATCACTCGCAACGTGCAGGAGGGCGCCAAGGGTGCTTCCCAGGTGGCGGAGAACATCGTGTCCGTGGCCCAGGCGGCAAAAAGCACAACGCAAGGCGCCAACGACACACAGACAGCCGCAGGTGAACTGACGCGCATGGCGGCGGAGCTACAGAAGGTCGTGTCCCGTTTCAGGTTTGACGACAGTCCAGGACGCGCAGGGGCTGTAGAATCTCGTCCGGCCGCGAAACAGGTTCGCGATGCGCATTTGGCGAGTCGAGCCAAGACGCAGCCTAGCACGACCACACGCGTCCAGTAAGCAGAGACAGGCATGAAGACTGCGCCATCGCTGGCCAAGATGGCGGTCGACCGCGGGAAGCCGGCCGGGCACTTCAAGTGCTAACCCGGTCGGGTCTTATCGAGGGATGGCGTCGGCGCGCCGCAGCGACAAGAAAGGCATGGTCCGGCGTGGCCGTCTCCCAGAAGGGTAGACGGCCACGCTGGTTTAAGAAGGCACCTCAAGGTCTGGCCCCGCCGAGGAAACATCAGGCGCTGAGGGGGTCGGGGCAGACGGCGGTTGCGCACGACCCGGTGGGGAGCGCACGGACCCTCCGAGGCTGTTAAGTGTTTTTCTCGCGACGGGCCCGCCGCCGGGGGCGGGCTCTGTTCCGGCGGTCACTCGGAACATTCCCTACGCGGTGAGCGGTTGGCAGGGACCACGGCGGTGGGGTAGCAAGGGGGACGATAAGCATGGGTCCGCACCGCGTTCGAGCTGGGACCTAAAGGACCTGGACCGCAAGCGCCGTCAAACAGGTGGCCGGCGCGCCACCGTGGGAGTGCTCTCTTCCATTCCCGTGAGGAGATTAGAAGTGGCCTTCACCTTTTTCTTTCGCGATCAACGCGTGCTGGACTCAATCGTACAACACGTAGTACCTAGCGTCCTGGGGCGCAGCATCATTCGGATATGGGACGCCGGATGTGCCAGCGGCGAAGAGGCCTACTCCGTGGCGATGTTGTTATTTGAGAATTTGTGGCCCTTCGCCTGCGACAACCTGCGCATCGATGCCACGGACATTGAGGAAAACAGTCAGTTTGCGAACACGATTGCTACGGGAATGTATGCGAGCGAACTCTTAAAGGGCAGCCCTCATCAAGATTTGCTGGCCAAGTATAGCCGCCCGGCGGCGCGCGCCGGCTATGTGGAGTTCGACCTCGCGCTGCGCAATTGCATCTTCTACCAGCGGCACGATCTGCTGTCACTCCGGCCCATTGGCAACAATTTCAGCCTGGTGGTATGCAAGAACGTCCTGCTGCACGTGGGGTATGAGCAGCGCGTGGAAATCATCAAGATGTTTTACGAGGCCCTCTCGCCCGGCGGTTATCTGGCGCTCGACGAGCTCCAGGAACTCCCCACCGAAGTGGCGCCCCTGTTTGTCCGGGTCCTGGCCGACGGCAAGTTATGCCGAAAAGCAGAGAGTGCGTGATGAGAGTTACTCTCCTCCACGGCAACCCGCAGAACTATTCCTGCAACGCCTACCTGGTGCGCGGGGACTCGAATGAGCAGGAGGACGTCAACAGCCTGGTGGATGTGGGAATTGACGGTTCGATCTGTGGCGAAATTGAAAACCTGTGCACCGGGATCGGGAAGAAGAAAGTGGCGCAGGTCGTGTTAACGCATGGCCACTACGACCATGCCGCCGGCCTGGGCGTGGTCGTGGCGTGTTATCACCCGCAGGTATGTGCCTTTGCGCCGGGCAAGCATGTCGATGTCCTATTGCTTGACGGCCAATTTCTCCGCCTGGGCGATCGGAAGTTTGAGGTCCTGCACACTCCGGGACATTCGGAGGATTCGATTTGTTTGTACTGTGCCGAGGAAAGAACCCTCTTCGCGGGAGACACGCCGCTCGATGTAAAGACACCGGGAGGTTCCCATCCGGGGGAACTCCTAGCCTCGCTGGAGAGAATTGCCAGTCGCGACGTGGCGACAATTTATGCGGGGCATGCCAGTCCCATTACCTCGGGGGTCCCCGAGTTGCTCCGTAGGACGATCCGGAACATCCGCCAAAGCACCCTCAGTTACAGCTACAGGGGCGGTGCCTCAAGACCTTAAGTTATACCCTGGTGGGGGGTGAAATAAGCCTCCCTGGGCGCGACGGGAGTTAGACCCGCCTAGCCAAGCTGCGGTAGTGCATGGTGGTAGTACCGCCCGAATTTCTGCCAGACCCGGAGGCGGGCCGGGGCACGATTCGCATTTGGCGAGCCGCCTCAATGCTCATGCTGCCCCGACTAATGCACGGGTCCAATAACGGGAGGACTTTGACCCAGTGCACATAAAAGGGCGGTCGGAATTTGCAGTAAACCTTTCCCCACTCATGGCCGATGGGGGAACAGAAGGGATGACTCGCGATCGGAGGGAGCTTTCGTGCGCGCACTTATAATTGACGACTCAAAAGCCATGCGGAGCATATTGGGCAGAATGCTCCGCGGCCTGGACTTTGAAGTCGTTGAAGCGGCCAATGGCCGGGAAGCCATGGAGCGGCTCCAAGGCCTCGGAAAGTTCGATATCGCCCTGGTGGATTGGAACATGCCCGAAATGAATGGGTTCGAATTTGTTCGCGCCGTTCGGGCCGATCATGTCTATGACGGTGTGCTCTTGATGATGGTGACCACCGAAACCGAAATGGAAAACGTGGTTCGGGCCCTTGCGGCAGGCGCCAACGAGTACGTCATGAAGCCCTTCACCCAGGAAGTCATTCTGGAGAAACTGCAAATCTTCGGGATGGCAGGTTCTTAGAGCTTATCCGTAAATAACTATTGAAACGTCGGAGGGATTAAGGCAAGATAGTTGCCCAAGATGCCACAGATAAAATCTTGGGAAGTTTCCGACGAGTTTTGGGCGAAGGTTGAGC
>JBEKLF010000030.1:0-49218 GCA_050010335.1 Terriglobia bacterium
ACCCTACGACACAGCCGCCACCCGTCTCAACACGCCCCCATTCCTGCGCCCAATTCCCCTCGTCTCGCCGCTCCTGCCTCCCGCCAGCCTCGCGCCCTCCCCCACTGTCTGAATCGCAGGGTGGTAAACGCGGTGGTAGAAGGGCATGGCGCAGGAGAGTATACTCTCGACGGCACGGGGGCGGAAGAAAACGTCCCTTCGGGATCGCAGACACAAAACGACGGGTGTCTGATGCGCCAGCCAGCCCGCAGCTCCCTGGAGGTAAAGATCATGCGAAAGAAGACCTTATTGTGGTTGGTGGCGGCAGCCGGAACGGCGCTGGCCTCAGTCTCGATGATCCTCGCGCAAGCTGCTGGCGAAGCGCCGGTCTATCTCGATCCCAAGCGGCCGGTGGAGGAGCGTGTCGATGACCTACTGAGCCGGATGACGCTCAAAGAAAAAGTCGGGCAGCTCAATTTGCCTGCTTTTTTTGTTGACCGGCTGGGAAAAGACATTCCCTCGAAGGCGGAGGGGTGCAGGAAATTCGCGGCCGGAACTTATACCCAGGAAGTCGGTCCGGCCTGCGGATTTTTCGGCCTCGCCGGTCAGATTCTGCTGCAAGGCCCACGTCAGCAAGCGGAAAACTTCAACGAATTGCAGAAAATCGCGCTCACCCAGACGCGCCTGAAGATACCGCTGCTGGAAGATGAAGAGGGCACGCATGGCGCCATGTTTCCGGGAGCAACGGTTTTCCCCGAGGGCCTGGCGGTGGGCAGTTCCTTTGACCTGGACCTGGTCAAGACGATTTACGCGGCGGATGCGGCGGAGGCGCGCGCGGTCGGTATCCACATGCTTTCGACCCTGGTGATGGAAACGCTTCGCGACCCGCGCATGGGCCGCAACGAAGAAGCTTACACCGAAGATCCCTACCTTTACATGCGCATGGGCGAGGCCATCGTGCGGGCGACCCAGGGCTATGACATCTCCGCCCCGGACAAGGTCATCGCCGTGCTGACGGATTTTCCCACCCAAAGCGAACCCGCCAGCGGCCTCGAGCGGGGAGCGATCGAAGTCTCGGAGCGTTCCTTGCGCGAGAATTTCTTGCCTCCCTGGATCGGCGCCATAACCAAAGCCGGCGGCCTAGGGGTGATGGCGGGTTACCCGGAAATTGAGGATGTGCCCGCGCACGCCTCGGTGAAGTGGATGAATGATGTCCTGCGGCAGGAAATCGGTTTCAAGGGGATTGTCGAAAGCGAAGGCGACGGCTTCTCGACCTTGCAATATGAGCACATCGTTCCCACCCAGAAGGAAGCAGGCGTGCTGGCCTTGCGCGCGGGAGTCGATTTGAATATTACTTACGAGCCTGCTTACATGGGGCCCTTGGTCGAAAGTGTGGAAGAGGGTAGAGTTCCCGTCGCTCTGGTGGATCGCGCCGTGCGCCGGGTCTTGGAGATGAAGTTCCGTCTGGGCCTCTTCGAGAATCCTTACGTCGACGTGGACCGCGCCGTCCAGGTTGTACACTCGCGAGCGAATCAGGACCTGGCTCTGCGCGCCGGCCGCGAAGGAATTGTATTGCTGAAGAATGACAAGAACCTGCTGCCCCTTAAGAAGGATTTGAAATCGGTGGCGGTGATCGGCCCCAACGCCGATGATGTGAGGAACCAATTGGGCGACTATTCACCCGTGAAAGTTTTGCAGCATGTAACCACCCTGATTGAGGGAATCAAGGCCGCGGTCTCATCCCAAACTAAAGTCACCCACGTGCGCGGGTGCGAAATTACGGGTACGGACAAGAGCGGATTTGCCGACGCGGTGAAGGCTGCCCAGGGCGCCGAAGTCGCCATTCTGGCGGTGGGAGAGAGACAGCACGATCTGGAAGGAGGCGGCCGCCAGGGCCAATCCACCGATGGGGAAGGGCATGATATCGCCAACCTGGATCTGTCGGGGGTGCAGGAGGAGCTGATTCAGGCCGTCTACGCAACGGGGACGCCCACCGTGGTGGTGCTCATCAACGGCCGGCCGCTCTCGACGCGTTGGACCTCCGAGCACATTCCTGCGCTGGTGGAGGCGTGGGAACCCGGTGAGCGCGGTGGGGAAGCCGTGGCCGACGTGCTCTTTGGCAATTTCAATCCCACCGGACGCCTGGCCATTTCGGTGCCCCGGCACTCGGGTCAACTGCCGGTTTACTACAATTACAAGCCGTCCAAGGCTTTCATGATCATGGCGGGAGGTTATCCTCTGGGGTCGGGTTATGTCGACATGCCGGCTACGCCCCTCTACCCCTTTGGTTATGGGCTGAGCTATACCCATTTTGAGTATAGCAATCTGCGATTGGAGCCGGCGGAGATCCATCCAGGCGGCGAAGCACGCGTGACCGTGGACGTAAAGAACGCTGGCGACCGGGCGGGTGTGGAGACTGTCCAGCTCTACATTCACGAGAAATACGCCCCGGTCTCGACCCCTGTCAAGCAACTCCGGGGTTTTGAGCGGGTGGCGCTCAATCCCGGAGAAACCAAGACCGTAACCCTGAAGCTTACCCCGGAAGATCTCCAGTTGCTCGACATCGACATGCAATGGAGGGTGGTGCCGGGCGATTTTGAGATCATGGTAGGAAGATCGTCAGCAGATATACCTCTGGAAGGATTACTGAAGGTGACGCCCTAGCGAGCCAGAAAGCGCCGGCGGCGGGGCTCCAGACCCTTCTCCGCAGCAAGCAGATTTCCTGTTGATGTAGCTGTCCTGTACACCCGTGGCGTGGGATCGATCAAGGAAGTCCTGACTGTCCGTTCCATTAAAATAATCCGCAGGACGCCCGGAAGCAAACCTGTTGGCCGATGCCTTGCACCCGCAAACTCTCCTGGCCGCCGGCATGAACGGCGGTGATCTTCCCGTCCCCATCGGCGGACCTCTTCGCCTGCGCATTCCCCGTCAACTGGGCTACAAGAACGTCAAGTACATCACCCGGCTCACAATAACCGATAACCTCAAACAGTTCGGCAGGAGCTTGAGCCCCGTCATAATCAGAGGAGTGGTTTCGGTGGGCTCGGGCTTGATCAGCACATGAAAATGCTCAGGCATCAGAACCCCGCCGACGAGCAGGAAATGCAGTTCCTGCCGCACCTCGTCAAGCCTCTGGACAAAGCAGTGCCGAAAGCCATCCGAGAGGAAAAGTGGCGTGCGGCGATAGGTGGTGGTGGTGATGAATTGGAGTTCACCGGGACTGTAAACGCGGTGGCAGAAGGGCAAGGCCAGGAGAGTATACTCTCGACGGCGCGGGGCCGGAAGAAAACGTCCCTTCGGGATCGCAGGGTCGAAAATGTGATAGTTCATGCTGGGCTCGCCGCCGGAGAATTAGTGAGTTCGATGCGGTAGCCGAGACTGCGGAGTTCCCGGATCATTCTTGCCGCCCGGTTTTGCTTCGACTTTTTGCTCACGGCGGGGCCGCGTTCCTCGTAACGAATACCTTGGTGCAGAATCTTCCACACTAAGCGACAAAGCCGATGGGCGATTATCCCGATGGTTTGATTGTGGCCCAGCCGGATTACATAGCGGCGGTAGAGAAGAGTGGAGATGCTTCCTTTGAGTTTGACGGCGGCATTGGCGGCCTGATTGAGAATGCGCCGCATCGGACGGTTGCCCTTGGGGGAGCGACGACTGTGGTTTACTCCCGCGCTCTCATTTTCCCCGGGGCAGGCGCCCACCCAGGATGCCAGGTCTCCCGCGGAAGGAAACGTCGCGGCCGTGGCGCCCACTTCCGCGACGATCTGTTGGGCCGAATCCACTCCCAGACCGGGGACCTCCGCCAGCCGTTCGACCTGGTCCTGGTAGGGAGCAAGCAGAGCGGCCATCTCGCGCTCGAGTTCGGTAATCTGTGTTTCGATCCGCTCCCAATCCTCGAGTGCCGACTTCACCAGCCGCCGATGGAGCGGATGGAGGTCCCGGCATGCGTCCAGCGCGTCGCATAACTGCTCCGGTGTGGCACGTAGGGTGTAATGGGCGAGAGCGGCCAGCGCCGCCGGGTTGGTTTCCCCGTTCGCCAGCGCCTTCAGCATGCGCCGCCCGCTCGTACCCAGCAGATCGGAGACTAAGCTGGAGAGCTTAATATGCGCCTCTTCCAGCAGCGCCTCCAAGCGGTTCTGCACCTGTACCTGGTTGCACCGCAACTGGTACCTGGTGCGCATCACCGTCCGCCACAAACGCTGTTCGACCGCAGGCACAAAGCTCAGCGTGAGTTCGTTCGCGACCAACCGCTTGACCAGCCGTTCCGCGTCGGCGAAATCGTTCTTGCGCCCACGCCGCGCGCGGTTCGACAGCGCCTGCGCCAGATGCAGCCTGCCCGAGGTCGGACGGGCGCCTTCGCGCTGCTGGCATGCCGGTTGCCAATGCCGTTCCAGGGCTCCCCACACCGGCTTCCAGTACTGTGCCGTCGATTCCATCACCACTTCCTCGACCTGTTGCTCGATCAGCCAAGCAGCAAGTAGACGCAATTGTGCGGGGTTGCTGCTCAACTGCCGCCGCTCAAACTGGTATTCGTCGTGCACTTCCACGTCCGACACCACCACTACCAACATCCTCTTATGCACGTCAATTCCTGCTATCGTGTACGGCATAACCGGCTCCTTCTGGCGGGAGCGGAGAACGTGCCTGGAGTTAACTTAAGCAGGGTCGCGGGCTGGCGCCGCTCCCAGAAGGAGACAACGATGCCCAATTATTCGCTCAACACGCACGTTCCGGATCAGACAGACACACGGCCTCGACTTCTCCACTGCGATCTCGATCTCACCGCTCTCGCCCACCACTATCTTAACTCGGAGCCATTTTCATGGGGTTTCGCGGGCCGAAGGCCCTAAAAGACAGACACCCAAAGGCAGGAGTCTGCGCCAGCCGGCCGGAGGGCTTCAGAAACAAGCTGGGGTGCCAGACCCAACGAAGGCTCGTCTGCAAGCAACAAGCGGGGCGAGACGGACAGCGGACACAGTCGCTAGTCCTGGTATCTCCCCGCGTCGACATCCCTTTCCAAGGGGCTTGCCAAGGCGGACTCGGACTGGCGTGGGTGCCAGTCCGAGCCCGTTCGGGCTGCTAATTGGGATTGGTCTTTGGCCGAGGGTTGAAGTCGCTGGGAATTGGGTTGGAGATGCCCAGTTGGCGATCCGTGGTGGTGATTCCCAGATACCTGCAACCGCCGAAACCCCACGCGCCCGGCAGAGTGGTCACAAGTGAGTTGGGAACCTTCACATATTGCGCGGGGAGGGACCTTCCCGTTAATCGGAAGAAACTGAAAGCGTCGATCAGGTCCGAGATACCGGGTGTAATCGCATCCTCCGGCCCCAAGTTCTCCTGTCCGAATTCCGTCCGGCCCAATGTGCGTCCTTTCAATTCATCGGGAAGTTCCGCGAGGGGGGTCAGGTTAAATACAGTATCAATGAATTTAACCACTGACGATTGGCTGCCCTGCGCGTGAGAAACATAGTGGGTGCGAGCATAGGGCGAAACCACGATGAAGGGAACGCGCGGCCCATCGGTGATGAGCGAATTATCTGGACCGTAGGTGCGAATCGGAGGTTGAACGTGGTCATAGTCGCCCTCGGAGTCGTCCCAAGTGATGATGATGGCACACTGGGACCAGTAGCGGCTGTCGGCAATCTTGTTGATGGCTTCTGCCACCATCGCTTCGCTGATCTGAGCGTCCGAATAAGCTGGATGGTCGTCATCACCGAGAAAGTTCGCCTGGACGGTCGTGTCCGGATTAGCGGGCTTCAGGTTGAAGAGGTTTGTATAGCCGCCTTTGACGAAGAACACGCCGCCCTCCCGCGGAAGGCTCTGGCTGTCGATGGCGCTGAAGAAATCTCCCAGCCCGTGAAGGTTCTTCCGCATTTCGGGGTTGTTGGAGATGTAGCCGAAATACTGTGGGCCGTTGTGATGCGTGATGTAGGAGGCATGCGTCCCATTGGCGTCCACGGGACCCTCGTTCGGATCCGTGACCTCTTTGTCGTAGCCCTCCTCATACCAGCCGAAAGGCACGGTCGCCTTGTGGAGTTTCGAGATGAAAGCGACGTCGTCCTCTACGTCGTCCAGATCGCCGGCAGGGTCGGCATCAGCCTTCACAATGCCCGGAAGTTCTTGGCCCGCCAACGTCAAGGGGAGGGTGGCAAAGGTCAGGTTGTTTTGGATGCCGTAGCCGGGGTAGTCGGTAGGGTTGACCGGCATCTTGTTCGCCGTGGCGGTGGGATCGGACGGCGACCCCCAGAAGGGATCATCGTCATTCAGTACGGGGACGCCCGGCACGGACGAGCCGTTATCGGTATAACCCTGGGTCGGGTGCAGCGCCCACTGTGTCTGGCCGGCTTGGGCGCCGATAATCGCGAGGTTTCCAGGCGTAGAAGGTCCCGTCATCGTCTGGAAAATGTTATCGAACAACACGAATTTGTCAGCATAGCCCCAAAGCAGCGGGACCGTATCGCAATCCTCATAAGCCATCGCAAGTTCACCCATCTGCTTCGCTTTCAAGCTGGGGGTGGGAGTGGTTGTTGATGGAGTCCAATACTTGAGTTCCTCGACGCGGGCAAACTGATCCATCTTCGGAACATAATCCTGAATGTCCATCTTCGCCACCATGCGCGGATGCGAGTGGTCGATGTCGTCAGTATCAGCCGCGTAGCACGGCGCGCCAGTGGCAATATTCACCTTCGAGTCCGGACACTTGTCGTAGGGACCGATACGGAAGGGCGAGATGTTGATCGTGTTGCCATTCGTATCCAGCAGTTGTTGCGCAAATCCCGGCGTGTCTGCGGCCGGGTGGCTATAGAGCCCTTCGGCGCCGGGAAACGTCCCAAAATACGAGTCGAAAGACCGGTTCTCCTGATAGATGACAAAGACGTACTTTACCTTCTCCCGAAGTAGCCTGATCATCTCGGCATTTGCCACGTGGGGTTCCGCTTCCGAGGGAATGTAGTATTGGTTCACGAGGTCTCGGTGGTTTTTCTGTCCGTCTTGCGCGAACAGAAATAGGGACGGCTGCATCAACAACAACCACGCTAAACCTGTGGCGAATTTCCGCCGCAACTTAGAGTCCATGGGTCACTCTCCTTAAATGAAAGTGGCGTGCTTCTGATACAGGCCACCTGGGCGCACGGTTAAAGCGTTCAACCCGTGGGTGCCCTACATTGGTTCTACGCCGCGTGCATGACGCGTGTGTGAACCAGTTGCGAATAGTTTATGAACCGTGCATGGACACAGCATTAACCGTGCTTCTTGCGAAGGGTCGCGCAATGTTGGGACGTTCTTCAGGATCATTAGCAGCCACCGCCTGGGCAGCGTCGCAGTCGCGAATCAAAACTCGAGTCGAAGCGCCAATTGGATTTGCCGGGGCGTTCCGGTCCCGATGGGAGTGGTATTGACCGGTTGGGTGATGACGCCAAATTCGCCCGGTCCTGCCGAGATATCCACGTTGGGCGCTCCGAACTGATCTCGATTGAAGAGGTTGAACGCTTCCGCTCGGAATTGGAGCTGAAAGCGCTCTTTCAGGGTGATTCGTTTGCTCATGCCCACATCAGCTTGCCACAGACCCGGGGCTCGGCCCGCATCTCGTGGTGCGTCTCCGAATGTGCCTGCTGCGGGCACCGCAAAGACCGAGGGGTTGATCCACTGCGAGGGCGTAGCGCCACCGCCTGGAATGAGAGGAACGCCGAGAATGACGTTAGGACGCTGATTGTTCGTATTGCCGTCGGGATCTGCCGTGGCCGTCCGGTCGACGGTGACATTGACGGGGAAACCCGTGTGCGCGCCCACGATCGTGGTCAGCTCCCAAGAACCCAAAACACTCCGCAAGATTCCCGGCTGATTCAGGTAGGCTCTGCCAGACCCGAAAGGAAGCTCATAGACCGCATTGGCATTCACAACGTGCCGGACATCCCAGATGCCGCTGGCGTTGTCGCAGGCTCGGCAGGCAACAATTTCCGGGGTCAGCGAATCGCCGTCGCCGCTGCCCATTGAGCCATCGTCAATCTCGTGCGACCACGTGTAATTCATCGCGAACAGCAGGCCTTTTCGGAACGTGCGCTGCAAGCCTACGCCCAAGCCTTCGTACGTGCTGTTGCTTTGGTTGCCCCGCCAGGCAATTTGCCCGAATTGAGGGTAGGGGGGCTGGCCCGTCAGCGGGTCAAGGACATTGACATAGGAGAGAGTCAGCAGGTGCGTGCCCTTGCTGCCGACGTAGGAGACCGTTCCCAAAACGTTGTCCGGGAGCTTCTGCTGGACGGAAAGTCCCCATTGGGTCGCATACATATCCTTGCGGCCCCGTTCCATAGCCTGCGGGGAAATTACGCCAGCGGCGTCAGCCAAAAACGGATCGATAGGGTAGGTCAGGCCGGGAGTGGTTTTGTGCGAAAGGGAGAAACTCGCCACTTCATTGCCCTCGGGAACGTTCTGGTCATCCAATTGTCCATCCTGATGGTAGGTTCCGAAGCCCGAACGGATCACCGTCTTCCCGCCCAGCCACGCCGGGGCATAAGCGAGCGCGATGCGCGGGTCAAGGTCACGGTAGGTGGGCGAGCCGAAACTGGCGCCCACGCCACAGTAACCCCCCGGCCCGCAGGTGGCGAAGTCGAAGGGATCCGGGCGGCCGTAAATCTCGTGAAAGACGTTGAAGAAACTGTAACGCGCGCCCAGATTCAGCGTGATCTCGGGGGTCCACTTGAATTCATCCTGGAGATAGCCGAAATAGGTGAACTTACGCAGTCCGTTAATCGGCTCCGCTTCGGTGTATTTGGCGGTATTCGCCTCGTTCGCCTCGAACGCGCTCGCGGAAGCGAAGGAGATCGTACCGCTGGCCGTCCTGCCTTGGTTCATCTGAACCCGGCGGATTTCAACGCCGGCCTTGATCACGTTCCGTCCCTTGATCTTGGTGAGGTTATCGATCCCGGCAAACGTGTTGCCCGACCCGATGCTGACGCGGTCATTGTTCAGGGTGGTAAAGCCTGAAACGGAGAAGGCGTACAGTGACCCAGTATGGTTGGCATCAGTCGTGTTGGCAGTGCTGCGGTTAAAGCCGAGTTTCGTTTCGTTCACGAAACTCGGCGAGAAGATGTGCAGCAGTTCGACCACACCATTCTCCGGCGAGGAATTCAACACCTGCCGGTCTTCCAGATACTGTCCGGAGCTGGCCAGCGGCACGCTGCTGAGCGCTCGATCGATATTCAATCGGACGAAAGCGGTCGTCTTTTCCGAAAAACGCTGATCCACCCGTACCATCCCCGAGTCCTCATTCCCTAACTGGCGGCCAGCCCCTATGAATTCCGCCACATCGGGATTACCCGCAACAGGCGCCGCTCCCTCGGGGTAAGCATTCAGAAAGGGGATGAGCGCGGGCGACTGGGCGGCCACTTGTGCTCGAAAGGCGTCCGTGGGAACAAAGCCCACCAGGGTTTGTCCCAAGGTCTGCCGGTAACCCTCGTAGGAGGTGAAGAAAAAGGTTTTGTTGCGTACGAGGGGTCCGCCCAGGCTGCCGCCGAACTGGTTCAAGCGAAACGGCGGCTTGGTGTCGTCAATGAAGCTTCGCGCGTCGAAGATGTCGTTGCGGAGGAACTCGAAGGCGCTGCCGTGAAACTGATTGGTGCCGGAAGCTGAGGTCACCGCCATCTGTCCGCCCGCCGTGACCCCGGTTTCGGCGGTGGCGAGCATGGACACGACACGGAATTCCTGGATGGTATCCAAGGGTATCGCCAAGCGCACGTAGGGCTGCTGCGCCTGGTTGATAACGTTGGTGGCGTCAACACCGTCATAGGTAAAATTGTTGTCGTCCCGCCCGCGCCCGGCGACGCGGATGCTCCGCTGGTTGCTGCTGCTATTGTAGTTCGTATCCACCGCCAGGGGAGCAAGCGCCGTGAGCGCTGACCAGTTGCGGCCGTTGAGTAAAAGTTCGCTCACCTCTTTGCGCTCGACGTGGGCTCCCAGGGTATTCGAGGTCTCGTCCAGTTGTTGGGTTTCCGCCGTCACCTCGATCCGCTGCGTGGTTCCGGAAATCTCCAGCACCGCGTTCAGAGTCACGGTATGTTCCACCGACACGACCAGGTTCTCAAAGCCCACCGGCTGGAAGCCCTGAAGCGCAAACGTTACGGTGTAGGCGCCGACCGGCAGCTCGGGGATGTCGTAGGTTCCGCTGCTGGAGGTGAGCGCGACCCGCTTCAAACCGGTCGCATTATGTACGACCGTGATACTCGCGCCGGGCACTCCCAGCCCGGAAGAGTCCCTCACTGTCCCGGTCAAAGCGCCACGGTCAACTTGTCCATATGAGTTAGCAGTTAAGAGTAGAAAGCCAAAGAGACCCGCCAGCTTGGGCATCAGAGATAGCCCCGTTGAATTGGTGCGGCAGTAATGTGAAATCGATTGCGTCATAGGGATTCTCCAAAGCTAATCCAGGAGTTTGTAGTGGTCCCGATTCTTCCGGGTTCCGGCAAGTCACCTCGCGCGCGCGTTACACGTCAGTTGCGTAAACCACTGGGGCGGCGGAATTCGATTCCGGATTTCAGGCAAAGGGAGGCGGGCCAGGCGTCGGCCGGTCGAAGAACAGGGGACAGGGCCGCGAGCCGGCCCCGTCCCCCATTGTGGCTTTTACCGCCCACCGCCAGTTTCCGCCGCCACCTTTTGGCTTGATTGAACTTGCACTTGCGCTGAGTTCGCGCGGTAGCGCGTAAGGAGCTCCGCGCGGTTAGCCCGAAGATCGAGTCCGCTCGGGGTTGCCGGATACGGCTTCAATCCCATCAGACCCTGCCACAGGATGCGATTGAACTGTGCGCCGTCGACAAGGTCCTCTTTGGAGAAGTCCATGCCCTTGGTGGCCGCCGCCCAGTAAGCCGCGTCGTGGGTAGGATGGGGAATATTCTTGACGCTGGCCGGCATGGGCGGCAGCGGAAGCGTCGTGTTGTAAAGCAGAAGAGAAGGCACAGCCTTGTAAGTCCAATCCTTCTCATTCTTATCAAACACATCCGTCATGGGAACGGCCAATGCATCGTTCAAGTTGGAGTACTTGATTCCGAGAATGTCTTCCATCGTGCGATACATGCTGAGGGTGTTGTAGGAAGCAGAGACCACGGCATGGTGTTTAACGTAGGGACCAATGATGTACGCGGTACTGCGGTGGGCGTCCACATGGTCGCCGCCATCCTGAGCGTCGTCTTCGATGACGAAAATGAGGGTGTCATCTTTGTACCTGCTGTGCGCGACCTTCTCGGCTACCAACCCGACGGCATAGTCGTTATCCGCCTCATCCAGTTCCGGCGTGTTAACACCATCAATCGCGATCGAGTAGTTGCCCGTGTGATCGTGGGGTAAGCGCAGCAGAGTCAATTGGGGCAGGCCGCCGCTGGCATAGTTCGCATCGAACTCCCGCTCCCATTCCTTGAACCGGTAGTAATCGGGGAAGGACTGGTCGAATCCGCGAAAGTAGGGATCGGTGTAAGGACGCAGGGCCACGCTCGTCGAGTACGCCACCTGCGTGGGAGGGATCGTCGAACTGGGATCGGTCAGTTCCGGGATGCTCAGGGCCGTATACGGGGCTCCCAGGTTATACCTGTCCAAGTCGATGAAGAAACCGTAGTTGCGAAGTGACAAGCCGGCTTTGAGCGCTCCGTTCCACAGGAAGCCTGCCCCTTGCTCGCCATCCGGGCCATCGGCGGCTGCCGTGTCAGTCGTGCCGGGCAGCACGTCGGGATCGTCGGGGCTAAGCGGGTCAGCGGCCAGTCGAGCGGCAAGTGTAGGATAACTGATATTCACGTTGCGGTTGTTCCCTTCCGAATCGTTGCTCAATCCCCGGCCGGCATACTCCACCGTGGTCTGCCGTTCGACCACGTCGGGGGCGTGAGCCGAAGTGGACCAAGGCCAGCCGTCCATACTAACTTCACTGGTGTCATAGAAATTGTCCAGGTCCGTGAATTGGCGCGCGATCTTGTGGAAATTGGGAGTCGTAGCTTCACCAAATTCCGTTATGCTCGGATCGTCGTTCCCGACTTCCAGATCGCCGAGGATCTGGTCGTAGGTCCGGTTCTCCTTGATGATGTAGATGACGTGGTGAATTTTCTCATGCAGAAATGCCAGCTTTTCTGCCTCCTCGTCGCTAATACGACGTTGGAAGTGGTTGTTGGCGGCAACCTGCCGGGTCAGCCCGGCCAGTTCGGATGCACGCGGGGTGGGGAAACTCTGGAACCCCGCCTTGATGAGTTGGAGGTCATATTGATTGCTGCCCCCGCATTGATCGGCGGGCAGCGAAGCAAGCACGCCGCCATGGCAATAGCCCGCGTTTGGCCCCGTCGGTGACTTGCCGTTCAAAACATAGGTGAACTTTCCGTCGCTGCTGAAGCTGACGGAGTTTGGATACCACCCGGTGGGAATCAGTCCGATCACCTTGCTTTCCTTGGGAGCCCAGCCGAGCTGGATAACCGCGACGTTGTTCATCAAGCCATTGGTGACGTACAGTTGCGTTTCGTCCCGGGAGAGCGTGACGCTGTTGGTGTTGCTTCCCTTAAAATGGGATCGCCAACCGGGAAGCAGGCCGGCGGGTGCCGTCACATCGATATTGTCAACGAGGGTGTTGGAACCGGCATCAATCACGCCCACCGAATCGGTAAGGTCCTGTGCGACGAAGAGCTTTGACTGGCTTGCATTCAAGACCATTTTAACCGGCTCGCCAGGAACGCTGATGCGTGCAATCACGGCCGGCGTGTTGGCAATGTCCACAACATCGATTTCCCGGTCGCGGATGCTGGAAACATAGGCGGTTTGATTGCCCTTGATCACCACCCAAAGCGGATACTCTCCACCCGGAACGCCGGAATTCGCAGAGTTCTCTTTGCCGGGTCGCAGGTCAAGCTCGGAATTCACCACCCAGCCCGTCTTCGATTTGGTAAGGACGCTGATCGAGTCGTTGTAATAGTTGGTGACCACGAGCTTGGTGCCGTCCTGGGTGATCGCGACGCCGGCTGCCTGGGCAGAAACCTCAAGTCCAATCCCCGATCCGGCTGTGGCTGGATTCACCATGTGGCCGAGCGTGATCGGACTGCCAGTCTCCTCCGCCCATACTCCGGCGGTGAGAGCATATGCGTGCACGTTGTCATCGACGCCGCCCGCAACGTAGAAGGCGGTCCCGGAGGGATCGAAGGTGATCCCATTGTAAGTGTTAGGGACCTTAATCACTTGTTTCTGGACGGGCAGGTATTGCGAGATGTCGAAAACAAACACAAATTGGGTTGAGTCCGCCGGATTCGTGTTCCCTTCCGTCGCCCCGGACGAAAACTTCATTAAGTTGTAGCCACTCGTGAGCACGAGCAGAGTCTTCCCGTCAGGACTCACGACACTGGTCACGGCTTGTCCAGCCGTGTAGTTGGGATTGTCGCTCAAACCCGGATTCAAGGGTTCGAACCGCGCCGCGTGGGGCGCTAAGGGCGTGATTTCCTGTCCCGTGTTCGGAAGTTGCTGGCCCTGCGATGCGGGCGTTAGAACCGCCGCGATCGCCATCGCAATCAAACCATGTCGCAAGAAGTTGATACGACTCATGCGAGTCCTCCTTTTTATTTGCAAGACTAGATTCGCACACGTCCCCCCCGGCGCCGCTGCTGCGCATTCGGTAGGCGTGCGTCCCGGAAGTTGACTACTGCCCCAAGCCTTTCCGGCCTTCTAAATTCTCGTGAGGGTATGAAATCATACCGGTGTTAACGGGTCGTGAGGGGGAAGTGAATTCCTCGTGAAACTCCGGCGGAGTTGCGAGGTTTGCTCCGGAGGGACGCTAATAGGTCATCTCGCGCCGAGACGCCGAGGCGCAGAGATTCGGAATGAATAACAGCTTTGATTTGTCTTCCGCCTCTGCGCCTTTGCACCTCTGCGTGAAATGCTTTTGTTCGTTGGGGGATTTTCTCACAGCTTCAGACCGGGCGGGGCTCTTGCGCTATAGGCTTTTCGCTCCCGCCGACAAGAGATGCCGAAGGCCTTCGACTCTTGTGTGGCGCTTCACTTTTGGTAGGCCCTGTTATCGCTGAAATGGAGCACCACGACGCGCCTTCGAGAAATTCGCATCCGGACGATTTGAATCAAGAGCCAAACCTAGGCACTCAAATCCGCCGTGGCCAGAAAGCGCGGGGGGCGGCGCGGCTGGGTGGCTCGCTCCCCCGCTGGCGCAACTTTTGCGACGCGGAGGCCGAGCGCTACCCTGCCCTATTGTGGATAACCCGCAAATCCCTGCTAATGCCTGCTTATGCCCAATAGCGCGTTCCCTTGAAAGCGAACGGCTCGTTTATTTTCAATTACTTACGCGCAAAGCCTGCCTTTCAAGGTTTGCTTTCAACAACTTACGCAAGACCGATTTGACGCAGTCCCCGACCTTTTGCCCGTGCGGTCCTTCCCTTCCCCCAACGATTAGCTCGAGGTAATCGAGCTACGGCCGACAGGGTAGCGGGGTACGTTCCGTCTGTCGCCGGTTTTCCCTGTCCCTCGCCCTTCCCTTTGCTGTTCCGAGTCTTCCCCCTCCACGGACGCGGGTGATGTCCTACGCTCGGCGCATGGCGTCTTCAAGAGAAAAACAGCGACAGAGTTAAAGTGCCTGAAAAATCTGCGTACGGAGAGACCTCGTTTCGCTTACGAAACCCGGCGACTGGGGGAACACTTTCCGGCATGGCCATGGTGTCCGGCGGAAAAACCGGGAAACGTGGTGCCTGCCCGTCCCCGTCCCCTTTCGGTTTTTAGGCCAGCAACACGCACTCTTTTCCCGCGAGTTTTCCCAGCGCTTTGTCAAACGTGACCAGGGTCAGACCCGAAGCCATTGCAAACGCCGCCAGATAGGCATCCGGCCACTGCTGGTGGGCAAAGCGCAGGCTCGTCGTCAGCGCCCGCAGCGCCGCCTCCACCCGCTCGGGTTCGGTCTCGGAAAAAAAGCTTACCCGTGCGTCGATCGCGAGCTGATCGTAAGTCTTCCAGGCTTCTTGTTGCGTCTTGACTTCATCGCGCATGACGGCGGGATGGGTAAGTAGGCGCAGAAAGCCCAGTTGGGTGAAGCGGCAGAAAATGGCTTCTTCCGCTTCCACCCGCTCGAACCAGGCGGAGGCGGTGGGGTGATGCTGGTGGCCCCGGTAGGCAAGCGCCAGCCAAACGTTCACGTCAGGGAAATAGGATTTCATTGATCTGCTGGTTGGTCAGGCGCAGCCAGCCGGGCCGCTTCGAGTCGATAATCGGCAGGCTAACCGCTTGTGCTTTGCGAGCCGGCTTTCCACCCTCCAGCTCCGCTTTGACTCCGCACAAAACCAGCTCCTTCACCGAGCAGCCTCTCTGCGCCGCCTCGGTTTTGAGGCGCCGGTAAAGTGTGTCCGGAATGTCCACGGTGGTTCTCATAGGAAGATTCTACCATATTTATGGTTAACGGGGGTTGCCACTCGATACCCCGACTGACTCTGGGCTCCTTAGGGGCGGATGCCCGATAGCCGCGCCTTCGCAGAGCGCAGCCCAATCTACGGACGCGGGTGATGTCCTACGCTTGGCGCATGGCGTCTTCAAGAGAAAAATAGCGACAGAGTTAAAGTGCCTGAAAAATCTGCGTACGGAGAGACCTCGTGTCGCTTACAAAACCCGGCGACTGGGGGAACACTTTCCGGCTTGGCCATGGTGTCCGGCGGAAAAACCAGGAAACGTGGCGCCTGTCCGTCCCCCCGTCCGTTGCTCCGCGCAAGACTTGTGTAACCTTCCGCGGGTCCCCGATTTTTCACCCCCCGACTCACTTGGTCTGGGGATGAGGAGCTTGCGGTTCAGTGAGCGCTGCGGTTGCCGGCGAACCTGCGGCTTCTGCCTTATTTACTGTCAGATATTCCTCGACCTTCTCCTTTAGGGAGGTGAGGCCCGCGCTAAGGACATCCCAACCGTATTCAGCCCAAGCTGGTACAGGATTGTTCCAGCCGTAGAGGGACGGGTCAAATTCCTCAGTCACGGTGTCTTTCACCACCGGCAATGCGCTCGTGGCCGTTTTCCCCAGTGAGCGATTTCTCTGCTCCTCGAGTTGCCCAGGATTAGTACACGTAGGTGTGGCACTGTTAACTATGTCGTTGAGGCATGCATTATACGTGTCGTTCTTCGCGGCTGTTTCCTGGGCACCCTTAAAGAAGTTTTTGACATCATTTACGATAGATATTATCGATAGGCCGCTCGGATCTGCGTAACGATTCGGGTTAGAAAGGGCGTAGAGATAGGGGTTAGAGGTGAGAGGGTCAAGTGGGAATCCAGGTGACCGATCACGCCCTGTAAATCTAGGCAACGTTGGATCATAATACCTCGCCCTGAGATAATACAGCCCCGTCCCTGGATCGAGCGCCTCGCCGGTAAATCGGAACTTGTTCCTGGTGCCAACCAAGTCAGTCGCACTAAGGAGTGCATTACCCCAGGGGTCGTAGACATAGGCGGCTTGTAGCGCGCCCTTTGCATTGGTCAGACCAATCACACTGCCGAGGCCGTCGTAGTGGTAGAAGTTGTTGAAGGCGGAGCTGTACTCCTCGATAAGGCCGAGGCCATAGGCGTAAGTGATGTTGCCGTCCGGCCCTTGCTCGTTTAGCACGACTGGAAGCGCAGCCGCTACATCGTTGAGGTAACTGTAACTGCCTGGGCCATTTGTTTGGGCAATGCGGTTTCCGTCGCCGTCGTAACCAAAGGTACTGTTCACGCCATAACCGAGCGCCTTGATCAGCCGGTTTGCAGCGTCATAAGTGTTGGTCCACTTCAAGCTACCGCTGGTTTTTGTGATCTGGTTTCCGTTGTTGTCATACGTGAACTTGGTTTGGCCGGCGGTAAGCAACCGATCCCCGGCATCGTATGTGTAACTCGTCGCCCCGACGGGTGAAGTCTGTTTGAGCCGATTCCCCACCGCATCGTAGGTCCACGCGCTCGTCAGCGGCCCAAGCTGTGCGCTGGTCAGTTCATTGAGGCCGTCATACCCGAAGGCCTCGGCCACGCCGTTTACCGCCTCTTTCGTTCGGTTCCCGACGGCGTCGAGCGCGTAGCCAATGACGACCGGAGGCAACCCCGGCATCGAGTTTGCGACGCTGGTCAAACGATTCGCAGCATCATATGCAAATGATATCGCCGTTTTATTTGGATAGGCAGTGGCGAGAAGATTGCTGGCAGGGTCATAGCTATAGCGGGTCGTCTTTGCCAGCCAGTCCGTGACCCCCGCGAGCCGATTTGCCGCATCGTACGCGTAATTCGTCACCTTCCCGTCCGGGTATGTTAGGGAATTGCGATTCCCGACTGCGTCATACCCGTAAATAACCGTTTTGCCGCCCGGATTTGCCACGCTCGTCAGGCGGTCGAGGGCATCATACGCGTATCCCGTGGTTCCATGCGAATCCGCCATGGACGTGCGATTGCCGTCGGCATCGTACGCGTAAGTAACGTTCTTGCCGTCGGCATACGAGATGTTAAGAAGGCGGTTGAGCGCATCGTAAACAAACTGATTGGTTTTACCGTTCGCGTCCTTTACGGCGGTTACGTTACCCACGGGATCGTAAGCGTACTTGGTCACAAAAGAGAGCGGGTCGGTAATGGCGCTCAATCGGTTCAGATTGTCGAACGTGTAGGATGTGGCATTTCCCTTGGCATTGGTGAAAGTCGTCCGGTTGCTGTTCGCGTCGTAGGCGTACTGCGTCACGTGCCCAAGGGCGTCGGTGACGGTCACCAGATTGTTGACGGCATCGTACCCGTACGTCGTCACGTGGCCGTTCGCGTCGGTAATCTTCAGGAGGTTTCCGACCGCGTCGTAGGCGAATTGCGTCTGGTGTCCAAGCGGGTCGGCGACCTTGATCAACCGGCTTAGGGCATCGTAGGAGGCGCTCGCCGTATGACCGTTGGGATCGGTAATCGAGGTCATGCGGCCTACTCCGTCGTAGGCCAAGGTCGTGATATGCCCGAGGGCGTCCGTAATTTTGGTCAGATTTCCGAAAGCGTCGTAACCGTAAACCGTTAGATTACCTTTCGCATCAGTTTTAGATTTGAGCTGACCATAGCCGTCGTAGGCAAACTTGGTGATGTTCGCCAAGGCGTCCTGGATAGTCAGTAGATTCCCAATTGCGTCATAAGCGAAGTTCGTGGTCCTACCTTTCGGATTCGTGGCCGTGAGGAGATTGTTCTTCGCATCGTACGTGAACAACGAGCTATTCACGAGGGGGTCTGTGATGCCCGTCAGGTTGCCAGTGCCGTCATAGGTAAAGCTGGTCGCCTTCCCGTTTTGATTGGTGACGCTGGTCCGGTCATTGGTCGCGTCATAGGTGTAGCTGACGACCCCGCTGAGTGCATCCGTAATCGTCATGATGCGCAGCGAGGCGTCGTAGGTGTGGACGGTGCTCTTCCCGCGCGCATCGGTGATGGTCGTTTGTCCCGGAGACGGCGTGTTATATGCAAACGTCGTGGTAAAGCCCCGGCCATTGGTCTGGGTGATTACGCGGCCCGCGCCATCGTAAGTGTTTTGCAGCAGATTCTGGCTGTTGGGCAGGGTGATTGACGTGACGTGGTGGCTGGCGTCGTACGCATACTGAGTTACACCACCTGCAGCGTCCGTCACATGCGTGAGGTCGTTGGCTCCGCTGTAGGAAAACAATATTGTCCGGCCAATGGGGTCGGCGACCTGGGTGATACGGTTGCTCCCGTCATACGAGAGCGTCAGGTCGCGGCCAACCGTGTCGGTGATCTGAGTGAGATTGCCCGACCCGTTGTATGTGAGGTGGATCGTGTTTCCATTCTTGTCAACAACGCTTGTGAGGCTTCCGGTCGCCGAGAACAAATAACGAGTCTGATTCTTCTGGGTGAGCAGAAAAGTACCGTCTGGGTTCGCGACGAGAGTACTGAAAACACCCGGCTGAGGAACGTAAACTCCACCGGTCAGCGTGAACGCCTCGCCGTGGCCGTCGCCCCAACGAATGGTTGCGACACCCGCAGCAGTCTGGCTGAGAATGATGTTGAGGCAGTGCGTCCAGTTTGCGCCAAGTGGCCCGGCATAGTTGTCGAGGGCGTTGTAGGTGCGCTGGAACAGGAGCGGCAGTCCCCGCCCTGGAATCGTGAAGTCGGTGTGTTGGTAATAGTAGTTGCCGTTGCCCGTGCTCACAGGCTCGGCCACGACAGGTTGAACGGTCGTGTTGTTGGCATCGGAATAAGCAGCGGTGCTTCCTGCTGTTCCACCGGTCGTGCCGCCTATTCCGAGCGGAGGTGGTGTCGGACCGGGGACAACTTGGGCGCCCGGCAGGATCTTGGCCACGAAGGCGTCGTAGCCGCCAGCGTTCGCAGCCTGTAGGGGGTTCGCGGTGGGGAAGTCGGTGGAGGCCGTCCGGCCCGTCACGTAAGCGTTCCCTGCCCTGTCCACGGCGATGCCGTAGCCGTACTCGTCACGGCTGCCGCCGAGGTAGGTGGAGTACGCGAGCGCCGACCCTGCCGAATTGAGCTTTGTTACGAAAACATCCCAGTCGCCGGCGTTCAGAGCCTGTAAGGCGTTGGCGGTCGGAAAGTCGGTGGATTGCGTAAAGCCCGTCAGATAGGCGTTCCCTGCGCTGTCCACGGCGATGCCGTACCCGCCGTAGTCCGCTTGGCCGCCGCCGAGGTAGGTGGAGTACACCAGGGCCGACCCTGCCGCATTGAGTTTGGCTACGAAGGCATCCTCGCCGCCCGCGTTCCCAGCCTGTAGGGGGTTGGCGGTGGGGAAGTCGGTGGAATCTGTACCGCCCGTCACGTAGGCATTGCCTGCGCTATCCACGGCGATGCTGAGCCCACCGTCATCATTGCTGCCCCCCAGGTAGGTGGAGTACATCAGAGCCGCGCCTGTGGAGTTCACCTTGGTTACGAAAGCGTCCCACCCGCCTTTGGCAGCCTGAAAAGGACTCGCCGTGGGAAAGTCTCCCGATGTCGTTTGTCCCGTAACATAGGCGTTGCCGGCGACGTCTACGGCGATGCCCATCCCATAGTCGTCATTGCTGCCCCCGAGGTACGTGGAATACACCAGGGCCGAGCCTGCCGCATTGAGCTTAGTTACGAAGGCGTCGTAGCCGCCGGAGTACGCAGCCTGTAGCGGGCTGGCTGTGGGGAAGTTCGTGGATAATGTTTGACCCGTCACGTAGGCGTTCCCTGCGCTGTCCACGGCGATGTCGCGCCCGATATCATCACTGCCACCGCCGAGGTAGGTGGAGTATACGAGCGCCGACCCTGCCGCATTGAGCTTGGCTACGAAGGCATCGCGGAAGCCGGCGTTCGCAGCCTGCAAGGGGTTGACGGTGGGAAAGTCGGTGGAATACGTAGAGCCGATCAGATAGGCGTTCCCTGCGCTGTCCACGGCGATGCGCGCACCGTAGTCATCACTGCCGCCACCGAGGTAGGTGGAGTACACGAGGGCCGACCCTGCCGCATTGAGTTTAGTTACGAAGGCGTCGTAGCCGCCAGCATTCCCAGCCTGGAGGGGGTTGGCAACTGGGAAGTTGGTGGAACCTGTATAGCCCGTCACGTAGGCGTTGCCTGCGGTGTCCACGGCGATGCCAAGCCCCCAGTCATCATTGCCGCCGCCCAGGTAGGTGGAGTAGGTCAGCACTGGGTCGATGATTAGCGGCTTGTTACGGTCGTAAGGGGCGATTTCGAAGGCGACTTGACTGGTAGGTTTAAGGATGTACTTGCCATCCAAGGGGTCCAAGGTCCTTTGTTCATGATCCGTAGCTTTCCCTGACTGAGCAGTTTCCGAAGGCTGATAAACAATGGGCTTGCGAAGGTGCACCTTCGCCCCGCCCAGCTTGGCCACCAAATTTCCAGCGCCGTCCTGCGTGAGTTGATCAGCACCGTCAAAGGCGAGCTGGATCCGCGAGGGATCGGCACCGGGTGCCACCACAAAGTCGTACTCCAATTCTCCCTGGTTGCCGTAATAGACCAAATCAATGCCGGGGTACACACCCTGGTATGTTACCTGGGCATAGGTCGGAACGTTGGTGCGCCACTTCTTGGGGTCGTTGCCGATAAAATAGTTGCTGCGGCCGGGAAGCTTGTCGAGGCCGACGGCACGCCCCTTAGTGTTGCCGCCCACCAGCCGCATCCGCATTACCTGCGGCGGCTGATACTTGAGTCGCGCCACCGAGCCGCCCTTGCCTGCACCCGGCTCGGGAACCATCTGGCCGAGATCGAGGATTAGCGACCGCCACAGTGACTCCAAGTCGCCGGCCATGCTCGGCCAGCGTCCGGCGCGTGGGTCAACCGGGCCAAAGGCGTCAAGCCGTCCGGAAAGTCCGAACTTGCCAAATCGGCTCATGCCGGGCTGGGATTTCCCCAGGGTCAGGACGGCCTCATCATCGGTGAGAAAAATCGTGTAGCCGCCGCCTCGCGCCAGGAATCGCACCCGGGCGTCGGTCTGGCCCTGGTTGGCCTCGAAGCTGAGAGGCAGCTTGCCGTAACCCGCTACGAGTTTGGGGGAGGTGAACTCGCTTTCCTCAGCAGCACCTTTGATCGTAATGACTGCTAACGGCAGTATAGCCAACAACAGACATGATAAAAGAGTGCTTTTGCGCATCGGTTACTCCTTCATTTGCGGATTCAACGCAAATCATATGAGCCGAAAAGCGTACAGGAGTCACAATCGCTACTTGTTCGCTATTTGCCATAACCAATCAAATTTGAGTCAGCGACAACTTCCCGCCAAACGGGCTAGAAATGCGCACCTTGCTGGATAAATGGCCGCCAAGATTTTCCGGCACCTGCTTCACTCACGCGAAGGAGTGAGGCTGCTCCGGATGTCGTTGAGCGCCTGGTTCATGCGAAAGAGCAGGATGAGCAATTCGCAATAGATCCTGGCCACCAGCGGCCCTCCCGCCAGGATCGCGAAGCCCATGCGCCTGTTCGCGCCGCTGCCGGCCGCAATCAATCTCATGCCGATGACGACGCTCGCCACGACCCCAATGCAAAAAAGAGCTTGAACGATCACCGGTGTAATCATTCGCCGAAAAACCAGAAAATCAACCATAGGATTGTCTCCTGCGCATTACGTCCCGCCTTCCGCCCCACGCAATACTTGGCGTGATCCACTGGGCCGCCCCTCCAGCTTCTAGAGCGGAGCCTTGCTTGCGAGGGACCGGCTTAGGATTGCAAAATGTTATGCGCGGGTGTATAGTCGCCGTCAATTGGCGATAGTTGGCGGTAATTGGTTTTAGTTGGTAGTTGGCCCTGCCCTCCCTCGCCAGCGGCTCGACCATGTCCGCCTCACATAACAACCGACTGGATTCCTGGAAAGAGATCGCAGACTACATTGGCCGCGACGTGACCACGGTCATCCGCTGGGAGAAGGAGAGAGGCCTGCCGGTGCATCGTGTGCCCGGCGGTATACGTCACAGGGTCTTCGCATTCGCGTGCGAGATCGACGCGTGGATGTCGAATGGGGCTGGATCCGAGCGAAGCACCGGAGGCTCATCGGCAGGGACCCCCGGTTTCGGTCAACAAGACCGTGATGTGTCACCACCCGCGGCTGGGGCGAAGCCCCCCCGCGCTGTGTCTGCGAACATACGAGATTTTCGCCTGGCTTACTTGGCTTATGCAGCGATTTCAGTTGCCTTGGCCGCAGCCCTAAGTTATCTGTTGACACATCCGACTCCCGTTCCACAGGTTGTTGGCAACACCCAGCTTACGCGTGACGGTCGCATGAAGCGCAGCAGACTGGTCACGGACGGCCCAAGGGTCTATTTCACGGAGCGAGCGCAAGCCGGGTGGGTTATCGCGCAGGTTGCCACAGTGGGCGGAGAAGTCATACCCATGTCCGCCGGAGCGTTAGAGAATCCATTAATCCAAGATCTCAGCCAGGCACGCTCCGAACTACTGTTAACCGATGCTGCAGGTTTCGACCCCCGGCCGCTTTTCACGTTGCCGCTGCCCGGCGGCCTCCCGCGCCCGGTCGGAAACATTCTGGCGACATCGGCTGCATGGTCGCCAGATGGTCAGGCCATCGCTTATGCCGCTGAAGGTGGAGTGTATCTCTGCGAGTCAGATGGCCGACAGCCTCGAAAGATCGCCAGCGTAAGGGGCGTGGTGACGAACATTTGCTGGCATCCTGTCGGCAGCCTGTTGCGCTTTACGGCAATAGACCCCCTATCCAATAGCATCTCAATTTGGGAAGTGCGACCCGACGGAACCAAGCTCCATCCATTCCTTTCGGGTTGGTCCGCCCAGGGGGTACGCAGCGAGTCTTGGACGCCGGACGGCCGGTTCTTCATTCTCACTTCTCAGGTAAAGGACTCGCCCGACCTTTTTGTCCTTCGTGAAGGCGGCCCGTTTGCGGAGTCACAACGCAGGCGCTTGACGCAGTTAACTGCCGGACCGATGGAGTTCGAGGCCGCAGTTCCGAGTCGCGATGGCAAGCGGGTGTTCTCCTTGAGTAAGATCGGGCAGAGTGAGCTTCAACGCTATGACCCAGAATCAAGACGGTTCGTCCCATATCTCGCTAACATTTCCGCTGACCATGTGGACTTTTCGAAAGACGGCCAGTGGATGGCCTATGTGACGGTTCCGGGCTATACGCTGTGGAAAAGGCGAGTCAACGGGGCTCAGGCGCTCCAACTGACCCTTCCGCCGATGATCACCGAGCTGCCGCGCTGGTCTCCGGACGGCAAATGGATCGCCTTCATGGGTCGCGAGCCCGCGAAGCCATGGAAAGTTCGCGTGATTTCAGCCGAGGGCGGCACTTCCCAGACGGTGACTTCGGGAGGTGATCAGGAAGGGGCTCCAACGTGGTCGCCAGATGGTGGTTGGGTAGTTTTCGGCGGCTTGGTAGCACCCGACGT
The DNA here is from genome assembly GCA_050010335.1 of Terriglobia bacterium. Classification (GTDB taxonomy): domain Bacteria; phylum Acidobacteriota; class Terriglobia; order UBA7540; family UBA7540; genus Bog-366. The sequence continues at coordinate 23,784 of JBEKLF010000030.1, forward strand.
TCGTTCCTCCGGCCCGCTCGTAATCCATGTGGTGGATTTAAGAACGCATGAAGGCTCGACGTTGCCAGGGTCGGAAGGTCTATGGACGGCCCGCTGGTCACCGAACGGACGTTATGTCGCCGCCCTCACGGCAGATTCGCAGTCGCTGATGCTTTTTGATTCCTTGACTCGGAAGTGGTTCAAGCTGCTGACCGGGTCCTTCATTGGGGATATCATTTGGTCACGCAGAGAAGAAAGCATCTTTCTCGCCTACGCGACGTCCTCTGGAGGAGACTCCACCATCTCACGCCTACGACTTCGGGACCGCAAGCTGGAACAAGTGGTGTGCCTTCACGAGAAGTCGGGGCCCTTCTGGCTTGGGCTAGCGCCGGATGACTCCCCGCTGATCACCCGTCAAGCTGGCACGCAGGAGGTTTATGCCCTCGACTGGCAGTTGCCGTAGGAAAATCAGCGGGGTAGCGCGAGGTACGCGCCTTTTGCGTTCCTCCGCGGCTGTTCGAATAAAACTCCACCGGTTCGTTGCCGGGCAATGCGAAAGCGCCGCAGAATAAGGCAAACTGGGCTTACGACCTGCTTATCCAGCGCAAAATTGTTGAAGCTCGGCCAAGGCCAATCCTCCGGCCGCTTTACCAGCCGCTTCTGGACAGGATTCAAGCGGGGCGCAGGACCCGCTGTCCGGTCCTGCGGCAAGTCCATACCGCGCCTCTTTACGCGACCCACGGGGAAATCTCGATCGGGCGAGGCAACAGCCCGCCCCGCGCTGGAAAAGCCGCAAGGCTGGAGAGCGAGCCTTGCGCCACGTTTTGTTCGGTGTGCTGCACCACCGCGGGGCGCTGCCGGGGCTTCGCTGGATCTCCACGCACGAGGAAAGGCTGACGGGTGTGCGGCGACGGCAGGGGCCGACCTCGCGGTCGGAGGTGCTATTGTGCGCCTAGTGGGCTATCAAATGTAGCCCAGGGCAGCGCCCTGGGGGTAGGGCCGAACGGCGTTCGGCGTCGGCGCCCGCAGGGGGCGCGCTATCGCCAACGCGAAATGACACCCTCGTGACACACCACCCCGTAGCGGTTATCGACCGGACCGAGATTAAGGATGAGGAAGAAGGGGGCCGAGCGCCACTCGGCCCTACGCCGCCGGACGGGCCGCCCACACTCCCTCATAGCGGTTATCGGCGGAACCCAAACCGAGGATGAGGAAGAATCGGGCCGGGCACCGCTCGGCCCCACACCACCGGACGAGCCGCCCACATTCCCCCACTTCGGTTATCGGCAGAATCGCGATTAAAGGTGAGGGAGATGGGGGCCGAGCGCCAATAGACAATCTCGCGCCGAGCCGCCGAGGCGTGGAGATTCGGAATAAACTACTGCTTTGTCTTCGGCCTCTGCGCCTTTGCGCCTCTGCGTGAGATGCTTTCGCTCGCTCGGGGATTTCTTCACGACTTCAGGGGGGGCGGGACGCCTGCGCTTCATGCTTCTCGCTCCCGGGGGGCACGAGATGCCGGCAACCCGCGACTTTTGTGTACGGCTCCCGTCCCGAGTAAGAGGATTTATCGCAAAAGCGAAGCGGCCCAGGCCGTCTTCGAGGAATTCGTAACCCAACGGTCCTCGCCTGGGCGGGAAGCTATGCGTTCAGGTCCGCCGTGGCCAGAAAGCGGGGGGGGCGGCGCTGCCGGGTGGCTTGCTCGTAGGCATAGGCGAGTTTTATAAGCACGGGCTCGCTCCAGGCGCGCCCGAAGAAGGAAATTCCCACCGGCAAGCCGTGAACGAAACCCATGGGGACGGTGATGTGGGGGTAGCCCGCTACGGCCGCAGGGGTGGAACTGCCTCCCAGGTCGTGGTCGCCGTCGATGAGGTCGGTCAACCACGCCGGCGCTCCGGTGGGGGCCACCAGCGCATCCAATTTGAACTGGTTCATCAACGCGTCGATGCCTTGTTCGCGCATCAGACTCTTGCTCTTATCGAGCGCGTCCAGGTATTCCTTGCCATAGAGAGATCCCTTTTGCTGCGCTTTGAGAAACTGGTCCTGGCCGAAAAAGGGCATTTCCTGTTCCGGGAACTGCTCATTGAATTCGATAATATCCTGGAGAGTGTGCACTGGAGCGGCATCGCCGAGCTGCGCCAGATAGCTATTCAGGTCAGCCTTGAGCTCCGTCAGGAGCACCTGATATTCAGCGCCGTCGAGCTGTCCGAGCGTGGTGATGTCCGCGGGGTCCACCACCACGGCGCCCGCGCGCTTTAATGCCTCAATCGCATCGTTCATCAGCTTATCGACAGCTTCGCTAAAGCCGAAGAGCTTGCGCACCACGCCCAGGCGCGCTCCGGCCAGGCCCTTGGCATCAAGGAAACGCGTGTAGTCGGCCATGGCCTTCCCGCGGCTCGCGAGGGTGGCCGCGTCGTCACGGTCAACCCCGGCGATCGCGCCCAGCAGAATCGCGGCGTCGGTGACCGTGCGGGCCATGGGTCCGGCGGTGTCCTGGCTGTGAGCAATGGGAATAATTCCGGCGCGGCTCACCAGGCCCAGCGTGGGCTTGATGCCGACAATACCGTTGTTGTTGGCGGGGGACACGATCGAACCGTCGGTTTCCGTGCCAATCGCCACGGCGCAGAGGTTCGCGGCCACCGCGGCGCCGGAACCGGAGCTCGAGCCACTGGGGTTGCGGTCAAGCGCGTAGGGATTGTGAGTCAGCCCGCCGCGGCCGCTCCAACCACTGGTGGAGTGCGACGAGCGGATGTTCGCCCACTCGCTCAAGTTGGTCTTGCCCAGAATCACGGCCCCTGCGTCGCGCAGCTTCTTGGCCACAAAGGAATCCTTGGGCGGTACCGATCCCACCAAAGCAAGGGAACCCGCGGTGGTTTGCATCCGGTCGTGCGTCGCGATATTGTCTTTAATCAGAACCGGGATGCCGTGCAGGGGTCCGCGCGGACCTTTTGTCTGCCGCTCGTGATCGAGCGCGTCCGCGATGGCCAAGGCGTCCGGGTTCAATTCGATGACCGAGTTCACCGCCGGCCCGTGCTTGTCAATCGCGTCGATGCGCGCCAGGTATTGCTCCGCGAAGGAGCGGGCCGTGAACTTTCCGGACATTATGCCCGACCGGAGCGCGGTGAGGGTTGCCTCTTCGAGTTCGAAAGCGGGGACCTGCCCCGCCGAAGGGCTCGCTGACGGACCACGTCCCACTTTCAGCCCGGCAGCGGCACCACTGAGTATCCCAGTTTGCAGAAAGCGCCGGCGATTCAATCCGAAAACGTTGGAGGATTTCGTCATCAGCATCGGCCTCGGGAAAAAATTTGAAGTTCTCGTTCCGCCCGCGTGGGTGGACGAGCATGCGTGCCCTGACAATATACCAAGGTTAAAGGCATTTCGCTGAACGGACAACACCTCATCATCAAGCCGCATCCTGACAGAGGGCTGGTATAGGCCCAAGAATGAATCAGGCGCGAAAATTCGGATGCCTCGCAATTCTGTGGCTCATCGCGTGTTCGAAATTGGGCGCGCAGGTCACGGCGCCGCCCGCGCGCGGCAAGGCGAGCCCGTCGAGTGCGCCCACCTTCAAAGTGGACGTGGACTTGGTGCTGGTGGAGGTGGGAGTTCACGATGAGCACGGGCGCGCCGCCGGCAATTTGCAGCAAGAGGATTTTCACGTTTTCGAAGACGGGAAGGAGCAGCAAATCCTCGCCTTTTCCCACGAGGAGTTACCGCTGGCGGTGGCGCTGGTGATCGACAACAGCTCCAGCATCGCCGCGGCTCTTGAGGAATTGCGGTCGGGGGCGCTCGATACGCTGGCGCTGCTCAAGCCCGACGACCAAGTGGCCATCTTCAGCTTTGGCGAGAAGCCGGAAATGGAGGAAGGGCTGACCTCGGACCACCAAGCCCTTTCCGTCGATTTGTGGGCCCTCAGCCCATACGGCGGCACGGACATCGATGGTGCACTTTATGAAGCAGCCACCTACCTTGGACGAATGGCGCCCGAAAGCCGCCGCGCCGTGATTCTGGTCTCCGATAACGAGCCCTCCGAGGAACAGACAAGCGATGTGCCCCAGGTGGTGCGCGCGGCCCAGCAATCTGGAACCCCAATTTACAGCATCAAGGTAGGATTCCTGCAACACTCGAGGACGTACTTCCTGACGCACTCGGAATCGCGGCTTAAGGATGTAGAGAAAATCTGCCAACAGACCGGCGGCGAGATGATCGACACCCGCAACGGCATCTCCGTGAGCGCGGCGATGGAGACCATCCTCACCTGGCTCAAACAGGGCTATACCCTCGGATATTCCCCCACCAATAGACGTCAGGACGGAAGTTACCGTAACATTGAAGTGCACCTTGGGAATCGCGGTGAAGCCCACAAGCGCAAGTACAATGTCTACGCACGACAGGGGTACTACGCGCCGACAACTAATTAATGGCCCAGACTTCGGCCTTCATCCTTTACCCTTTACCCTTCCCCCTTTATAACTTTATAATCATGGTTTCCAGCATTCAGAACTCAGCCTCTGATACCTGGCACCTCTTTATGATTTCGGTCATCATTCCGACGTACTACGAGGCGGGGGTCATCGAGGAGACTCTGCGGCGTGCCGCGGCGGCACTGCGGAGCGTGGGCGAGGATTTTGAGCTCGTCGTGGTGGATGACGCGAGCGCGGATGGGACGGCGCAACGGGTGGAATCACTCGCCGCCGAAATCCCTGCGCGTGTGCTGAGACGCCCAGGGCGGCTGGGACTGGCTACGGCGGTCCTGGACGGATGGGCGACGGCGCGGGGCGATGTGTGGGGGGTCATGGACGCAGATTTGCAGCACCCTCCCGAGACGCTCACGGCGCTGGCGGCGGCAATTCGCAAAGGAGCAGACCTGGCGATCGGCAGCCGTTATGTGCCGGGCGGCGGTACTTCGGATTGGACGTGGGTGCGTCGCTTTATTTCGCGTACGGCGACGCACATGGCGGCGACCGTGCTGCCGCTCAAGCTCGCAGTGGTTGGCGACCCTATGTCCGGCATCTTCATGATTCGAGCCTCCTCACTACAAGGCGCTCAACTTAACCCCTTGGGTTACAAAATTCTCTTGGAGGTAATTGCCAAGGCGCATTATAAGAATCTGGTGGAGGTGCCCTACGTTTTTCAGGAACGTGAACGCGGCGCTTCGAAGCTGGGTGCGCGGCAATATTGGGAATATCTCCTGCACCTGGCGCGGCTGGCCGTGCGGACAGGCCAACTCCTGGGCTGGATCCGCTACAGCCTGGTGGCGCTCGTAGGCGCCTTCATTGATGTCGCTCTATTCGCCGTGCTGGTAAGGAAAGGCGCTTGGCCGCCCGCTGCCGCATTGCCAGTGGCCATTGAGGCAGCGTTGCTGAGCAACTTCGTTTGCAACGAAGCCTTCACGTTTCGCTCTGCCGAAGCGGCCCCCTTTCGCATGGGAGTTGGGGACAGATTGGCGCGCTACGAACGAATTTGCTTTCCCGGTGCGCTTTTCAATTTCCTAGTCACGCTCTTGTGCATAATGCTGGGTGGAAAACTGTTGAGCGCTGCGGCGGCAGGAGTGGTGGCGGGCGGTGCACTGAACTTGCTGATGAATGTCCCTGCCATCTGGCGGACGTGGTCAAGCCGCCCCGCGGGCCTGGCGTCTTCGGCCCGGGTTTAAGCCGGGTGGAAAGTGCCACGTAGAAGAGTGCGGCCGCCTACGGAAACCCGAAATGGACTCACCACAGATGACGCAGAGGTTACGGAGAACAAAAGCAGAAGAACCTGTGGGTCAACCTAAAGGGAATCCTAAACCCACCCCATGCAAGTGGAGGTTCTCTTCTCTGTGCTCTCTGCGCGCTCCGTGGTGAGTCTATTCATCTCGACGCGAGAAGGAATGACGAATGGGTAGAACCGAACCGACAACGACGCGGAAAACCGTGCCGCTCAGCGCCATTCAGCTTTCAATCGTGGTCACTGTGTATTCCGAGACCTTTTCGATTGACGAGACAATAAGGATCCTTTTGGGTAAGGATCGCGGATACATCCAGGAAATCATCCTCCTCGTATCCCCCAGAGCTTCGGAAGAGACCTTCTCTATTTGCCGGCAGTGGGCGGCGCGGGAGCCCCGGGTCAAAGTAGTGGTCCAGCGGCACAACCCCGGCATTGGCTGGGCTTATCGTGAAGGCATGCAGGCAGCGAAAGGAAACTATGTGGCGCTTATGGCAGCCGATCTGGAAACAGAGCCTGCCGCCGTGGACCGCATGGTGCAGAAAGTGGTGGAAACAGGCTGCGATGAGGTCATCGCCAACCGCTGGCTGCCGGGCGGCGGCTTCACGAACTACGACCCGTTGAAACTTGTCCTCAACTGGATTTTCCAGAAAGCCTTCCGCGTGTTGTTCTGGACGCGAATCGGTGACTTCACCTTCGGATTGAAGCTTCTCAGCAAAGGAGTGGCAGAGGCCGTGAAGTGGGAAGGCACGATGCATGAGATTTGTATCGAGACCACGGTAAAGCCCCTCAAGAAAGGCTATCATCTGGAACAGGTCCCTACCGTTTGGGTAGGCAGGAAAGAAGGCCGGAGCGTGAATACATTCTTCAAGAACTTCCGTTACGTAAAAATGGGGCTTAGGACCTTATTAGGTTATAGGTGAAAGGTTACATATTATATGCAAGAGGTTATAGGAAATAGGTTACAGAGAACAGATGAATAGGCGCGGGAGACGCAAACAGGAGAAGCTGGCTACCGTACCCTGTAACCTGTCCCCTGTGACCTGTAACCTGTAACCTAAAGAGGAGCGCGTGAAAAAGCCTTGCCACATTGTATTCACCACGATTCACCATCCCGCCATTCTGCGCGATCTTTACGACAACATACATCGCCACGGCCATCTGGAAGAAGTTAAGGTCTGGGTGGTGGGGGACCGCAAGACACCGCCCAGCGCCGGTGCCCTTGCCGCGGAGATTTCCGCGCAAGGCCTGGAAACCGTCTATTTTGGCGTGGACGAGCAGGATGCGTGGGGCCGGCAATTCGCTCTCTACTCTCTGATTCCGTACAACACGGACGGCAGACGAGTGTTCGGCTATTTGCGGGCGCTCGAAGAAGGATGCGAACTCCTTATCTCGATGGACGACGATAATTTTCCGACGCAGGACGACTTTGTGGGTTTTCACCGGAAGACGGGGCGGGAGTGGCGGCATCTCATGCTGAAGGAGGAAAGGGGATTCCATAATATTTGCGAATACCTGACCTTCGACCCGCCGCGCCTGGTGTTTCCCCGAGGATTCCCCTTCCAACTCCGCGGCCATGTGAATCAGCCGCAGCAGGTGTCTTACCCCGAGGGCGCAGTCATTGGAGCCACGGAAGGATTATGGTTTGACGAGCCGGACGTTGACGCCACCACCTGGCTGAATGGAAAGGTGAAGGGCGTGGACTACCGGGGCCCGGATACGTTCGTCCTCGATTCGTCCACGTGGTCGCCGGTCAACACCCAGAACACCAGCGTGGTGCGGGAACTAATTCCGGCCTTTGTGTTCGTCACCATGGCTTGGCCGGTGCCGGGCGGCAAGCTGGATCGATATGGCGACATCTGGGGGGGGTACTTTTTGCTGGCTTTGATGCAGGGCACAAGGTACCACGTGGCATTCGGCCGCCCCCTGGTAGAGCACCGGCGAAACCCCCACAACTACGTCGATGACCTTCGCTACGAATTCTGGGGGATGGTTCTTACCGATTGGCTGCTCGAGATTTTGCGCAATTCGTTCAAGCCGGTTAGCCGGAGCATGACGGACCGAGTTCTGGAATTAACGGAGTTTGTGGATTCCGAGGCCATTGCCCATTTGCCTGCTTGGTGTCCCGCGGAGATAACGAGCTTCCTCCATTCCACGGCGCAAAACCTACGCCAATGGTCGGCCGCGTGCCGGCAGATTGGCGTCTAGGTCATCCCGGGGGGAGTGGACGCACGTCGTGAAGCCTCGCTTGGCGTCTCCTTAATATACGATCCAGTATCCTCGCCCACCGAGGCTTAATTCTTACAGTAGGAGGGCTAGTCAGATTGCTGCGTTTGGTAAGATCAAAGGTGGCGGATATCTCTTGCACACCAGGACATTTTTCGACGACACGCAATTGATCAGCGTCGGCGAAAACGGCTTTAGTTATTTCGGTACCGGTCCGCACAGCTGCATCCTGGGCGAGTTGATCATCGGGTGAAAGCTCAACTCGTTGGAAGAGCGGGCAATCAGGCAATTGAGATCTTGCAGCGTTCCACAACTGTTGCTCATCCTCAGTCAGAGGCGCACCTTCCCAAATTCCGTACCTGATGGGGAACAGCCGAAGGATTTGGAGCAAACCATCTTCGGGAAGCTTCATGAGCTCCTGGAGGTCTGGAATTTCGTCTTCCCAGTAAATTCCACTTGCTGGGAAGTAGCAAGTCCGCCGTTCGGCAGCGGGCCGATAGGTAAGCGCCGACAAGTACGCTTGGGCGGTCTTGCTGAGCATCACGGGAGTCTCGCTATTCACTGTAGCGCCCTTTCCAACGCAGCGCATTGCGCCAGGACGTAGGGGCCTTCGGGAATGACGGCGATGCGCGCGCCCCTTCGCAAGTTCGCTACAAGCGCGCGGATAGCTTCCTCGGGAGTTGCGTAGGCCTTTCCCCACAGAGCCGAGTGGAACTCACGCGGCAGGCCCGGCACATAATACAAAACTTCCGCTCGGGTCGTTACGAGGGCGAGCTTTTCCAGTTGCCATTGGTCCACGACCACCGGCGTGCCCTCAATCTTCTTCATAAAGACATGATCGGGCGACCGATCAGCAAGCATGCGAGCGAACTCCGAACCACCCACTCCTTCATCGCAGGCCGCGAGAAGAAGGATTTTCCCGCCGGGCTTCACGATGTGTGCCGCTGCGGTAATGCCCTTCACGGCCTGGTAGAAGGTCAGGTCGAGAGGGTATCCCGCGGCCGTCGTGATCACGGCATCGACAGGATGGTCAAGGGTTTCCAGCATTACGCGCGAGACGAACTCCACACCTTTCCGGTGTGCGGCCACCGGCTCGCCCGCAAAAACTGCGGCGATGGGGCGCCGGGGAGCGCCGCGGCCGAGCGCGACATCCACAAGAAAATCGTGGCGCGCCAATCGCGCGATTTCCAGAAGCTCCCGGTGCAGGGGGTTGTCTTCAATCGAGCCTTCCACAGCGCGCGGATCGCGCATGAAGCGGGGACTGTGCAGAACCTTGATGGTCTCCTGCGCGGCAAGGCCGGGGGCGATGAGCTTGCGCCCGCCAGAGTATCCCAACATCAGATGCGGCTCGATAAATCCCAAGGTGATGTGGAGGTCGGCGGAGATAAAACGGTCGTCGATATAAACCGGCGTTTCGGCACTGGTTTTTCCCAAACTGCGATGCTCGGAAAGTTCGCGGGCATGGTGATTGACCACTCGATAGCGGGTCGCGGTCTCTCCGCTGCAGATTTCACGAATTTCCGCTTCCGTCGCCGGCCGGTGAAGCCCTGTGGCGATCAGGATGGTAATTTCCTGGCGCGGAATGCCGGCCGCTTCCAATCGGGCCAGCACAGGAGGAAGCACTTCGTGGTTGGGCGCTGGCCGCGTGATATCGCAAATCGAGATGGCGGCGGAGCGCTTGCCGCGGGCCATCTCGGCGAGTGGTGGGCAATCGATGGGCGCATCCAATGCGTACTCGATGGCAGTTGCGGGGTCGTCCAGCGGAACCGCCGATCGCGCTTCCAAGAGCTGGTAATCAAAACCTTCCAGCAACTCGAGGGTCAATCCGGTTCGACCAAAAGCGAAGTTTATCCGCATAGAGGCATTGTAACGTGAACGGGGGCCGGTGTCGCTTCCCGACGACTCCTTTCTCGCTTGGCGCCTAGCGCATCACTTCGCGAGGACCGAGGTGATGGATCAAACTTCCGCATTCGACCTCTGTGTCACACGCTTGTTTTCGCGGGGGTGCGCGACCTGGAGCATCGTGTATAATCACCTTTAATCCCATCGTCACCCAAGGATTTTCCTAAATCTCGACGATGCCCATGGAGGCCTGAATGCGCCGAATTGCTCTACTCCTGGCCGGCTTGGCTCTAGTGGCCGGCTCTCTGCCCCTGTTTTCCCGGGAGGCGAAACCTGATGAACATATGAAGGGAGCCTTCCGCAGGCCCACGGAGAACGGCTGGATTTACGTACACCTGGAGGGAACGCCTTTCGAAATGGGATACCAGCACGGATACCTATTAGCCCCGGAGATTGAGGACGAGGCAAAAGTGGAAGCCCTGGAGCAGACTCACGACGGCAAGAAGGATTGGAATTTCTTCCGTAATGCGGCGAAAGGCATGATGTGGCCGCACATCGAACAGCAATATCGCGAGGAATTACAGGGCATCGCCGAGGGATTGAAGGCGAAAGGCGTAAAATTGGATATTTGGGATGTGGTGGCGCTTAACGGCGCGGAAGAATGGGGCTACTACGTCAAGGAGTATGACCGGAAGCATCGCCCTGAGGCAAGCGCCTCGTTGGCTCTGCCTGAACATTGCAGCGCGTTCGTCGCCACGGGTAGTTACACGAAGGATGGCAAGGTCATCATCGCCCACAACAATTGGACCAGTTACCTGGACGGCGAGCGTTGGACGATAATTTTTGACATCGCGCCCGCGAGCGGCAGGCGCATCCTGATGGATAGCTTCCCCGGCGCCATTCACAGCGCCGACGACTTTGCTATTAATTCCGCCGGAATCATGATTACTGAAACCACCATTTCGCAATTTTCGGGTTACGATCCCAACGGCATCCCGGAATTCGTGCGCGCGCGCAAGGCGATGCAGTACGCCACGTCAATCGATGATTTCGCCCGCATCATGAAAGAAGGAAACAACGGCGGCTACGCCAACACCTGGTTGGTGGCCGATCGCAGGACTAATGAGATCGCCAGCCTTGAACTGGGACTCAAGAACGTCACGCTGCTCCGCAAGTCGGACGGTTATTTTGTAGGTTCAAATTTTCCTGCCAACCCCAGATTGGTGAAGGAAGAAACCAACTTTGACGTCAAGGATTTGGCGAACAGCGCCAACGCCCGGCGTGTCCGATGGGAGCAATTGATCGCGGAGTACAAAGGAAGGATTGATATAGTGGCCGCCGAGGGTTTCCTTGCGGACCACTATGATACATTCGAAAAGAAAGAGGATGCCGACGAGCGTACACTCTGCGGCCACATCGATCTTTCCTCCCGCGGCATGGCACATTGGCAGCCACCCTACGGGACTGCGGGCGCCGTTCAGAACAAAGTTGCGGACGCAACGATGGCGGAACGCATGTCCTTCACCGCAGCAAGGGGGCACGCGTGCGGCATCAACTTCAAGGCAGCGGAATACCTGCGCAAGCATCCTGAGTTTTCCTGGGAAAAACCCCTCCTGCGCGACATGGATGCTTATCCCTGGACCATCTTTTCCATCGCGCCGTAACCGATTTTTGTAGCGGCATGCTTCAGCCCGGCAGCTTTTTGTAGCAACCGGCGTTTAGCCCTGGATCCGAAAGGAACGAATGCGGCGACCCTGAAGGGCGCCTCAAAATCTGAAGCCCGCGCTTCCAAGTCCGTAGTGAGAAATCCGTTTTAGTGTACAGCTTCCGCGACGTCGGGTGAGTGGTCAGTAACGCGGACGGGCTGCGCCATGCGGTAAAGGTGGTTCAACGGAACCCGGCCGGGTCCCACCGGGAAGGCCTGGCGGATGGCTTCCACGACATACGCCTTCGCCAGGACCACCGCATCGCGCAACTGGCGTCCCAAGGCGAGGTTCGCGGCCACTGCCGATGAGAATGTACAGCCGGTGCCGTGCGTGTTATCCGGCTTGATGCGGTCGCCGGTGAAAGATTCCATCCTCGTCCCATCAAAAAGAACATCAATAGCCTTGTCAAGGTGCCCGCCGGTCACCACCACGGCTCGCGCACCCATTTCCACCAATTTGCGCGCCGCGGCCTTCATACCCTCCAGATTATCGACTGGCATTCCGGCCAGCGCCGCCGCTTCCGTCAGGTTGGGGGTCACCACCGCGACACGGGACAGGAGCTCCCGCCGGACAAATTCCAACCCTGCCGCATCCAACAAGTCAAAGTTGTTGGAGGAGCGCACCACGGGATCGAGCACCGCGGGAAGATCGGGATTCGACTCCAGAGTCTCCCGAAGGACTTCGGCGATGTCCTGGTTATAGAGCATCCCAATCTTGAGAGCTTTCACCCGACCGTCTGAGAGAACGGATAATATTGTTTCTTTTAGCACCGACGGTTCAACGGGGTGAACGGATGCCACCCCTTGGCTGTTCTGAACGGTCAATGCGGTGATGGCCGCGACGCCGTAACAATTGTGTGCTGCGAAGGTCTTGAGGTCGGCCACGATGCCGGCGCCGGCGGAGGGATCAAATCCGGCGACACTAAGAACCACAGGCCATGCCGTGCTTATGGATTGATTCATTCCTTCCCTTGCGTTCCCTAGGGTTGACCGAAACTTGTACCGATTATAGGGACGCTTGACTCTTTGTCAATAAGGATTTCAGTTCTTATTCTTCTGGCGTTTCGGCTTGCTCCCTTCAACATCCATTTCGGTGTCGGATTGGATTTCGAAACGGGGAAGCTGATCGGCGGGAGCGTCGAAACCTTCCTTGCCCTTCATGAGGGCGCTGAGGGTCTGGTGCACAGTGGAATGATTCTGGACCACGCGGCCGTCATCGAGCGCCACGAGAATCCGGCCTTGACCCTTCCCGCTGATCTGGATGTTCAGGTGCATCCCCATGGCCTCGAGTTGCGGAAGCGCCCCCCCCGTGCTCAAGCCTTCTAGGGCGGGAGTTAGCGTATTTTCGAAGTGATAATCCACGATGGCAACCTTGACTCCCTGATGGCGCGTTTTGCCGGAATAGTGCATGGTGCTTTTCCCCTGCACATGGTACGGATAGTTCTTGGCCGGTTGGGCGTCAAGGTTTTGCGACCATTCTTCACCCACTTTGACGCGGTGGTCCGGATAAAGTGACTGGCCCCCCATTTGTTCGAGGAACATTCGCACCATCTGTATGGACGGTTCTCGTAGCGGAGCATCGATGTCCTTGAAAAGACCGTCGGCCCCCTCGAAATCCACTAATTTGCCATCATGATCGTAGTGGGCCGTCAGCGTCTTGCCCACCATCTGCTGGGTCATTTCCTGCTGAGCCTGAGTTATGGAGTCGCGCAGGTTCTCGGGGAGCGTCCCCAGGTCGGCTTGGACATCAAACTTGTCGAATCGGTGTTGAACATCCGCCGCGCCATCCGCCTGCACTTTCAAGACCGTCTCGGTACTTTGCTGGTTCATGCGCAGGTTCGTGGGCATGGGCGGGAAAAAGCTTTTCAAGCTCGGCGGATTGGAATCCATTTTCGAATTCGTCTGGACCTTCGATATGTAAACCATGGACAGGCCGGCGCGATACTTACGAGTTAATTGCACTTTGCCGCCCGCACCCTCCACCGGTGTGGACCCGCCAAGCGCCAACAATAGAAGTGCAATGAACCCCACGGGGCGAAGGTGACAATACCACATGCTACAGGACAAAGGTCGTTCCGGGCCGACGCGCCGCAGGATCGCATGGGTAAGGTTTTCAGGAAGCGACATGCTCCACATCCTTTTCGTATTTTTCCAAGCACTCGCGCGAGCAGAAATGCAGTGTTTCCTTGCCCCGCCTCAGTTGCTGGGAGAGTTCGGTGGAGACAAACATGCCGCACACAGGATCGCGGGCCATTTCTCCACGATGCGGCGCGGCGGAGCGGGACACGGGCGGAGCTTCTCCTGAGGTTGGAGTGTGAACCTGGGAAGAACGGAATAGAGACCCGAGACTTCGCCCCATCGCCCTAAGAAAGAGCGCCAGGATGACGAATTCCAGAAAATCGAGAAGAAAACTTCCCATAAGGGGTCAGACGGCATTTCACTCGGGGAAGATGCCTGGGAGCTAGGTGTTAGGTGCCAGGTACCAAATGTTAAGTGCTGGATTTCATTTCTTTTCCCGGATCTTACCCCCCAGCTCCTGACACCTGAAACCTCGCACCTGAAAACTCAGTGCGGTCCTGCCGCGCTGCCGGTGGTGCGCGCGGTATTGATTTGTTCCTTTAAGCCCGCTAGAGCAGGATGGTTGGGATTCAGTGTGTACAAACGGTCCCATGCTTTTTGCGCGGCGGCGAGGTCATGAGTGCCTTCCAGGTTCACAACGATGGCGTTGAGCATGGTTGGTTCGTGGCGGGGATTGAGCTTCAGGGACTTGTCATATTCGCGCAGGGCATCCTGCGGCCGCCCCGTATAGAAATACGCGGTGCCCAAATCGGTGTGACCATTGACATTCTTCGGATCGAGTTCCAGCGCGCGCTGATACCACTCAATGGCTTTGTTGTACTGCTTTTGGTCGTAAAGAAAATTGGCGAGTTTTAAGCGCACGTCGGCGTCTCGGGGGTTCTTCGCCGCCATGGTCTCCATCTGATGGGTGATAGCCGCGGTGTCAATGGGAGGATGGCCCTCGGGGAGACCCTGCTGAGGCATCGCCCCGCCGGCGGGAGCGGAAGCGGCGCCTGCCGGCGGCGGCATTTCGGAAGGCATCGCGGCGGCCTGCGCTGCCTTCTGACGACCATTCCAGTTCATCTGGGCATCAGTGATATACCCCGCCAGAAAACCCACCGCCAGAAAAATCACCGCCGTAATAATCGTTTCCTTTTTCATGAATCCTTCTCATCTGGATTTGTTGCCAGTCTAATGGACGCTTCGAGGAGCGTCAAGGTGATCGGCTGATTTAGCGATTTAGTGATTTAGCGATTTCAAAATCCATATTTCCCCTTACTCTGCACCTCATTTGGATCTCGCTGTGTGCAGAGAAGAACCAAAAATTCGAATCAACTCGTTGGCCTCGGTCCTTGGCAATGCACGGAAGAGCTTCACGATTCGTATTGCGAACTGTTTGGTTCTCTCTCGCAACTCTTCGGGCTGACTTGGCATGAGCACCTCAAAAGGCATGCCATGGTCGATGAATGTATCGCCAAATCGCTAAATCACAAAATCGCTAAATCACCAATGATCCGATGGCCCGACTTCTCAATGGCTCGGCTTCCATTGGACAAAGAACGCCTTGATACTCTCGAAGCTCATGTGACGGGCGTCGGCGAATTGTCCCTGGTCCATCGCGTACAGGAGGTTCCCGTGTGAGTCCAGGACGGCCATAGCGGGGATTCCGTGCTTGATCGGCACATGATACTGCTCGGCCAAATCCAAGTTCTTATCGTGGCGCCCCAGATCCACCTTGACGATGACAAAGTTCGTTTCGATGATGGAAGCGAGTTCAGGTTTGTGCATTTGCGCATCCAAAGCACGGCAGTCACCGCACCAGTTGGCGCCAAAGATGAGCACAATATTTTTCTTACCCGCCTCAGCAATAACTATCGCTGCGGCAATGTCGTGACGCGCGTCCGCCTTTTCGTCGTAAACGGGAGCGGTGGGCTGCGCCGCGGCGCAGATTACGGCGAGAGAGAACCCTAAGAGAACCCCGTACTTTGGTAGATTCATAGGTTTTCCTTTCACTGCCATCATAACCCAGGTTTCCTCAGATCCCGAGGGCTTGCCGTTAGCTACCCACCTGCGAATTGGCTGTGGTAGCATCTTGTTACACCGTGTAGGAGGTCTTCATCCTGAGCATGGAGTATAGCGGACAACCCGCGTCACGATTCGCTTTTGCCGACATCCTTTATGACAAGAAGGAAGGAATCGCCCGCGTGACGCTGAACCGGCCGGAGATTTACAATGCCTACTCCTCCGACACGCTACGCGAGATGACGGAAGCCTTTCGCGACGCCGCGATGGACGATGCCGTGGGGGTGGTGGTGCTCACCGGCGTCGGCGACAAGGCATTTTGCGCGGGAAGCGATGCCAAGGAATTCTCCAGGGAATTCCTTCGCCGTCCGCGGAACTTCTGGAAGTTCCAAGGCATACTGGCCGAGGCGCTCAATCTGTTCCGTCATCTGGGCAAGCCCACCATTGCAAGGCTGAACGGCGTGGTGGCCGGCGCTGGGAATGATTGGAACCTGGCCGCCGACCTGGCCATTGCGGCGGACCATGTCCGGTTTATGCAGATGGGCACGCGCGTAGGGTTGGTGGACGCCTGGGGTGCAACCCAGTGGTTGCCGCTGGTGGTCGGCGAGCGGCGCGCAAGAGAGATGCTGCTCACCTGTGACGAGGTCACTGCCGACCAGGCGCTCAATTGGGGTCTGGTGAATCAAGTTGTTCCCTTCAAGCAACTGGATCGAGCAGTGAACGCCTTGGCCAAAAAGTTGATCCAAAAATTCCCTGAGTGTACTCGCTACACGCGCCAGCAACTGGATATGTGGAAAGATTTGGCGTGGACTCTCACTTCCGGCCATGCGCGCGATTGGCTTGCCGTGCATGCCACTTCTTGGGAGCCCTACGAAGGCATCCAGGCTTTCATTGAAAAGCGCCCGCCCGACACCAGGACGTTACGGGAGTTGGCGGGGGCGGGAAAATCTAGCGAATTCCTTTGGGGCGCCAACACACGCAAGTGCGAGAGCTGTGGGGCCAAAGGCATTCCGGAAAAGTTTGATTATTGCGGAAAATGCGGGGGTAAACTGAAATAAGAATCGGGATACGGGACACGGGACTCGGGAGTAGAGAAGAAGAGAAGAATTGTGGCACGACACGTGTCCCGCCTCAAGCACCGCGTTTCCCGTGCCCCGTATCCCGTGTCCCAAGTTATGGAGGCCCCATGGCGGACGAACCGGTTGAACAAATTCCCGGCGAAGCGAAGGATGGGGTAAGGAAAGAATACAAGTTCATCCGCTGGGATGACTCGGGGGACGTGGCGCACCTCACCCTGAATCGGCCCAAGCAAAACGTGATGAACATCGGCATGCTTCGGGAAATGGCGTCGGCCATCGATAGCCTTTCCACCCGCGAGGATGTGCGGCTGATCCTGCTCGCTGCCTCACCGGAGTGCGAAGGCTATTTCTCCCTGGGCGTGGGTGCGGAGGGGTACACGCAGCAGATGGTGTTTCAGATGATGGACGCCTTCCACAGCGTCTTTCGCGTCATGATTGAGGTATCCAAACCCGTTCTTGCCGTTGTGGATGGCGTGGCCTCGGGCGCCGGCGCGGAGTTGGCAGCATTCTGCGATCTGGTGGTTGCCACTGAGAATGCACAGTTTCGACAGCCCGAAATCAAGCTGGGCGTGTTTCCACCCATGGGCGCCGTTGTTTATCCTCGCGTCATTGGACCGCGGCTGGCCATGGAACTGCTTCTAACCGGAGAACCGATCAACGCGTTTCAAGCGCTACAAATGGGCTTGGTCAACCGTGTGGTGCCGCGCGACAAGCTGAAGGAGACCGTCGATGCGCTGGTGAAGCGCATCTCGGAACAAAGCGGGCCGGTGCTTACCTTGCTCAAACGCGTGGTTTTCGAAGGCACATGGCAGCCCTTCGATGAGGCGCTGAAACGAGCCCAGAATATCTACTTAAATCAGCTGTTTGATCTCGAGGATTCCCGGGAGGGCCTGCGCGCACTCATTGAGAAACGCAAGCCGGTCTGGAAGAATAAGTAGGGCAGTGGCAGTCGACCCGCAAGCAAGGATCGAAACTCGAAAATCGCGGCGAGGGTCGAGTTTCGTCTTTCAGTTGCCCGCCGTTGCTCCTCAGAGCTCTCCCAGAGATTTCTCCACATCATCCAAAGCCGTTTTGGAAAGCTCGGCAGGAAGTGGGTCGGTGGATCGTCGCGCGTAAACGTGATCGCCGGATTTCGCCGCCTCGACAATCTCTGTGGTGTTTTTTTCTCCAGATTGGATATTGAACCGGTAACCCGGTTTGGCCAGACCAAAATCCGCCAGGTTTCCGCTCTTGGGGAATGAGTCCGCACGCAAATCGCGCAAGTGGGTGAGGAAGGTATCCATCTTATCGGAATTCACCGTCTTGGACTTGGGCGCGGTCTGTTTCCACTGATTCCCCTGACGCTCGAAAGCCCAATGACCCTTGGGCGTGTCCACTTCCACGTGCTTTACGTCGAACGAAGAAAATGAAAACAGGTCCTTCTCACGCAAATCTGCCTGGTTCTTTTGGAACTGGGTGACAAAGTCAGAGCTCAGGGTGAAGACCGGGTCGAGCGCGGAATTCGTGGCAAAATAGTGATCCGAGCCCTTATCCTTTTTCCCTACCACAATCGTCTGCGTTCCGCCACTGCCCGTCAACTGGAGGCGCAGTTCCGGTGAACCGAATCCAAAGTCGCCGCTTTTCTTCTTGTCCTCCTCCGCGATCGACTGCATGGTCAGCCCCCGTAGTTGGCTTACCAATCCGTCCACCGTGAAGCGGTCCGCGCGCACGGGAGGCGGAAGCACCAAATCCCACACGCCTTCGGGATTCTTGTCCAGGGTCCAGCTTGCACCCTTGTACTCAACCCCAATTTTCTGAAGTTGCTCAGCCTCCAGCGTCAGCGCGCGGCGGTCGCGCAGGTCGAACATTTTCTTTTCCAGCGAGGTCTTCAGATAACTGGCCAGGGTGAAGACTTGCGGGTTACCGCTCACTTGCGCATACAAACCGCTACTGGTGGGAGTGTCATCGCCCAACAGCAGCGTGAATGATTGCGGTTTGGCATCGGTGGTAACTTCCAACACGAAGCTGGGAGGATCAAGGCCAAAGTCCTTAAGACTGGTGGGGTGCGGGTCAACCACCTCATCGGAAGTGGCAGTGGTCAAGCTATTCAGGACCCCGGAAAAATTGCCCTGGTCCACTGTCAGAGGGTGAGGATCCGCGATGGTCCACTTCCCGCCCTCGCGGTGGCAGGAGAAAACCTCTCCGTCGCGAGGTTTGAAAGTGATGGACTGGATGTGCTGCGCATCAACGGAAAATATCTTCGTCTGATTAGTGGTCGCGACGGCAGGTTTTTCCTTGCCCTTGTGCTTGTCGTAATAGGTAAAGGCTCCCCACGTGGCCGCCAGGACCACCAAGGCAATCAGGGTATTAATCAGTTTTTGCTTCTTCATGGACTTTGCCACCACCGTACTCGCTCGTCATTCGTCACTACAGCCCTGGCTCGTGACGGCCTCGCTTGCTCGTCACTCGTCACTTGCCATTCGTCACTGCTTTCATCATCGGCGTTGCCACCACACCATCACGCCCGCCAGCACGATCAGAATGGGGATTCCGAACACACCCAGTATCAGCACACGGCGCATCTGTTCCGCATTCATATTCAGGTGCTGCGATTCCGGAGGCGTGGCCCGAATGGAAATGAGATCTTCATCGGCCGAGAGCCAGTTGATCGAGTTCAGGATGAAGTCTCGGTTGCTTTGAAAACCCAGGAAACTGTTCGCCGCCACCAGGGAGGTTCCCAAAGCGACGAAACGGCCTTCCGTCTTCTTCTCTCCTCCTCCCGAGATTGTGCCCGCCACGGCCAAAGAGAGGGGACCCTTCACGTCCTTACCCGCGTGGAACTGGATCTCTTTGATCTTGGGCGTCCAGTCGGTGACCCCATAACTTTCGGAGGAAGTGTCGCAGAGAGAGTCCGCGCTCACACCCGGTTTAGAATTCTTCCCCACCTCAAAGGAGCGCGAGAGGGGGAAAAGCGTGGCGCGGTTGTTGAGCGGTTGAACGATGGGGCTGGATCCGTACTTTACAACCAGCGGCATATACGGTTCGGTGCCGAAAATCTGGGCCACCGGGTTTTCGTCAATCACCAGATCGTTGCGAACCGTCACACCCCAATCACCCAGTAGTTTGGTGAGATTGGGAAGGTCGACGCCGGCATCCAGCATGACGAGCGCGCGTCCGCCGTCCTGGAGATATTTGTTGATAACGTCAATTTCGGGCGGAAGATAATCATTTTGCGGCCCGGCAATGACCGCCATGGTGCAGTCTTTCGGGATTTCCATCTTCTGCAAGAAGGGAAGCTCTTGCGTCTGGTAGTTCTCGTCGCCGAGTTGTTTCTTGAAGCGATCGTAACCCTCGCGCTCCGTGCTTCCCAGGTTGCGCTCCCCGTGCGTTTGAATGAAGCAAGCTGTCCGCTGGCCTTTCAGAACCCGCACCAGCGCGTTGGTGATCCCTTCTTCGCCGTCCCCCTGCGCTTCCATATGACGATCGCCGGCAGACACCACAATTGTTCCAAGAGTGCGGATGCCATATTCTTTGGCCAGGGCGGGTTGGCGGTTGGGGTCAACGTATTTTACCTTTAGCCGGTTCGAGGTTGACGCATACATCCCGAGCACGTCGCGGCGTTCACCAAAGTTGCGCTCCTGGTCAAAGGCGTAAATGGTTACATCCTTGCTCAGTTCCTTCAGTATCTTGTGCGTCTGGTCCGAAAGGCTGTACTTCTTGTTGGGTGTCATATCCCATCGCCGGTCGTGGTTATTGACAAACCAATTCACCAGAACGATGAGGGCAATCACGATGAGTGAGTAGAGAGCAAAATTTGCTCCGGTCAGAACTTGTTGTCCGCTGCGGCCAGCAATGCGATCTTTCCAGGCCATGGCTACGGCCTCCCTTTCAGAGCTTCCACGGAGCGCGCGGTCAGGAAAACTCCCAGAATTACCACGGACAGGTAGTAAACCACGTCGCTCAATTGGATAACGCCCTTCGAGAAATTGTCAAAATGGGTTGTCAGCGCGATATAGGACATGACCTGCCCGACGGTGCTTTGGGAGTAGGCACTGACCCAGTCCAGCAGGTAGAGAAGCAGAAAACCGGCCAAACCCACCGCGCCCGCAATGATCTGGTTCTTGGTAAAAGTGGAAAACCACATGCCCAAAGCCATCAACGAGCCGCCAAAAAGAAGCATTCCCAACGCATTGGCAATCAGCGGTCTGGCATTGGGATTCCCATACATGAAGAGAATGCTGAAGTAGAGAAACGTCAGAGCTTCCAGGATCGCGAACAGAATCATTGAGCCCAGATACTTCCCCAGGATGATCTCCATGTCCGTGAGCGGGGAGGTGAGCAACAGCTCGATCGTTCCGGACCGTTTCTCTTCCGCATAAAGCCGCATGGTGATGAGGGGAATCAGAAAGAGCAGCACCACCGTAAGTACCCCGCCCAGAATGGGCCGGATGACGTATTCATTCAGGCTCATGGGCGGCATGCCCATTCCACCTTGCGCCTCCATCCGTAAGGACGCGATGGCATAGTAAGCCGTAGAGCTGTAAAAGACAAAACCGCATATCGCTGTGTACACGGTCATGACCAAGTAGGCGATCGGCGAATGGAAGTAAGCTCGCAACTCCTTCCCTGCTATCGCCATAACATTGCGCATGGTGCGTTTCCTTTCTGCTTCGGGACACGGGATACGGTACATGGGGGCACGGGACTTGGAATTGCCCCCGGCTTGGTCCGTCCCGTTTCCCGTGCCCCGTGTCCCGGTTCTTTAATTCACCGCTTTCTCTGCTTTCGCTGCGGCCTCTTCACTAATATCCTTGGTGGTGAGTTTCAGGAAGATTTCCTCCAGGCTCAAACCGCTGGTTTTCAGTTCGTAAAGCTTCCAGCCGGATTCCACTGTGGCGCGCGCCAGTTCCGCGCGGACATCCTTATCTTTTTCGGAGTGGACTTCCAAGGTTACCCGGTCCCCACTGGATTCACGGGGCTCAACCCAGTTCACACCGCCGACGCGTTGGAATTTTTCCATGATCTCCGCTGCCGGACCCTCTACCGTGACGAGGACGGTTTCAAACCCTTGCAGGCGCCGCATGAGTTCGTTGGGCGTCCCGACGGCCACAATCTGCCCCTGGTTGATCACCACCACGCGCTGGCAGGTTTTTGAGACTTCCGGCAGGATGTGCGTACTCAGGATCACCGTGTGCTGACCTGCCAACCCTTTAATCAGTTCGCGGGTCTCGATGATTTGTTTGGGGTCGAGGCCGGCGGTTGGTTCGTCGAGTACCAGCACGTCAGGATTATGAATTAGCGCCTGCGCCAGACCCACCCGTTGACGGTAACCCTTGGAAAGTTTCCCGATCTGGCGATTGCGCACGTCCCCGACGGCGCATTTCTCAATGATTCCGTCCAGGCGAGTTTTCCTTTCGCCGCGCGCTACACCTTTGATCCGAGCCACGAAGGCCAGATACTCCGCCACCGTCATGTCCGGATAGACAGGAGGGGTTTCCGGAAGATAGCCGGTGTGCCGCTTTGCTTCCAAGGGCTGCTCGGTCACATCGTAGCCGGCTACGAGAACCTTTCCCTCCGTGGGGGGAAGGAATCCCGTGATCACGCGCATCGTCGTGGTCTTCCCGGCGCCATTGGGCCCGAGAAATCCCAGCACCTCTCCCTTTTGCACACTAAAGCTCACGCCGGAGACGGCCAATGTGGGTCCGTAACGTTTGCTGAGGTTTTCAACTTCGATCATGAAAAGCCACCCTTCCTGCTTCCGAGGATATGCAACTGTTTCCGATCTCTCCAGCTCATCCTGTCGACGTTGGTCTTAAGGACAATTAGACAACCAAAATGATCGACCGGGCTTGCGGCTGCCCAGCCACTGGGGATTACCAAGCGCGCTCAACCTATTAGAATTACCAGAAAAGGCGTAGGGTTGCCAAGTAGTTTCATGGGGTGGGGAACGGGGGAACATAGGTGGTGGGTCGTAGGTAGCGCGTGGGGATACCCGGATTATTTGACCACTGCAAGCCGGCACATGATATTCCGCGCCGGGAAAATCCAGGCGAAGTGCTTTTCGTAGAAATCTACTGAGATTCCGGCAATAATTCGTCCCAGATTATCCAACAAGAAATTATGGCCAAAGGTCAGCCCGCGGTCGAGAATTCGGAATCCCCCTGCATTGTAGGTAAAGTTTTCAAAATTCCCTTGCACGAAGTAATCAAAGCTGTGGAATCCAAGATGAACGAGGTGTGTGGGGTCCGTGTAAGAGTCCATGCAACTATAATGCGGCGTCACCACCACAACCTCGGCGCCGGGTTTGGCGATGCGGTGCACCTCCGCCATGGCGCGGAGGACGTCCGGCTGGTGTTCGATAAAATGCGAGAGATACACCTGGTCGGCGCAGGATTCGCGGAGAGGCCAGGGAAAATGCGACAACTCGCAAAGGACGTCGGCATCCGAGCCCGGCTGCCGATCCAGTCCAATGGAGCCCGCTACCTGTTTCTTCTTTCCGCAGCCAATGTCAAGAATGAGCATCAGAACTTCCTTCGGGATACGGGATACGGGACACGGGATACGGGGCACGAAGAAAAAGCGCGCGGGAACAGGAATGGCGCTTTGAAGTTGTGGAGCCCACCCGCGGGATCGGATTCCCTGACTCCCAAGATGCGCCATCACGCCCGTGTCCCGAATCCCGTATCCCGTGTCCCGTACGCCGTATCCCGTACCCCGTATCCCGAGTTCCCTACTCTACTACCAGAGTGGCATGGGGCGGCAGGCGGAGCGTCGCGCCATCGGGTGCGAGGTTAGCGCCATCGAGGGCGTAAAGCTGGGTTAGTTTGTGCGCCATGCCGGCGAGCCCGGTCAATCGGCAGGCGATGGGCACTTCCGTGTAGTTCACCACGGCGACGCGCCCGCCGAGTGGGTAGACGGCAACCCGAGGGGGCGCATCAAGCGAGGTTACCGTGAAATCGGAAACCCTGCGCCGCAGTTCTTTCAGTGCCTCCCGGAGTTCGGGCGTGGGCTGCTCGATCCGATTTTTCCCATCCACGTACGTCAGGTTCGGCAATGCGTCGGAGAACACCACCAGCTTACCTCCGCCCGCGTCCATCGTTTTCAAATATTGATTCTTGTCCAGGTTGAGTGGCGCCGGAGTGGGCAATCGCGGGTCACCATTAAGCAGATGCGCGGCGGGTTCGCTGAGGAAGGCGGTGCCGCCGGCGGCCAGCAGGCGTACAAGTTTGGGCACAAGCCCCGCGTCTCCGAGCGCCTGAGTTGTAAGGATCACCGCGCGAGCGCCTTCGGGAAAATTCCCGGTCGGGGCCTCGGGAATTCCCAGCATGCCGATCTTATCGAGAATGTTCCCTTCCTCGCCGGGATCGCTGGACACGGGTTTGTAGGTGGCAATGCCGCCCCAGTCGGAGACAAACGTGGCAAGCTTTTCATATTGGGCACGCCGCTCCGCCAGCGCTTCCGCCTGACCATGGAACTCCGGAGACGCCAGGTCGCCGTAGTGAAAGAGAAAAACCTCGGGAGCGCCCGCCAGAATAGTGGTCAAGGGTTGATCCAGGTAGAGCGCGGGGGTGGTGCCGTAGGGACCGAACCAGCCACCGCCGGTTTTGGCTCCGCCTACGCCCGAGAGCCAGCGGTATATGAATTGGGGTAGGTACTGCTGCGTGTGCCCCCACTCGTCGGAAGCGGGATCACGGAGTTCCGTGCCCACCCAGATGCGGTCGAAGATCGCCGCCTCCTGATCGGGCACATACCCGCGATCCTGGAAGCGGTCATACCATTGGGGGAATTTGATGATGACTTTCACATTCGGATTCACGGCGTGCGCGGGACCCACGACGCGCTCGCGGCTCATTTGCAGCATCAACTTCTCACGATACTGCTGCCAACTCAACGCTCCCTTCGCCGCCGCACACTCCGAGCATTGGCAGTCGGTGAAAAAGAAATCGTCAATCATGATTTCATCAAATAACGCGGCGGTTAAGCGAAAGATGGACTCCAGGCGCTCCTGATTCTGGCGATGGGTGAAGCAAGCAGCAACATGCCAGCCGGTCGAGATCTTGCCAAGCCCGGTGGTGGTGACGCAGCCGGAGACCGTAAGCCCCGCTTGGCGGAAGAAATCGCGTGCGGCCTTGAGAGTGCCTTCATCGGCCTGATAGCCGTCGCGAAAGGATTCAATGTAGACCTTGGTGATGCCCATCTTGTGACAGAATTCGAGTGCCTCCTGCCGGCCCTGGTCGGTCGTCAAGTGATCGCGTACATCCTGCGCGGTAAACAGCGTGGACCAAACGACGGCTCGGGCCGGGCGTGCCGGGAGCAGAATCGCGGCCAATAGGAAAACCGTGACCAGCACGGGCGAAAAATGAAAATACAGCCACCTCTGTTTGCATGAAGAAATCAAGGCAGAACTCCTTGGGAGTAATATCGCCGCGGGCTGACAAAACGTCCTCCTGCCACACCCTTCGGCGCAGGCGCACACCATAACAGAATCGGGTCATTAAATCATCGGGTCATCGGTGTGGGTAGCGTCCTAAAAGCGTGTTGGTTTTGGGGGGCGTTGAGATTTAATGCTTTTGTCTATGCCTGCATCGCATCGCGATCCGTGCGGTTTCGGCTATGGTATCCAAGAGGCGTTCTTCATCGGCATTTCCTGGATTCTCAAACGGTATATCCTTGATTAGGATTTTGGTGAAATCCTGTGGGTCTCTGACAACGGTAAGTCCGTGATCTAGGAGCCTGTCGGAGATAGATTTTGGCTCCCCACAGATCAAGTCTCAAGATTTTGGGGAGGAGGGTGGGGTTGATTATTGACAATGGAGGAAAGGCTTGTAAGATGCGGTTATGGGCA
>JBEKLF010000031.1:0-49048 GCA_050010335.1 Terriglobia bacterium
AAGGTGGACAACTGGCCGTCGGAAAGGCCGTCAAGAGCCGTGCGGGCGGATCGGATAGACCTGTTGACAGACCGAGCGCTGGTCGGCCGCCCAGCCTGGTTTCTTACTGTCTGAATCGCAGCAGAAACAGCCTGAACCGTGCAGCCCTCACTTTCGCGCGCCATTAGAGCGCGGAGATGGGCGTGCCCTCCTCCGCGGCACTCGATCGGGAAATGACCGCTTGCGGACGCGGGTGCAAGGCCGATCTTTTGGAGTGCGGCGACTCGTCGCCGCTTTTGTTCGCCGCGACTCGTCGCGGCGAACCTCCGCACCGGTGACGAGTCACCGGCGGCCAAAAGCGGGAGCGAGCTCCCGCACTCCGAAAACGGCGCCACCGATCAGAGCACCGGTGTTTGATGGCCATGCGAAAGCCGCCCCGGACACGGGGGCCAGATGACGAGCCGCGGAGGAGGCCAACGCGGGTGGCCCGAAATGTGGATCTAGGCCATCTGTTCTAATGCGGCCTTCGCCGCCAGGAGCACAGAAGGTGAGACCCAAAGAGAGGATCGCGCCAAGCGGCCCAACGCAGATTCGGCCTCAGTGCGGCTCAAGCGGCGCGTGGCTGCCGCCCACAGCACAAGCCCCAGGGACCCGTGAACCTCCAATCCCAATGACTGCGCAAGCAGACGCGCGGCAGCGTCGTCGGTCAGAAGCCAATCAGCTCCCAGTTGACGCGCTAGAGCGATGGCCTGGGCTTCCCCATAATGCAGCAACCCAGCCTGTTGCCAGGAGCGTGCTTCCAGCGCTGGACCAGAATCGAGTTGGGTCACGTGCAACCAGGCGGGTTTATGCAAATTCCATGCAGCTTCATTGCTGCGCATTTCCCAATCGACAGCGATGGGAATATGGACATCGCCGGCGGGTGATAACAGATCTCGCACCCCGGCTTCTTCGAGGTGGATCAAGGGGCCGGTATCGCACACGAAGCGCTTCATCGCTGGGCGTTCTGTTTCTCTCGCAGCGCCCATTCAATGTCTTCGCGCTGAAAACGTTCCTGGAGTTCCGCCGTGCGGTGACCAAGGAATTCCACGAGGGCAACGCGAACCGCCTCCCCCTCATCGTGGAACCATCCCGCGGCTACCAACCGCGCCAGTTCCTCGGCGAGCTTTTCCGGCAAATCGACATTTATGGATTTCACAGTAATTCAATCCTTGGATACCGAACGTTGACGCGCTCTTCGTGACCGACCCGCTGTTCCACCTTTATCATGCAGGTCTCCCAGCGTTATTGTACGCCAGAGGCTTACCATTTTTCACCTTTAGATTCTATGCCCCGCGACCGAGGCCGGTCCCCGGGTGACGCTGCGGCACGAAGGAGGGCGCTGATCAGGGAAGGAGCAGGTAGCGGAGGTGGGCGTACTTGGCCCTCCTCCGCGGCACTACATGGGAAAATGACCGCTTGGGAACGCGGGTGCAAGGCCTATCATAGGCGGCATATCGCGTCGGCGACCCCACCGATCAGAGCACCCGCGTTTGATGGCCATGCGAAAGCCGCTCCGTACCCGGGGCCAGATGACGAGCTGCGGAGGAGGCCAAAGGGCGTCCACCTCCGCGCTACCATCTCGCCACACAAACGTAGCGGCGAGTTTACCTCGCCATATGGCGGCGTAAGGCCGCCGCGAAAATGGCGGGGTAAACCCGCCGCTACGAAAGAGGCTCTCGATCGGGAAATGACCGCTTGGGGGTGCAGGTGCAAGGCCGATCATGGGCGGCATGGCGCGTCGGCGACGCCACCGATCAGAGCACCCGCATGTGATGGCCATGGGAAAGCCGGTCCGTACACGGGATCAGATGGCGAGTCGTGGAGGAGATTGGAAATTGCAGATTCAAGATTTAAAAACAGGCTCCGCCCGTTGCTGAGGGGCGTCGCCGATCCCTGCTCACTCCAGACGATCGCGACGTAGGAATCCTTCGAGGTGCTGCGAGGCGTGCACGACCCGAAGAATTTCTACTCCATCCAGGCGCGGGCGGTAGAGTACGAGCATCCTCTCGAAGCCCGGCACTCGAAACACCCGCAAAAAGGCAAGAGCAGGGTTCTTCAGGCGAGAATGCCATCCCATGTTGGGCTGGGTGGCGAGGAGAGAAAATGTTTCGTGGGCAGCGAGGAGAAAGTTGTGACCAACGCTGGGGTTCGCTTGCGTAGCAAGATAATGAGCTTGGTCGTTAAGGTCTTGATCGGCCTTGGGGCGAATAACGTAGCGGGCAGTCACCGAGTAGCGGTCTTGTTCAGGCGTTCATCCAACCAGCGATGTTTGTCTTCCCAATAACCCGGCCCGAGCTCGATCGGTTCGCCGGAATGGAGCCCTTCGAGGGCCAAAGCTTCGAGCTCGTCCTCTGCCTGCTGCTCAGCGCGGACCAAACGCTCGACATAGGCTTCGACAGTAAGTCCCTCGGCCTCCGCTCGGGAGCGGAGCCTTATTTCGAGCTCGGGATGGATAGTGATCGTCATGGGTCTTTGGGTCGTGATGATAAAAGCAATTCTACGATGCTTTCGCTCAACTGTCGAGGCGCCGGCTGCCAGCGTCGGATGAAGAGGTTGGTGTCGACAAGCAATCTCATTCGCCGTCGGTTCTCCAACGCGCGATGCGGTGCTGCAACTCTACGGAGGTGTACCGATCCCGCAATCCTTCGAGCGCGCCCGCCCACATGAATTGCGGCTTGCCAGGTTGCTCGATGGAACGCCGTGCCAGCAAGGACTCGACGTAGTCCCGAAGCTGCGCCCTATATTCGGAAGGGACTTCACGCACCATTTCCTCAAGAGTCTTCGTTGGCTCACTCATAGCCGTTTCCTCATTGTTATTCTACCCTACTTTCTGGGAATTCATGCGAAGAGCGCAAGCGCAAAGCAGCGCGGAGGTGGGCGTACTCGGCCCTCCTCCGCGGCACTAGATCGGGAAATGACCGCTTGCGGATGCGGGCGCAAGGCCTATAATGGGCGGCATGTCGCGTCGGCGACGCCACCGATGAGAGCACCCGCGTTGGATGGCCATGCGAAAGCCGCTTCGGTGACTTCAGCATCCCCGCGTAGGAGGACAAGAATGAAGGCCGCGTTCGTACCGATGTGCATGATGCTGGTGTTCGGCGCGCACGGTTTGGCGCAAAAGAGTCAGCCCACGGGCTCTTCCCAATGGAAGACCCTTATTGCGGATGACTTCAAGGATGGAAAATCGATCATCGTATTTAATCTTGACGGGAAATATGTCAAGCCTCCTGCTGGAAGCGGATCGCTAACGCCACGTTTAAGTATCAGTTGCTCTGGCAAGAAGCTTGGGGGAGCGAATATCGAGCTGGGGACGGCCATCCCGTACGCGAAGGGCCCGGCAGGAGGCGGCTCGCACAATCTCAAGGGCACGCCCCGAATTCGCGTCGGGATGCAGTGGGACGACAAGAAAACGCCAGACGAGGATTGGGGCGAACTAATGAATGATGGACAATCCGTTTACCTCGACCAAAGTCAAACGCTGAAACTCCTGACCGGCCATGTGGAGGGCCGTAATGGCTCCCCCCACGGTTATGTTGATCGGCAATCCATCAGCGTCGTGGATGCATTGGGAAATCGCATCGTGATGCAATTCGACCTTCCGAGAGATTCCGCCGGCCTCGAAAGCGACTGTGGGTTGGAGACTTGGATAAAGAGCCACTAAGCAGCGCGGAGTTGTGCCCATTCTGCACGACTCCGCCGCTCTAAATACGACAAGAACGAAAAGCCGCAGAGTAGTCCGTCCGCTGAGAGATTCCTCCGCGCAACGTTGCTCGAAAATGGCGGGGCAAATCCGCCGCCACGGGCCTGTATCGTGAAGGGCCTTCGCTGCATCCCAACTGAAAAGGGGTGAGAAATCATGGCGCGGGTATTCATTACAGGTTCTTCCGATGGGCTCGGCCGAATGGCCGCTCAGCTTCTCATTGAGCAGGGACACCGGGTAGTTCTACACGCTCGCAACGAGCGGCGGGGCGAGGAATCGCTCGCCGCCGTGCCGGATGCGGAGGCAGTGGTCATCGGTGATCTCTCGATCATCGCCCAGACTCGCAGCGTGGCCGACCAGGTGAATCGGTTGGGCTCCTTCGACGGGATCATTCACAATGCCGGCATCGGGTATCGGGAACCCCGACGCATTGCCACCGAAAACGGATTGCCTCATGTGTTCGCCGTCAACACGCTCGCACCGTACATCCTGACTGGACTGATCCATCGACCCAAGCGCCTTGTCTACCTGAGTTCCGGCCTTCACCAGAGCGGCGATGCAACTCTGAAGGATCTGGCGTGGGAGCACCGCCCATGGCAGGGACAACAGGCATACTCCGATACCAAATTGCACGACGTGCTTCTGGCCTTCGCGGTCGCACGCCGCTGGCCGGATGTTCTCTCCAATGCTCTGGAGCCCGGTTGGGTGGCAACAAAGATGGGAGGTCCGGCAGCGCCGGATGACCTGGATGCTGCCCACCGCACCCAGGTGTGGCTCGTATCGAGCGATGCCCCTGCCGCGACGGTCACAGGTGAGTACTTCTATCACCTACGGCTGCGCACACCGAACCCAGCGTCTCGCGATGTGGAACGGCAGGAGAAGCTGCTCGACGCCTGCAAGCACTTCTCCGGAGTGGACCTGTCCTCAGATTAGCGCATGTCCCAGGGCAGAGCCCCGACAATTCGGGCGATCTCCGACTATCGCAGGCGCGGAGGGCAACTTCGGGTATGCCGATGATGATGGCTAACAGGATCCGGCCGGTGCCGGTGGGTTCAGAACAATCTACTGGGCTGTAAAACGGCCATAACCGTACTGTTGGCTTGTCTCCGCAAAACCCTATGTCACAAGGGCGGTATGGCGACATACCTATGGGCAAGCGAACCTGTGTCAGAACTTGTCACGGCATTCTTCATATCGAACGGCTACACACTGGTCTGGGGTATGGAATTGAAGTGGAAGTTCTTGTAGTATTCCCCGCATGAAAAAAGTGAAATCCGGCAATCGCGGTTCTGCGGCGAAAGGCAACGGCGGTCCGAAAACTGTTGACGAATACCTTGCGGGTGTCCCGGAACCTGCCCGCAGCACCTTGAACAAGATTCGCGCCGCGATTCGGTCCGCGGTGCCACCGGAAGCTAGCGAGACTATCAGTTATCGGATTCCTGCGTTCAAGTACAAAGGAGTGCTGGTGTGGTTCGCCGCGTTTCGGGACCACTGTAGCTTTTTCCCCACCGCCTCGGTTATCGACGCGTTTAAGAACGAACTTAAGGGCTACTCGATTTCCAAAGGGACGATTCAATTCCCCACGGACAAGCCACTGCCCGCTGCACTGGTCAAGAAAATGGTGAAGGTGCGGGTCGCGCAGAACGAAAGCAAGAAACGGCGTTGACCGGGTTGCCCTTGAGACCTGTTCATGACTACGAGGACGCGGGTGCGGGTGAATTTGATGCTGTAGAGGCGGGTTTATCCGTCAGCTCACGGACCATATGGCGGCGTAAAGCCGCCTCTACATCAAATTTATCTACCATCGTGCTTTCGCTTGCCTTGCCAGGGCATGTTCCGAGATACTGAGTGGGCTCGTTTCTGGTGCAATCCCGAAAAGCCGCGGGCCGCCACCTGGGTAGAACAATTTCTTGATCTGGAGGTATGTGTGAGCCGTCGTGCCACCTCTCTCTGCCTGGCCGTATTCTGCCTGCTTCTAAGCGTTCCTGCCGCGCAGGGTCAACAGGCCAAACTGGATGAGTTGCTTGACCACGAAATGCCGTCGCTGCTTTCCACTTACAAGTCGCTGCACGCAGCGCCGGAGCTTTCCCATCACGAAGAGAAAACTTCGGCTTTTGTTGCCGGCGAACTCCGCTCTCTGGGATATACGGTTACCGAGCGCATCGGCAAATACGCTGGGCATCCAGAGTGGGTCAGCTATGGAGTAATCGGCGAATTGAAGAATGGCAATGGCCCAACCGTGTACATCCGCACCGAACTCGACGCACTGCCCGTGGAAGAGATGACCGGATTGCCTTACGCGAGCAAAGTCCGGGCAAAAGATGACGCCGGCCGCGAGGTGGGCGTGATGCACGCCTGCGGGCACGACATTCACATCACCTCATTTCTCGGCACGGCGAAAATGCTGGTGGAGTTGAAAGAGCAATGGCACGGTACACTGGTGATGCTGGCCCAGCCTGCGGAGGAAGCCATCAACGGGGCGAAGGCGATGCTTGATGACGGCCTTTACACGCGCTTTCCCCGGCCGGATTGCGTCCTGGCGCTGCACGACTCCCCTGCGGTCGAGGCGGGCAAGGTTGGATACACGCCGGGTTACGCTATGGCCAGCTCGACTGCCGTGGACGTCACCCTTCGCGGCATCGGCGGCCACGGCTCAGCGCCGCAAGTGACCAAAGACCCCATTGTGGAAGCTGCGCAATTTATTCTGGCGATCCAGACCATCGTGAGCCGCGAGGATTCGCCCTTCGATCCGGCTGTGGTGACCGTTGGTTCGATTCACGGTGGCACGCGGTACAACATCATTCCCGACGAAGTGCATTTGCAGCTCACCATCCGGACTTACAAGGAGGAGGTGCGGCAGCATATTCTTGGGGCACTTGAGCGCATGGCTCAGGGCATAGCCGCCGCTGACGGCATTCCGGCATCACGCGCCCCGATTGTGGCCGCCAGCGAGAGTGAATACACCCCTTCGACCTATAACGACCCGCAACTGACGTTGCGCTTGGCACAGGTTTTCAAGAAAGTTTTGGGGCCGGATAATGTTGAGGAGAAGCCACCGGTCATGGCCAGTGAGGATTTCTGCCGTTTCGGCCTTGAAAATCACCAAATCCCAATTTGCCAGTTCAGCTTGGGCGCAGTCGATCCGGCGAAGCTTAGGGAGAGCGAGCGCACAGGCGTGCCGCTACCCGGACTGCACTCCAGTTTGTGGGCGCCGATTCCCGAACCCACGCTTCGCACCGGGGTGAAATCCATGACCAGCGCGGCCCTGGACTTGATGAAGAAATAACGCGCTCAGGCTTGCGCCTCGTTGGGGCCGGGTTCTGCTGTGGGAAAGGACTTGATCGCCGCTTCCACGTTCTCGTAAACATCAAACACGGTAGCCAACTTGGTGATGGTCAATGCGTCGCGCATTTTCTTGGTCAGGTTGGCAAGTTTAATTGCGGCCCCGCGGCTTCGGGAGGATGTGTGCGCGGCGATCAGCGCACCGAGGCCGGCGCTATCGACAAAACTCAGGTTTCCCAGGTCGAGCACGATGCGGGTATTCCATCCCCACTTTTCCTTGATCCAGTCACTTTTGTCGAGGACCTCTTTGACTTTGCCGCGGAAGTCCATGCTTTCTTGCCCCAGCACCAAGCGGCCAACCGGTTCCAGGATGATGATTCCGCGCAACTCCTTTTCATTGATTTCAAGAGCCATGTTTTCTCCTTGATCCGCCGGGGGAACCGGGAATATTGTGTGGGGGCAAACCAGCCCTGCCCACTGCAATCATGACCGTGAAAAGGTTAAGCGATTGTTACGGCAATGTGAAGCTTGCCGACCTTCACGCTGGGGTGCCCGTCTTGGCCAATCCCGAACCAGCTTGCTGCACACCGCCCACGATGTCGCCCAGAACGACAGCATTCCGGATTTGTTCGAAGAAGTCCACCATCGCGCCGGGACTGTGGGGCATCATGATGGTGTTGGAGTGGGCTGAGGCGCCAATCTCTTTGAGCGTGTCAAAGTACTGCGTCAACAGAACCAGCATCATGACGTCCTTTGCTGACGTGCCCTCAACGCTCGCCTTGAATGTCTCCACCGATTCCCGCAGCCCGTCGATGATGGCTTTACGCTGATTGGCGATGCCCTGTCCCTGGAGTTGCTTGCTCATCGCCTCGGCTTCGGCCTGTTTTACCTTGAGGATCTTTTCCGCTTCGCCACGGGCGTTGGCGGCTTCCTGCTCGCGGCGCGCGGCGTTGATGTCGTTCATGGCCGCCTTGACCTTGGGGTCGGGAATGATATCGGTAACCAAAGCTTTGACGATTCCATAACCAAAGCCCGCCATGACGCCATCCAACTCCTGCTTGACGGCCGTGGCAATGTCATTCTGTTGCTCAAAGGCTTCGTCGAGATTCATTTTCGGCACGTGGCCAAGGATCACGTTGAAGACGAACGAGCCGATCTGCTCTTTCGGGTCGGAGAGCTTGTAGTAGGCCTCGTACACGCGGTCGGGCAAAACGTGGTACTGAACCGAAACGGGAATGGCGACAAAGACGTTGTCCTTGGTTTTGGTTTCCATCTTCACGTCGAGTTGCTGAACGCGCAAGTCGACTTTGGCCACCACCTGCTCAACCCAGGGTACCTTGAAGTTCAATCCCGCCCCCGCGACGCGCACAAACCTGCCGAACCTCTGCACGATCGCCGCCTTGGCCGTCGGCACCGTAAACAGTCCGGAAAAAAACGTGCCGATCCCGAATATGATCACCAACACGAAGAGAAAAGTCATGAACCATGCCATGAGGTTCTCCTTAACAGGCGAATAGGAGCGTTTTGCCGATTGGGAATCTCGAATTCGAGACGCAGTGTAGCATTTCACCGTGAAGGTAACAATAGGGAGGGGAAAGGAGGGGTAAGAAGGGGTTGGCATTTCCATGGTCAGCAAAAGCGGGAATCGGCGCTGGATGTGGCGGCCGGTACCACGAAACGCGCCAGGGTCTGTATCCGCGACGTGATAGGAATGCCAAGTCGCAACTTCCGCGCTGCGGTTTCTTTGCCCGCCCAGCGAATGCGCTCTATAATAGGTGGCCCATTTTCGTTGAATTCTCGCGCGGGAAAACTGCAGCGGGCGTGAAAGGATGGCTTTGTGGACTTGCCCTTGTCGGACCTGGAGGTGCGAGTGCTGGGGGCGCTGATTGAGAAGGAAATTACCACGCCGGATTATTATCCACTCTCGCTCAATGCGCTGACCAACGCATGCAATCAGAAGTCGAACCGCTATCCGGTGATGGCGCTGGATGAGGGGGCGGCGCGCGAAGCGCTCGACTCCTTGAGCCGGAAGTGGTTGGCGGGGCCGTCCTCAACCGCGGAAAGCCGCGTCACGAAGTTCGGCCACCGAGCGCAGGAGGTTTTTAACTTTGACCGGCGTGAGACCGCCATCCTGTGCGAACTCATGCTGCGCGGTCCGCAAACGCTGGGCGAACTTCGAGCGCACGCCGAGCGCATGTATCGGTTCGACGATCTCGAGACCCTCGAGTCCACTCTCCTGAAACTCAGCGAGCGCCAACCGCCCCTGGTGAAGAAGTTGCCTCGCCTGCCCGGCACCAAGGAACCGCGGTACGCGCAGTTGTTAGCCGGAGAGAAAGCGGAGTGGACAACCTTCGCGGAACCGGCTGCGCTTGCGGCCGCACCGCCATCCGATGACCGCATCCCGCATCTTGAAGCCGAGGTGGCCGAACTGCGGCAGCGACTCAACGATTTGCAGCAACAGTTTGCCCAATTTAAAAAGCAATTTGAGTGACGCACGGGAAGCGAGCAATTCGGGCGGCGATTGTGGATAAAGGGCTACTGCCCAGCACAGAGGGCAACTTCTCACGCAATCTGGGACAAGCGACCGAAGGCAGCGTGGACTTTTTGTCGCGAATGAAGTCGATTGGAAATGCCACCCGTGCAGGGAGGTGTGACTTGATGTCCTCCCCGCCGCATCCCACCAACGCGGCAATCTCCCCGCGTGGAGCGACCATGATCCCCCGGGCGAGGGGGGACAATATGTGCCCAGGCAGCTCCAAATTGGCACCCTCGATTGACAGCCGCATCCTTAATCTTGTACGCTCAAAACGTTTACCTGGACGTGCGAATGCACTTTTAAATAGGAGAGCGAGAAAGAACATGAAAAATAGATCAGCAATCTTACTGGCGCCGATTTTGCTTCTCTCGGGCACCCTTTTTGCTCAGTCGCGTGGCTCGATGCCGTCTGCCCCGGGGGCGACTAACCCGACGACGACTAACCCTACGGCGGGGCAGGAGCCGGCCGCCCCCACGATGGGGCCTGCTCAGGGTACCCCGGCAAAGGGGTCGACGACGGGGCCCATGACGGAGAAGGAAGTCACCACCGAACTCAAGAAGCAGGGGGCTGACCAGCTCCTGAAGGACCTTAGCACCCGCGGCGTGGCATTTGAAATGGATGCCGATATCGAGAAAAGTTTGCGCAAGGCCAAGGCGACGGATCAGGTGATCAAAGCCGTCACCGCCGCCGGCCCGAAGGAAAGAGCTGCCGCCGCCAAAGCCGCGGCCATGGCCAACGGCGAGATCCTCATTGCGCCGGCGGAGGCCGCAGATTACAAGGCGCTTCAGACTGAACTCGACCCGGACAAGGTCATCGGCTTAGCGGACGCTTTTGCGACGAAATATCCCCAAAGCAGCGTTCTCAGTTACGCCTATTCGTATGAGGCCAATGGTTACAAAATGAAGAGCAATGTGGCAAAGGTAGTGGAGTATGCCGAGAAGAGCGTGGCGCTGAAGCAAGACAATCTGATGAGCCTCGACATGCTTGCTTTCATCATTCCTTCGACGCAGTTCATGGCCTTGCACCAGTCGGATCAGGGAGAACAACTTGACCTGGCGGAAAAATATGCCCAAGCCGCTTTTCAATCTCTGGGTAGTCTCAAGAAGCCTTCCGGCGTGCAGGACGCGGATTTTATCAAGCAAAAAGCGCTTGCGGAGTCCGACATCCATGCCGACATGGGGATGATCCATATTGACCGTGCGCAGATGGGCCTGATGGGATTGGATCAGCAGGAACTGGCTAAGGCGGAAAAGGAATACCGATTGGCTATTTCCGGCACCGATCAACCCGATCCCACGGCCTACTTTCGATTGGGTGAAACCTGCAAGTTGCAGGGCAAGATTGATGATGCCATAACGGCTTTCACCAAGGCCGGCGAGCTCAATCCTGCTCAGTTGAAGCCCCTAGCCGACCAGCAGATCGAAGCGTTGAAAAAGGTGAAGGCCCAGCCCCCTGCTCCCGCCAAGCCCTAGCGCGGAATTCTGACCGCGTTTGGACACTCAGCCGGATTTGCCGGAAGGGCAGGCGAGCGCTTCTCTGTGGGCATACGGTGCGAAGCTTTGAGTGCGGCCCGTCATCTGACGGACTCCCGCTTTCCTCCCCGCGAGCTTGCGCGCGGGAACCATGAACGTGTGCACAATCCCCTGCCGGTAGGGGCACGCCATGTCGTGCCCCTACTTCGGAACCTGTGCGGGGGATGGAGGACGGAAATTATCGGCAGGGCCCTGTAGCGTTGGTCTCTGACCGCCGAAGTCGTTGATTCTCGAAACCGGCGGCGAGAGACTGCCACTACAACGGGATTTGTTCATTGCAGCGAGAGGAATCGGCGCCCCTTGAGCATGGCGGATAACTACCCCGAGCGATTTCAGGATACCCTCGGGTACTCTTTTCGTAACTCTCAGTTCCTGCTGGAAGCCCTCACGCACTCCTCGTTTGCGCAAGAGTCGGCCGAACGTCCGCGGGACAATGAGCAAATGGAGTTTTTGGGTGATGCGGTGCTCACCTTTGTGGTCAGTGTGATGCTGGCAGACGCGTTTCCGGATTGGGAGGAGGGCAAGCTGACTCGGGCGCGCGCGCATCTGGTGGCAGCGCCTCACCTGCACTCCGTGGCCAGCCGCTTGAATCTGGGCCAGTATTTGCGCCTGGGGCGGGGGGAGGAGAAAACCGGTGGCCGCGACAAACCCGCCCTCATGGTGAATGCGCTGGAAGCCGTGGTGGCCGCGCTCTATCGCGACGGGGGCATTGAGGCAGCCTCGAATTTCATTGCCCGCTTCATTGTGCCCCAGGATATGGCGGCGGCAGCCGATGAATTGTTCTCGATCGATTACAAATCGGCCCTTCAGGAGTATTTGCAGGCGGAGAGAATCCCTCCCGCCGAATATCGGGTGGTGGAGGAATCCGGCCCCGAGCATCAAAAGACCTTTACCGTGGAGGCCTTGGCAGGCGACAATCTTATTGCCCGCGGGCGGGGCGGCAGCAAGAAAGTCGCCGAGCAGGAAGCGGCCCGGCTGATTCTGGCCAAGCTGAGGAGGAAGACCGATACGCATGGATGAAGCTTTCAAGAAGTCATCAACACGCGACACCTTTGAGTCCTTGGTCGTTACGGTCATCCTCGCCATTTTCGGCACCACTTTTGTCCTCCAGGCGTTTAAGATTCCCACCGGCTCGATGGAGGAC
The DNA here is from genome assembly GCA_050010335.1 of Terriglobia bacterium. Taxonomy (GTDB): domain Bacteria; phylum Acidobacteriota; class Terriglobia; order UBA7540; family UBA7540; genus Bog-366. The sequence goes on from JBEKLF010000031.1 coordinate 12,216, forward strand.
ACGCTTTTGATCGGAGACCACCTGCTGGTGAACAAGTATATTTTCGCCCCCCAGGGTGGAGGGATAGCGCACCTGCTGCCTTACCGGGATCTCCGCCATGGCGACGTGGTGGTTTTCAAGTTTGAGCCCACCGACGATCAGACGGAGCCCGGCGAGCACTTTGTGAAGCGGGTGATCGGCCTTCCCGGCGACCACGTTCGGATTTTCCATCGGAAGGTTTTTGTGAATGGGAAAATGCTGGACGAACCCCACGTTCGCCATGACCCCGCCTTGGCCGACGAGCTTCGGCCCGGCGACGACTTCCCCCCGATGGGTGACGAGTACTTGAGCGGTGCTACTGCCGCTTGGGAAGCGGAAATGAGCAGTGTGGTTCAGAATGGCGAGATCGTTGTGCCACTGGGGAAGTACTTCGTCATGGGAGACAACCGCGAGCAGAGCTGGGACAGCCGCTTTTGGGGTTTCGTGGACCGCAGCGTGGTGAGCGGCCGGCCCTTGCTGATTTATTGGTCGTTCGAAACCGCTCGCGACGAATACTTGCACAACACGCTCATCGACCGCATCGGGCAGATTGTTGACCTGATCATTCATTTCCCCACCAAGACCCGCTGGCGACGCACTTTTAAACTTGTGCGCTGATGCCTTTAAGCCCGTCCGCTGACGCCTTCCCGCAACCACCACCCGTTAGCCAGAACTTCTCACCACAGCGCTGCGAACCTGCGTTTCGGAGTGCGGCGACTCGTCGCCGCTTTTGCTCGCCGCGACTCGTCGCGGCGAATAACCCACCGCTGACAAGTCAGCGGTAGAAAAAGCGGGAGCGAGCTCCCGCACTCCGAGACCGGGCATCCTGCGCCCGCACAAGATGGTTCAGAGAAGCTCTGCCCGTGGCTAACCGCTCTGAAAATAGGCCCTCCCCTTCCCAAACCCCCTACCCCCCCAAATCGCTTCTCATCTGGTTGAAATTAACCTCCGCAATTCCCATCTTCCGAAGCGGCTGGCAAACGTGATGGAGGGTGGGCGACATAAAAGTGAAAGAGGAGACCCACTGGATGTAGCGCGGGCGTCTCGCCCGCTGGGGCGTGGGCATCCTGCCCGCGCATTCATGGCGGGAGCGGGACGCTCCCGCGACAGCGAGCGAGACGCCCGCGCTACATCCGCTATCTCACTTTAATCTCGCGCACCCCGCGCTGGACAATTGTTTTCGAAGTCAGCCAGATGTATCATATCCGTGGGGCTGGAGGCTCGTCAGGGGAGTTCCGGCCAAGTTTCGCTATCACCGGCCAAACAGCCGGAGGGCACAGCAATTTCATTTCATTTCCGCTTCCGGTGCACGAAAGGCGCGCCATGGGCACAATAACGCAGATGACCGAAGCACTTCGTCCGCGGTACCCTGCCCTCGTCCGCGTGACGCATTGGCTGATTTCTTTGTCCTTCCTGGCCCTGCTCGTCACGGGAGTGGAAATTCTCATCTCTCACCCGCGCTTTTATTGGGGCGAGACTGGCAACGTCAACACTCCTACCTTGTTCAAAATCCCGATCCCATCCTCCCGGGATACCGTCCCCACCGGCTACGATTACGTGCTTCCTGACCAGAACGGCTGGAGCCGCTATCTTCATTTCGAGGCTGCCTGGGTTGCAGTATTGACCGGCTTGCTTTATGGAGCCTTCGGATTCTTCCAGGGGCATTTCCGGCGGAATCTGCTTCCCGCTGCGTCTGACCTCTCCCCGAAGAGGCTCGCGACCGATATTGCCCGGCATTTGCCCTTCCGGCGGCCGGGTGAGGAAGAAGCATGGTCGTACAACGTGTTACAGCGCCTGACCTATCTGCTCGTCATTTTCGTTCTCTTTCCGTTGGTCATCTGGACGGGCCTGGCGATGTCCCCGACGTTCGCCTCGGTATTTCCGGGCGCGATCACGGTTCTGGGCGGCCGGCAGTCCGCACGCACCATCCACTTCTTCGTGTCCATCTTCCTGGTGCTCTTTCTTTTGGTTCACGTTTTTATGGTTTATCTTGCCGGATTCCGGAAGCGGGTGGGCGCCATGATCACCGGTCGCCTTACCCCACCGAGGGAGGGAGCATGAGCAAGATTTCAAGACGTAAACTCTTGACCACCGGCTTGGTTGCCGCGGCGGGCGCCACCGGGCTCGGAGTGGCGGCGAAACTCGCCGAGCGTTATGGACTGATTCCACCCGATGCGGGCGTCCTTTACGGTGCGGGCGAAACTCTGACCTACGCTGCGCAGCGGTTATTCGCTCGCCACTCTCTGGCGCCCGAGTTTGCTCGCAGCCAGATTTCGAAAGATCCGTTCGCAAACCCCGTCTCTCCCTTGGGCGCAGAGTTCCAGCGCTTGCAAGAGGGAGGGTTTGCGGACTGGCGCCTTGCTGTCGATGGCATGGTCCCGAGGCCGGTATCGTTCTCGCTGGCGGAGCTCAGGAGCTTCCCCCGTAGCACCCAAATCACCATGACCGCGTGCGAAGAGGGCTGGTCTTACACCGCCGAGTGGAGTGGCCCTCCGCTCGCTCACATCCTAAGCCTCGTGGGCGCTCTCCCCCAGGCCCGATACGTTGTCTACCGCTCGTTCCAGCCCGACTGGTGGGACAGCATCGACATGGCCGATGCCTTGCACCCACAAACTCTGCTGGCCGTCGGTATGAACGGCGGTGAGCTTCCCGTCCCCTTCGGCGGACCTCTTCGCCTGCGCATTCCCCGTCAACTGGGCTACAAGAACGTCAAGAACATCACCCGGCTCACCCTGACTGATAAACTCAACCAGCTCGGCAAGGGCCTGGGCTCGGCGTCGCCGGAAGGTGGCCACGCGTGGTACGCCGGCATCTGACTCCGTAGGCCCCAGCAACGTAGCGCGGACCTGTTCTGTAGGTCCGCGGCTTTTCGTGGTCATTCGCGGACAAACCGCGGACATCAAAAACAGGTCCGCGCTGCGCTCGCTGTAAATCGTGCGGAGCCACATTCGCTGAGGACCGTCCGAAGCTCCTCGACAATCGCTATGTTGATTTTGACAAGGCAGTTCATGTACTATCGCTGCTACTTGAAGGGATGGGTATTTGCGCAGCATCGCGGATTACTGGAATGCACAACAGGACGATCCTTTCGCTTCTGGTGCCGGCCGGCCGCAAGTGCCAAGCCGTCCTCGATGCCCGTGTTCGGGACATCCGATCAAAGTTTGTTCAAACGGACGAGCTGTGGACGTTCGTTCATACAAAAGAGGATCATCTATACAACGATGATCTCGCCGAATGGGGCGACGCCTGTACGTGGGTTGCGCTCGATGCCGACACCAAGCTGATAATCTCTCACTTGGTAGCTAAGCGCAACGGCCCGAGCGCCTTGGAGTTTTTCACTGATTTGAGTAAGCGGCCAGCGGGCAGGCTTCAAGTTACATCGGATGGTTTCAAGCCTTATATTGGAGCGATGGAAGAATTATTTGGAGCCGATGTTGACTTTGCGCAAGTCATCAAGATTTGCGGCAAGCCGGATAATGCCGGACCGGATTGGTACGGACCGCCCAAAGTTATTGAAACGGTCCCAACCCCAGTTAGCGGCAAGCCTGATTTCGCCCATATCTGCACAAGTCATGTCGAGAGATCGAATCTGAATTTTCGGATGCACCTTCGCCGGTTCACTCGGCTGGTGAATGCCTTCGGTAAGAAACTCGACAACCTAAAGGTTGCCGTGGCGCTTTACGTGGCGCGGTACAACTTGTGTCGCGCCCACCAAACCCTGAGAGTTACGCCAGCAATGGAATCGGAAATCACCAATCATGTTTGGGAGCTTCCCGAACTGCTTACGGCGAACGCCGAAGCGAGAGCCGCATAAGCCTATTGTTGACAACGTTATCAAGGCGTGCTCAAATTAAGAGGTAACAATGGCGGATACGGTCACGTTCCAGGTAAGGTCGGGTGGCAGCTTAGCGGACGCTTTTACTGGTGCCCCTGCTGGGGTCAGAGCCTTTTTTAGGCGCGGGGGTAGTGTTCTCAGTAAAGTTTCCCCGGAAAAGTACGAAGAACTGATAAGAATCGCAGCAGAAAGTCTCAATACGAGCCACCTGCCTTCACGAGTGCCAAGTGAACTTGCGTCTGTGTTGAACATCAGCGAACAAGAAACAACGGCCTTATTGGGCGCCGCCTCGGTTCTCGTAGGGACGATAACGCAACGGCAGGAGCCGCCGGAGGCGGTGGTGAAAGCTGCTGCCGAAGCGCAGTTCCTGGAGCCCGCCGATGTCCCCGCAGCTGTCGCCCTAGCTCAGGTCATACTCCGGGAACGTGACGCCGTGGCGGTGATAGTCGAGCGCGCTCGCATTGGTGTGGAAGTCTTGCCGTCTTTTGAGGACCTTGCGGCCACGACGGATGTCAGGCTTGGTTTCAAGGAAGGCCACGTCAGTCTAGCCGTTCCCGTGGTGGTCGCGCACCTTAGTACGGATTCTAGCAAGGGCCTCTGGCTTCAATTAACAAGGGGACAGATTGAGCGACTCATCAAACAACTAGAAGACGCCAAGCGCAACCTAGAAGCAGCGGAACAATGGATCGAAAAACCTTCGAGAGGCTCTGTTAAAAATGTTTGAGGGCCAACGCTGGATTGTTATTTCGGCCGCCGTTGGTTGCGTGGTGCTTTGGGCGAAGGATGGCCCGGGTAAATTGCGCACGTATGCTCTTTCAAATCTGATTGATCGCTTGCCGTGCTCCGAAAATACACGCTACTTCATTCAGTTTTGCGTTTTTGTCATTGTGGGAACTTTCGCGTCCCTGATCATGGTTGGTCCGAACACTGCACGGCAGGCTTTTGCAGCTGGCTTGGGATGCACGGCAGCGCTCGCCAGGGTTGCAAAGAGCTGAGATTCTAGCGCTGTGGTCTAGTGAGCATAGATTGGATGGAGTATTTATGAACAGCGCCATATACAAGCGAACGACCAATCTCTGTATCGTCGTCGCAGCCGCCTCTGTGATCCTGTTCGATAAATTCCCCGAGTTGCACAGGTTAGCTGGAGCTTTCCTGATCACCTCTGGGGTTGTAGCTACAGCTGTACACCTTTATGTACAATGGCGTCCTTTCCAAAGGGTAGAAGAAATGCCACCAGCTGAGGCGGAATCCAGCAGTCTAGGCAATCCTATCGAAAAGACGCAAGAGCCAGTGCATGTTGCGGAGACACTGGCGTGGACGGGTACAGAGTGGAGAACAGTGCAAGCTGCGGGGTCTTGGGGGAAAGCACCCTTCAAAACCTGGGGGGTGAAGGACCGAAGCAGAGCGGACGAGAGCCAGTTGTTTGCCGATGCCCAGTGGTTCTCAGTGGTAAGCCTCTCTAGACCAAGTATCGACGCCGCCACTGTGGCAGAGGTCTGCGAGAAGCTCGCCGCCACGGAAATGGACTTTGAGGTTACGCTCACCGGTGACGGCAGTTTAATTATTCGCCCAATGAGGCGAAAACAGGTTTTCCAGACTGCTGCCTCGGAGCCCCGCTTCACCAAAGGCGAGCTAGAAACCTCGGGACGCATCCAGTAAGACCAACCCACCGATGGCGTGCGGTCCGATCCAGATTATCCCAGGTAGTCTCCCCGAGAACTTGTGGCGATATTACGTCGGCTGGCTCAGACACCCGTCTTTTGGTGTCTGCGATCCCGAAGGGACGTTCTCTTCAGGCCCCGCGCCGTCGAGAGTATACTCTCCTGCGCCTTGCCCCTCTACCACCGCGTTTACAGTCCCGGCGAACTCCAATCCGTCACCACCAGCACCCTCGCCGCACGACACTTTTCCTCCTGGTTTGCTATCGGCCGGATGCGTTGAGTTCAACTTACGAACTCCCTTCGGGATCGCAGACTCCTAGAGGCAGGAGTGTGCGCCAGCCGGCCAATTACTGAAAGTTTTTGACAAAAGTTTGGGGCAGTTTATACTTGTTACTGAGCGACTGGCAGCCGGATGAACCAGTTACCCGGTGAGTCGCTTAGGTTTCGTTAAGGGCCATTCCGCGAGGAGTGGCCCTTTTTCTTTTGTGGTTTGATCAAATCACCTTTAGGGATAACCGCAAGTGCGCCGCATGCTGGGCTTCCAGACGCGCATGGAAGTGGACGGGTTCCTGAAGGACCACGGCGTGAACCTGGAATACACGGTGGAAGATCTGGACCGCGAAGCCGCCAGCAGCCGGCCAGTTTGGGAGCGCCGGGATGAAGTAAGAAGGAAGAAGCACCAATCGTGATTGACCCCCTCCCGCCTGGCGTTGTTACCTAACTCTGCGGCTTGCCGGCCCAACCCACTTGGCCGGCCTAACCACCGAAGTGCGCGCGGCGCGTCAGGGTTTGGCCTGTTTCTGTTCCACTTGGACGTTAAAGACGCGGTAGTCCGAGTAGCGGTGCAGGTTGTGAAAGATATAGTCTCGCAGTTGCCCGTTCACGGTCACCGCACGCGGCAGCCACAACGTCTTGCCACTTTTCTCGAAGCTCACTTCCGAGTAAACGACCTGGGTCGTCTCCTTTTGCATGCCGACGTTCGGTTCTGGTGCCTGAATGTCGGTGCGCAGGCGAAGGATCCGGTAGCCCACCGGATCGATCCAGGCCACGCCTTGCAGGAAAACGACCCCTTTGCGGTCGCCGAACCAGACGACCGCCGGTAGCCGCGCCACTTTGGGAAGCTGGGCAAAGGCGACGACGTAGGTATCCTGGTCTTCGATCACCTCACGCCCCAGGTAGCGGAAGCGGGAGTCGGCTTGGTATTCGGGATGAAAATTAACCGGCAGGGATACGAATCCGAAGGTGACGATCCCGCTTTTGGTGGCGTCGGGTTTCACGATTTCGCCCTTGGTATCGGTTCGGTATTCCTGGAGGGTCCATTTGGCCGAGCCCGCTTGCGAAATTGCCACATAGTTGTACTTGTTATCGTATTGTGAAATGCCTATTCGCGACTTGCTACGCAACGTGCCGGTGACGCGCTCGGCACAAGCGGTGTCGGAGAAGTTGTCGAAAAAGACCCCCACGGCGGCGCCCACGCTCTGAAGGATTTGCGGCAGCATCTCCTGACTCTCCGCAGGCTTCAGGTGTTTCAACTCGGGCACAACCCGGGCGAGCTCCGCAGGTGTCATATCCACGAATGTCTTGGGAACGCTTTCATCTCCGCTCGCCGTCCCCGAGCTGCGAGCGGCGCGAAGCTGATAGAAAGCGTTAACGCGGTAGGTCGGGCCTTCACGGGCATGGGCTTCGGGTGGGTTGGAGTTTTGTGGCGCCGCGCCGGAGCTGGCGGACAGCAAACCAATCGAAAGTGCTACACAGAGAAGAAGGCTTCGACCCACGCCGCGAACGCAGAGCCCCTCGGGAGATTGACGCATCGATCATCCTCCAAGAATTGCCTTTCCCACTATACGGCAAAACCGGGGCGCAGTCTTGCGGTCGCCCTGCGCGGCTTGCGGCGCGGGTTGACCCGCTGGTTGCGCTACGGTCAGAATAGACAAGTGAGCGATTTATTGGCCCAACTGCGGGAGCACGGCGTGGCCCTGTTGCCGGGTGTCTTGGCGCGTGATTCGTTGGCCATTCTGAGCAACGCGGCCGTCGCGTGCTTTGCGGCGATCGAGACCGGGCAGCCGCTCCCCGCGCATTACCGGTTTAACCGCTTCTCTCACTCCGTCCTTTTGCCCGCGCTGCTCGATTTTGGCTGCAATAGTTCGCAGCAACTGCTCGCGCCGCTGAGGGAGGCTGGACTGGACCGTTCTTCTTCCGGGGTCATGGGGTGTGACCTTACCTGTAGCATGGATGAATCGTGGGTGAGAAAGAAGTTCGCGCCGCGGCACGCTCCGAAAGTCCACCATCCCCAGGACTGGCACCAGGACGGAGCATTGGGTGTCCGCTTCCCGCTCGATCCTGGGACCGCTCCCCCCATGACCCGCCTCGTGACCTGCTGGCTTCCGTTGAACGCGTGCGGGACAGATTCTCCGGGTTTGGAGTTCATCCGGCGCCGGCAGGACGCGCTGCTGCACTTTACGGAGCTCAACGACGCCAACCTGCGCCGGTGTTTTGCGCCGGACGAGTTCTGGGCGCCCGCCCTGGAATTAGGCGACGTCCTGGTCTTCCTGAACGGCACTCTTCATCGGACGTACCTTCAGCCGGCAATGGAGCACGATCGGCTGAGCATCGAGTACCGGCTGTTCCCGGAGTAAATTCACCTTTTCCCACGGTGCAGACCTTTAACGGTTAACTCCCGCCTCTGCCGTCTAACCGATGAATTGCTTGCCGGCGAAACGCTTTCCGATCAGCCACTTTATGAATCTGGCCCTGTACGGTATATTAATGGCTTAATTCGAGGAGTAGCGGAATACCATTGCGGGGCTCCTCAAGACTTGCAAGGTTGGCATCATCACATGCCTTTAGCACGCCGCCGACGCGTTAGAAATGTTGCCGCCGCACTCTTCCTATTGGGATTAGCGGCTTGGATCCTTCCTTCCTATTTCAGCGCCGAGCGTTATCGCCGCCGCCTCCAGGCCGGGCTCGAGCGGACCTTGCACCGCCCGGTCAAGTTTGGGGGTTTGTCCTATCGTCTTTTGCCGCGCCCGGGTTTCACCATTGAGAACGCGGAGGTGGGAGAGGATCCCGATTTCGGTTCCGAGCCCTTTGCCCGTGTCGACCAAATCGATTGCGACCTTCGCTGGCATAGCCTGTGGCGTTCGCGCATGGAATTTGCCAACCTCCGCCTGGACCATCCCAGCTTCAACATCGTTTTGAACTCCCGCGGGGAATGGAATGCGGAAAGGTTCTTGCTGCAAAGCGGTGTGACCGCCCCTCCGGGCGCCACAGCGGAGGCGAAATCCACTCTGGCGGCCGAGCCCTTGGACCTGAAAGTGAATGATGCCCGCATCAACTTTCAGGTCGGTCCTAACAAGAAGCCCTATGCCTTGACGGACGTCCAGGCGCGCCTGCAAGTTAATCCCGCGGAGCGGCGGGTGGAGTTTCAAATCACCGCCAGCCCGGTTCGCTCGGACCTCACCCTTCCCACTCCCGGTCCGGTGGAGGCCAATGGCACTTGGACGCCGGGAGCGGATTTGCGCGGCCCCCTTGACGCCCGGCTGCGGACGCGAGGCGCTCTGCTCTACGATTGGATTCCCGTCGTCAGCGGCAAAAATCCCCAGGTCTATGGCGTGATGGATTCTGACGTCCACCTCACCGGATCGTTGCCCGATCTTCTCGTCGAGGGAGAAACGCACCTTTCTCAAATCCATCGATGGGGCGAACTCCCGCCATCTGATCCCCTGCCGTGCGCTGTCCGATTTCGTGCCCGGCTGTTGCGAGGGCGTGAACGAGTGCAGGTGGAGAGTTTGGAAGCTTCTTTCGCAGATTCTCAGGTGCACATTTCGGGCTCGATGGACAGCCTCCCCTCCGTTCCCCGATTGGATCTGGTGATGTCACTCGAGCACTCGCGTCTGGAGGATTTGCTGACGGTTGTCCGGCGCTTTTGGCCCAACACCAGTTCCTGGAACCTCAAGGGCAGGATTGATGCCATGCTCTCGATCCAAGGCCCGTGGAACCAGCGGCGGTATGGCGGATTTGTGGGCGCGCGCGAGGTGAGCTTAGAGACGCCCTCCGGGGCCTTCCCCCTCTCCGAGATTGCCGTGCGCATCAATAACCAAGGGGCGGTCCTCGCGCCGGTGCAAATCGCCATGGCTCCCCATGTGACGCTCGCGGCACAGGGCGCGATTGACCGTACACCTCTTGGTCCCCGGTATGACCTCCAGCTCGCCGCCAAAAGCATTCCGCTCCATGAGGCCGTTTTATTTGGTCGGGGGCTGGGCATACACGCTTTGCAGGAGATTGACGCCACCGGTTCCGCCACCGCCTCCATTCATCTGGCGGGGTCTGCCTGGCCGCCGGCGCGTCCGGTGCTTGCCGCGCGCGGAGAAGTGCGGGCCGCGCGCCTGTTGATTCCGGGGCTGACGGAACCTCTGAATATCCCTCGCGCCAGCTTGCAGATTAATGGTGATCAAATCATCGCGGACCCGGTCGTCGCTGTCCTGGGGACGAGTGTTTTTGGCGCCAAGCTGACTCATCAGGGCGCGCGCATCAATCCCTGGAAGTTTAACTTGCACGCGAACCACCTGCGGCTGGAACAGGGGGCCCTTTGGTTCGATGCGCTGGGCCTGCGCAGGCCGGTGCCCCTGCTCGAACGCTTGCCGGGTTTGGCCTCCTTCGCGGCGCGGCGACAGGCGGGGGCGCAAATATTGGGTAACCTGAATGCCGAAGGCCGGTTTGACACCCCGGCCTTGAGCTATCGGGGTGTGACCCTTCAGGATTTTCAGGCATCCATTGAAATCGCCGGCCGTACCGTTCGCATGGAGGCGGCGAAGTTCCGCGCCGATGGCGGCCGCGGCGAAGCGGCAGGCGCCGCAGATTTCACCACGTCTCCTCCTGTTCTTTCTGCCAACGCTTCACTCTCGGCGGCTTCCTTGCAGCCTCTCGCCGCCCACCTTCCCGGCCCGGTGCGTGACCTGCGCGGCGCTGTTGACGCGACCGGGACCTTCCGTACGCGCGGCCTGGCCCGCGAAGAATTGGCGGAAAACCTGACCGGCCAAATGGAGTTGCGCTTCAGGGATATATCCTTTGGGGATTTTGATCCCCTCGGGGCGTTGGTCGAGCAGGCACAATGGGGGAAACTTGAACCTGTGCGTGGGCCGGTTACGGCCGTTCCTGCTCCGCTCAAATTGGAAATTCGCGATCGGCGCTTCATTCTCAAAGCCACGTCGGTCGACCTGAGTGGAGCGATCTTGCGATGCACCGGCACGTACGCCTGGAGCGGAGCGGTGGACTTGAACGTGCAGGCTAACCTGCGGCGCCTTCGCCGCCGGTGGCTCGCTAGGGATGATGCTCCCCAAGCCTCTTCGCTCCTACCCGAAGTCCGCTTGGGCGGGCCGATCGACCATCTGGTGGTCAATCCGCAGGAAGCGGTTGCGGCGGTGGGAAGAAATCCCGAGTAGCGCTGGTGTAGGGTTGCCTTTAGGGAGGCGGTGCGCAGCTTTAGAGTGCGGCAGCTTGCTGCCGCTTTTCTCCCCGCGAGCTTGCTCGCGGGATTTCGAACCACGTGCACAATCCCCCTCCGGTAGGGGCACGCCATGGCGTACCCGTACGGGTAATAAAATTGTTCCCCTTCGGGGAACACGACCCAGCCAGCAAGCTGGCGGGTGAAAAGGCGGCAGCAAGCTGCCGCACTCTAAAGCTTCGCGCGTCCTCACCAGTTGTGATGGCGCCCTAAGAGTGTGCAGCCGTGCTGAGAAATCCGGCCTGGAGATAGTGCGAGACGGGATCATGCAAGCCCATCCACAAATACGGGAGAAGACGTTGAACCCAAGCGCCGGAACAATTCTTGCTTGCACTCGCCCTCTTCCGGGCAGCTACGCGCGCCTTTTGGGGCGCGTCCGAGCGGCAGGCACGCTCGCGGTATTTCTTCTGGCCTTGGGAGCAGCGCCCGCAGGAAAAGGCGCTACGCTTGACCCCGCCACCGTGGCGGCATCCAAATCCGCGGAAGCAAAACTGGCAATCTTGGGAAACAAGGACCCACAGCCAAACGCGTCGTACCCGGCGGTGGTGATTACCGAATACGAAATCAACTCCTATATGAAAGTTCATTCCGGGGAGACACTGCCCAAGGGCGTGCACGCTCCCACCCTAAAAGTCCAACCGGAGCACGCCACAGCTTCTGCGGATGTGGACTTCGATGAGCTCAGCCGCTCCTATCCCAATCCCAACGATATGGGACCGAAAATCCTGGCGGCCATGTTCCACGGGACACAACGCGCCACAATTACCGCCCATGTTCAATCCGAAAGTGCCGGGGTTCGGATGCAAATTGAGAGTGTATCGGTGGGGAGCACCACGGTGCCAAAGTGGCTTGTGGATTATGTGATTCAGAATATCCTGCAGCCGGAGTACAAATTCGATTTGACCAAACCACTGCCCTATCCCGATCACGTCACCAAGGTCGTGCTGGGTTCGGGCCAGGCTACGTTCTTGCGGGGACCGGGAAAAGCAGTGAGCGGTAAGCAGTAGGCAGTAAGCAGTAGGCACTCGGCAGTGGGGATTCGGGGGAAGGCAGTAGGCACTAAGCATTAGACAGTCAGCACTCAGTAACAGGCAACTAGCAGTCGACGGAAGGTGCTCATCAGGGGGCACTGCCTAAGAGACCTTGCTGAAACAGAAAAGAGGCCCACCGAAAAGGGGTGAAATCTGCCCTTTGCCTCCTGCCGACTGCTTACTGCCGACTTGACTTCTGCCGACTGCCTACTGCTTAGTGCTTACTGCCTACTGTTCTCCTATGGCGCATCGTTACAAATTCTACGCGGCGGAAACCGGGACGGCGTATCAATACTTCTTTGCGGGCAGCCGGCGTGTAAACCGCCCGGAGGGCCAAGGCGTGGGGAGTGATTACATTTTCGTCGTCACTCCCGATCAAAAGCCTCCGTTCATCCTGCGGGTTTTTATATCGGCACGCGCAATGGGGGTGTGGCAGCACACTCACGGCCGCGATCTGGATTCCAACGAAATGTACGCGGCCGCCAAGATGCGTTTGTATCACGCCTTCGACGAGGTCGATTGTCTGCGCGACGATGGGTTGAACCTGCTCGTGGATGAAGGCAACGTCGAGGAGCTGCTCGACTCGCTGAATTTGTAGGGCGGACGTTGTATACTGTCCTCGGGCTCGATTAGGCAAAGTCTTCCATGCGCAAATTCGGCAAATTCGCTGCGGCCTTGGCCGTCGCTTATCTGGCGATTTCGGCCGCGTTGCTCTGGGTGATGCATCGCCCTATCTTGTTCGGCGAGGTGATGCGGCACGTGCCCGACCCGATGATGATGGTCATCCCCTTCAAGCAGCTCTGGTTCGTGGCGCGGGCTGGAAGCTTGAAGGTGGGCGATCCGGCGCCCGGCTTCAATTTGCCCACGCCCGACAAGCATTCCTCAATTTCGCTTGCTGCCTTCCGCGGGCAAAGGCCGGTGGTGCTGATTTTCGGGAGTTACACCTGACCGCCTTTCCGCCGGGAGGTTCCCGCGCTCAACCAACTCTACGATAAATACAAAGACCGCGCGACATTCTATGTGGTCTATATTCTGGAAGCCCACCCCGTTGACGCCTGGGAAACTGAAGCCAACCAGAAAGATAAGATTTCGGTGGCAAGTCCCAAGACCCTTGCCGAACGCTGCGAGGTGGAAGGAGTTTGCGCCACCAAGCTGGCGTTGCGGATTCCCGCCATCATCGACAATCTCCAGAACACCACGGAAGAGTCCTACACCGCGTGGCCTGACCGCCTCTACGTGATCGACCGCGATGGCCGCGTCGCCTACAAGAGCAAGCCCGGACCTTTTGGATTCAAACCTGCCGAAATGGAAGTAGTCCTCAAGCAAGTCCTGCCCGCCGCCGCTGCCCCTACCCAGATCACGCAAGTTCGGTAGGGCGAAGCTTTGGAGTGCGGCAGCTTGCTGCCGCTTTCCCACCAGCCAGCTCGCTGGCGGCGAATCGTGCGCGCAGTCGAAACCCCCGCGAGAAAGCTCGCTTGGAGTAAAGCGGCAGCAAGCTGCCGCACTCCAAAGCGCGAGAAACTGTTTCCTTGTGTATAATCTGAACATCGCTGAGGAGTCGAACACCATGAAATTACGCCGTCGAGGTCATTGGCTGTTGCCGCTGATTGCCGTGTTGGCAGGCAGGGCGCTGGCGGCAGCGCCGGAGAAGCCGTTCACGATTGAACAGGTGATGAGCGCGCCGTTTCCAAGTGAATTGGTGGCTGCCCCCGCGGGTGGCAAGGTCGCCTGGGTCTTCTATGCATCCGGCGCGCGGAATATCTGGGCGGCGGAGCCTCCCGATTACAAATCGCGAGCGCTGACTTCCTACACCTCGGACGACGGCCAGGAGATCGCCGAACTCGCGTGGACGCCCGACGCGCGCTCCATCGTTTATGCGCGGGGGGGTGACTTCGAGATGATGCGGGAGGCGCCGAATCCGCGCAGCTTTCCGCAGGGCGTCGAGCAGGGTATTTGGGTGGTCGATCTCGCCGGCGGCGCGCCGCGAAAACTGGGGGAAGGGCACTCGCCCGCCGTTTCGCCCAAAGGCGATGCGGTGGCGTATGTATTCAAGGATCAGGTCTGGTTGGCAAAGCTCGGCGGCAATGATAAGCCGGCGCAGTTGATTCACGCGCGAGGCAAGGCCGTGTCGCTGCGATGGTCTCCCGAAGGCTCCCTGTTGGCGCTTGTGAGTTCGCGCGAGGATCACAGCTTCATTGGGGTTTACGATTTCTCCCAGCAGAGTTTGCATTATCTCGACCCGAGCGTAGACACCGACCTGGAACCCGTGTGGTCGCCTGACGGCAAGCAGATCGCCTATCTGCGCATCCCGGCCCGGCCCGACCAGCCACCATTTGGTCCGAAGCGCGCGGGCCCGCCTTGGTCGATTCGCGTTGCCGACGTGACCACGAGGACAGGCCGCGAGGTTTGGAAGGCGCGCGAGGGGCGGGGAAGTGTGTTTCATCACCTTGCCGCCGACCAGCAACTGCTTTGGGCGGACGGCGATCGCCTCATCTTTCCTTGGGAGGGCGACGGCCGGATCCACCTCTACTCCGTATCGCTTCAGGGTGGCACTGCGTCCCTCATGACCCCGGGGGATTTTGAAGTCGAATATGCAACCCTCGCGCCCGACCGCCGCGAAGTGGTTTTCAATTCCAATCAGGATGATATCGACCGGCGGCATCTGTGGAGAGAAACGGCGGGCGCCGCGAAGGCCACGCGAGTGACGAGCGGTGACGGCATCGAGTGGGCGCCGGTATTTACCAGTGATGGGCACATCGCCTCGCTGCGCTCCGATGCGCAGTGGCCGGCGCGGCCCGCGCTGGCGGAGCCCAATGGGACCCTGCGCGATCTGGCCCCTGATTCCATGCCCAACGATTTTCCCGCCAGGCAGTTGGTTACGCCGCAGCAGATCATACTCTCCGCCGCGAATGGGCTGAAGGTTCACGGCCAGCTCTTTCTACCCGCCAACTCACAGGCGGGGGAGCAGCATCCGGCAGTGGTGTTCTTCCATGGTGGCTCCCGCCGCCAGATGCTCCTCGGCTGGCATTACATGCAGTATTACCATAATGCCTATGCCCTGAATCAATATCTTGCCAGCCGTGGATACATCGTGCTTTCCGTGAACTATCGCAGTGGAATTGGCTATGGGATGGAGTTCCGCGAAGCGCTGAACTATGGCGCCACCGGAGCGAGCGAGTTCAACGACGTGCTGGGAGCGGGCCTGTACTTGCGCTCGCGCTCCGATGTTGATCCCGCCCGCATCGGCCTGTGGGGCGGCTCCTACGGGGGTTACCTGACGGCGCTGGGACTGGCGCGGGCATCGGACCTGTTCGCCTGCGGTGTCGACTTCCACGGCGTGCACGACTGGAACCTGGAAATCCCCTATACGCTTCACGCGGAGGATCCCCAAAAGCTCGAAGAATGGGCGCGCGTTGCCTATGAATCATCGCCGATGGCGGATGTGAAAACGTGGCGCTCGCCCGTGCTGCTGATTCAGGGCGACGACGATCGCAATGTGGCCTTCTCCAATATGGTTCAGCTCGTGGAGGCGCTGCGAAAACAGGGCGTGGATTTTCAGCAAATTGTTTTCCCCGACGAGGTGCACGATTTCCTGACGAATGAGCACTGGCTTACGTCTTACCACGCCGCGTCGGATTTCTTCGACTCCCATATGAAGGGCGGGCGGTAAAAACGAAAGGACAAAACCATGGGCCAAACAATTTACCAAGTGGACTCGTTTACCAGCCGGGCGTTTGCGGGGAATCCGGCGGCGGTTTGCATTCTGACCACTCCCGGCGACGAAGCGTGGATGCGCGATGTGGCGCGGGAGATGAACCTGTCGGAGACGGCATTTTTGGTGCCCAAGGACAGCGGCTTCAATCTGCGCTGGTTCACGCCGACGGTTGAAGTGGCGTTGTGCGGGCACGCGACGCTAGCCAGCGCCCATATTTTGTGGTCGACCGGCGTGCTCCGGCCGGACGAGCAGGCGCGCTTCCACACGCTGAGCGGCTTGCTGACCGCGGAGCGCGAGGGCGATTGGATCGAACTCGATTTTCCCGCGAAGCCGGAAGAGCCCGCTACACCCTGGGCCGAATTGGTGACCGGGCTGGGAATCACGCCGCGCTACGTGGGCAAGAGCCAATTCGATTATTTGGTCGAGGCTGACTCCGAGCGGACCGTGCGCGACCTCGCGCCCGACTTTACCCTGCTTAAGCGGATGAAGGCGCGCGGGGTCGTCGTAACCGCTCGATCTGAGGGCGGCGAGTTTGACTTCGTTTCCCGCTTCTTTGCGCCGGGCTCTGGAATAGACGAAGATCCTGTCACCGGTTCGGCCCACTGCATACTCGGGCCGTTTTGGGCGAAACGCCTGGGCAAAACGCTGTTCACCGCTTACCAGGCTTCCGCTCGCGGCGGCGTGGTGAGGGTCCGCGTGGAGGGCGACCGCGTCAAACTGGGTGGGCAGGCAATTACCGTGATGCGCGGGGAGTTGGTGTAGGAGGGAAGGCAGAAGGAAGAAAACAGAAGTCGGTAGTCGGTAGCCGGGAGAACTGCATGCGTTGGGATTTTGTGATGGGCATTGCCGCAAGGTGTTGCCTCCCTGTTTTTGTTCCAATTGGTATCTGAATATACCAGTTCGTGCAGCGAATGCGGCTGCGCTTGAGCGTGTGACGGGGCCACGACTTAGCGTAGCGCTGTACAAATTACTGAAAACGATTGAGTTAGAATGAGTGTTTGGGAATTGAGCAGCTTGGCCCCAGCCGTGCCTTAAGGAGAGCGTACGGTAAATTCCAAGAGGAGGAGAAAGAACATGAAAAAGCTGCTCAGTCTGATGTTTGCATCGATGGTGGTTATCGGGTTGACCATGCCGGCGTTTGCCAGCGGTCCAGGCGCGAACGACTCGACCGCAAGCACGGCGAAAACGCAAAAGGCCAAGTCGACCAAAACTCACAAATCGACCAAGACCAGCAAGGCCAGCAAGCCCGCCAGCACGACCACTCCGAGCGCACCCAAGACCAACTAGGTGCGGATTCGCTCGAGAGGGTGTTCGCATGAAGGAAGGGATTTTGTTTGCCCTCCGGCAAAGCCCCCGGGCAGGAATGACGGGGGCTTTGCCGACTTTCTCGCGGACCCGCGAGGTCTTACTGCGCGCTGGTGGTTTCTGGCGATGTCTCTGCCGGGGCAGGGGGGCTTCCAATTCCAAAAAACCGAACAACCCTTTAGATTTACCCTCTGGTGAAAGAGCCTGTCGAGGTCATAGTCACTCGCTACATCGTTGCCGCAGGCGCAAGCGCTGGCGAAGGCGCCGGCAGCTAACTGCCGTTTCTGGACCTCCATGGAAATAACATGCAGCTCGGCGAGCACTGCGCGTGGAAGTGTCAGTTTATGGGAGTAACCGAATTCCATTCCTGAGGGCGGGCGGCGCTTCATCAGAAAATAGAGTTTTTCATCAGCGAAAATCTGCTTGCCCGGAGCGGTGACTTCCAGCACCTTTTGCGCCACGGCTTCGTAATCCTTCCAGGCATAAGTATCACTCATGTTGTCACTAATGCTGCGTGCCAGCGCGCCGGCGCAAAGGATGCTGGGGATAAAAACCGGCCAGAACGGCTTTTCCGGTCGGAGCACGAGCGAGGCGATGGCAAACAGGCCCGGAATCGCCAGGATTCCCACAAAGGGCGTGATCAGGCAAAAGTAACGGGCGAAGGTGGGGTGCGCGAAGGCCAACTCCGCGGCTATTCCTATTGCCAGCCAAGCGCACAGGTAGAATTCCGCGCGGCGTTCCGGCGGCCAGGCCGAACGTTTGGCGATGTAAAGGACTCCAAAGATCGCCGGCAATCCTAACAGGAGCGATTGCGGGTCGACGAGCCAACCCGTCATGGTTTTCAGGTCGTGAGTCAGAGGATGGGGCCAATAGACCGCTCGATAATAGAGTTGGTATTTGGCGATATTGAACCAAACCACCCAAGGCGACTGTACGGCCAGCCAAATTACAGGCAGAAAGGGTATCGCTGTTCCGCCCGCGAAGGCCGCTATCTTGACCAATCGGCTCCCCGCACGGTTGTACCACCAGATCCAAACCACTATCACCGGCGCCACGGCGGCAGTAAGCAACGATGATGCCACTGCAGCACCAGCCAAAGCGCCGCAGACGAAGGCCAGCCACCAACCGCGCCGCTCGACCGCAAGGAGCGCAACGCGGAAAGCACACACAGTCATGAACAGGGAAATGCCGTAAGCCTGCCCCAGGGACCCGAATTTCACCAGATTAATATTGCAGCCAATCATGATGGTGGCGGCGATGGCACCGGCCGCCTGCCAAGCGCGCTCCGGAAGCCGCGCGAGGACGAATTGCGCCGCGAGCACGGTGGCTGCCGAGGTTTCCAGCGCTGCCAAAGCGTGGGGCGCGCGCCAAGTGTCTCCCAAAAGGCGCAGAAGGAAGGCATTCCAATAAGCATTCAGCGGCGTCTGAGGAAAGCAAAAGTCGAGGTACGGGCGCAAGCCGCCCTTGATAAGTTGCGCCGCGAGCAAGTGGAAACCCTCGTCGCCATTGAAAGCCAGGGTTTGCGCGTACCACATCAGCCCCGCTGCCATCGCGACCCAGATTCCGTAGAGCCAATGACGCGAAGGTGCGCGCCCTTCAGCGTCGATGGCATTTTTCTTTGCTCCTTGGTCCGGGTTCAAAAGTTGGCCTGCCTCTTTCGGGATAATAGGCTTTCGGATAGTAGTGCGTCAACGGCGTTGGAATCCAGGAGGTGGTGCCATTTGGCCGGGTGGAGTCTTACTGGGCGCCGGAGGTTTCCGGCGGTTTCTCATCCGGGACGGGGCGCTTCCAATCCCAAAAAACAGAGCAGCCGTGCAGATTTGCCCTTTGGTAAAAAAGCTTATCGAAGTCATAGTTACTGATCGTATCATCGTCGCAGGTGGCGGCGGTAGCGAAGACGCCCGCAGCTAACTGCTGTTTCTGTATCTTCTCGGAGGTAATATGCAGCTTGGCAAGCACTGCGGGTGGAAGTGACAATTTATGGGAATATCCAAACTCCATCCCTGAGGGCGGGCGGCGCTTTAGAACAAAATATATCTCTTCCTCAGTGAAGACCTCCTTGCCAGGAGGTGTGATCGCGAGAACCTTCCGGGCTACGGCTTCGTAATCCTTCCAGCAATACGAGCCCGTGAGGTCGTCGCAAATGGTGCGCGCCAAGGCTGCGGCGAAGATGACGCTCGGGATCAATACTGGCCAGAGCGGCCTTTCGGGCTGGAGCGCACGCGACCCGACGGCGTATAGACCCGGCACGGCGAGGATTCCGACAAAGGGAGTTACCAAACAGAAGTAGCGCCCAAAGGTGGGGTGCGCGACGACCAGTTCTGCTGACATTCCCAGTGCCAGCCAGCCACAAAGGTAGAATTCCGTGCGGCGCTCCCGGTTCCAGGCCGAGCGCTTGACGATGTATACCACACCGAAGATTGCCAGCAGTCCTAACAGGAGCGATTGCGGGTCAGCGAGCCAGCCCGTGACCGTATCCAGGTCGTGGGGCATAGGATCGGGCCAATAGACCACGCGATAGTGAAGTTGGTATTTGACGATATTGAACCAAACCACCCAAGGCGATTGCACGGCCAGCCAAAGGACGGGCATGAAGGGAATCGCCGCTCCGACGGCGAAGGCGGCTGCTTTGATCCAGCGGCTCCCGGCGCGGTTGTAACACCAGATCCAAACCACTAACACCGGGGCCGCTGCGGCGGCGAGCAAGGTGGATGCCGCTGCAGCTCCGGCCAAAGCGCCACAGGCGAAGGCCAGCCCCCACCCTCGCCGCTCCACCGCGGGGAGGGCAACACGGAAAGCACACACGGCCGTGAACAGCGAAATGCCGTAGGCCTGGCCCAACGGCCCGAATTCCACCAGATTGATATTGCAGCCAATCATGATGGTGGCAGCGATGGCGCCGGCCACCTGCCATGAGCGCTCGGGAAGCCGCGTGAGGACGGATTGCGCTGCGAGCACGGTAGCTGCCGAGGTTTCCAGTGCCGCCAAAGCATGGGGGCCGCGCCAGGTCTCTCCCAAGAGGCACAGCAGGAAAGCATTCCAATAAGCATTTAGCGGCGTCTGAGGAAAGCAAAAGTCGAGGTACGGGCGCATGCCGCCCTTGATGAGTTGCGCCGCGAGCAGGTGGAATCCTTCATCGTCGGTAAAGGCCCGGGTTTGCGCGTACCACATCAGCCCCGCCGCCATCGCGGCCCAGATTCCGTAGAGCCAAAGGCGCGAGGGCCCGCGCCCTTCCGCGTCGAGGGCATTTTCCACTTGCCCTTGATCCGGATTCGAGGAGGTGGCCTGCATCTTTCGGGATGATAGGCTTTGGAAAGGTAAGTCGTCAACGCCCACGGAAAACGTTGGGCCGCAAGATTACTGCTTATGACTTGCGAGCCAGGACTTTGCCTGCTTGATTTGCGGTAGGTCCGGGTCGGCGTGTTGCCAGCTTGCCAGGAAATCCTGGTAAGCCTGCGCCGCCTTGGGAGCGTCGCCGGCCAGCGCGTAGGAACGTGCAATGCCGTAAAGAGCGTGGCCGCTCTTGGGCCGCTGTTTCAGCGCTTGCTCAAAGGCGTCGCGAGCTTTATCACATTGATGGGTTCCGAGGTATGCGTCGCCAAGGCTTTCCTGTTCGGGGCGGAAGAATTGCGGAGGTTCGGAGTAACCAAGGTCCTGCTCGTATTCAAGCGCCTTCTGAAAAAGCTGGAGTGCCTCCGCGTCTCCTCCCTGAACGCTTTTGATGTTTGCGCGCAGGTCGAGCGACAGAGTCCCGAGGAGATTCAGAACCGAGGTCAGGCCGTCATCGTCCGCCTCCTGGCTCTTTTCCTCGTCCTCGTCCTCATCTAGATCTTTCTCCTTGGGTTTCGACGCTTCCAGCCGCCACAGCATGGCATCGAGAGTTTCCGACTTCTCGAACGCCCCCTTGGGGTCGCCGCGTTCAATGGCGGCCATGCCCTTGGCGTAAAGTCTGAGACCCTCGGCATAATCCTTGGCTGCCGGGCTTGCCGCGCTTGCGTCGGTGCCGAACTCGATGGTTTCAGTCTCCCCGGCCTTCCAATCGCTGAAGCGGATGCGCAGGCGGGCCACGCTCCCTCCGGCCCAAATGGCGAAGCGGGCGGAGGTCATGCCGGTGGGAGCTGGCATGCCACGCAGTTTCGCAGCCCACTGTAATCCTTCCTGATATCGCCCCGCTTCCGCGCAAGCCGCCACGAGATAAGCAAGGTTGTGGGCGTAGTTCCAATCTTCATCGGGATGGATCTGCTGAGCCGCCATATAGGCTTCGTCGGCTCGCGTGGACACGATGAAGGCTTGCCGCGCTCGCTCGTAATCTCCCACTCGCCAATAAATATGGCCCGGCATATGGACCATGTGGCCGGAGTTGGGCGCCAGACGTCCCAGCGCGTCGGCGCTCCGCAGGGCCTCCTCCGGCCGCGAACTACCTTCCATGGCGTGAATCCAGTAGTGATTGGCGGCGGCGTTGTCCGGATGGGCGGCCAGCAAATTGCGCAGAAGGGCCTGGGAGTAAAGCTCGCCGCCATTTGGATGTCCGTTGATTTTGTAACCGTTCATTTCTTCCAAAGCCAGGAACGCCTGGGCGTCCAAATCATCGCGGTAGCGATCGATCAGGGTTTCCATCACGCGCCGGTAGGCCTCGGAGTCACCCGAATCATCGTCATGTCTTTCGTGCGCGGCCGCGCGGATGTACAACTGCTCATGGTCGGAAGCATGGTCAGCGAGCGATTTCGCCTTGGCCAGCGCCGCGTCCTTTTCCTCGCGCACGCTCCCATGCCTCCCGCTCATTTTCAGAGCCTCGTACTCGCCCCAGTAAGCCATGGCCGCAGAAGGGTCAAGCCGCGCGGCTTCTTTGAAGGCGCGGTAAGCCTCGAAATCCCAGAAGCAGTGCAGGAGTCTGAGACCTTGATTGAAGTAGGCCTGGGCTTGCTCGGAGCTCGTGGTGATTTTCAGGCCGGCCTCTCCGATCCCTTGCATCAAGGGGGGCGGGGGAAGCTCACGAAATTTGGCCCCCGTGTCGGGGGAGCGATGGTGAAGCATCGCGGTTTAAGCGGAAGCGCTTGCGCACGCCAATATCAACAGCCCGAGCAAGAATCCTGATCTCATCGTGACGGCCTGCCCTCGAATGTGTTTCTTGTCCTTAAGGCCTCGCCGGGCTAAAAGCGTGCCCTTGTGAACTAACCTGACTCTTCGACAGTGTGCTGGGGGTAACCACCGTGCAAACGTCGCCAGCCAGAATTGTGTTGGCCACGTTAGCATACATGTTCCACGTCAACCAATTGCCCGACCCTCCCTGAAGGATTGCAGCACACGCCTCATTCACCGTATTCCGGCTGACGAAGTTGGTGCTCCCGGTCGAAACGCAGGTACTGTCCAGGTGAATTCCCGCTTCGTCGCTACTGAACACCGTGTTCCCGGTGATGGTGTTGGAGTTGCTGCAAACGTCGATTCCGTCGCCGACGTGCGTATTCGTCACCAAGTTGTTGGCAATTTCGTTGCCGTTGGCGGTGAGGCTGCCGTCCGTCCACGTCACGATCCCGGTCTGCGTATTCGTCACGGAATTGCGCCTGATCGTCATACGGCCGGAACCGTAAATGAGAATACCCGTGCTCACGTATCCTGTACCGTCATAGACATCATCTGCCAAGGTGTTGTTTTCTACTGTCCCCGTGGCTCCATACGCGACTTGAATGCTGTTTTGGGCGGTATCCACGGGGCCTGCCCCAACCACCGAGTTGCCGCTAATCGTGACCGTTGTTCCATCCTCGTCAGCGGTAATCCCATTCTTCTGGTAGCCGCGGACAGTGCTGTTTTCGATCCTGACCGTCGAATTCTTGGAATCACCACTCTCGACGAAGATGCCGAGGCCCGCCGAGGATTGGCAACCAAAGTTATCGGAGTTCTGAGCTTGGTTGCGGACGGCAACATCGTCGAGCCTTCCTGACGCCCCCTGAAAGTAGATTCCAATCAGCCGGGGGTCACTACAGCCACCATTCAAATTGCTATTTGAACCATCGACGGCGATATAGCTGATGGTTACGTCCGTAGCGGGGTATGTCACCAGGATCTGCGCGGCAATGACGCCAGCGGTGGTAAGGCTCGCGGTGTTGGCCACGAAGCCGCCCGAGGGTATTACCACTACAGGGTTATCCGCGGTTCGAGAATCGAATCCCGCCAAGGTCAGGTTCCTGTCGATCACGACTTGCTCGGGGTAGTTCCCCGGGCATACTCGGATGGTTGATCCGGGCTTGACAGCGTTGACTGCCGCCTGGATCGTAGAATACTGGGTCACCTTTGCAACGCAGGTGCCCACAAAAACTGTGGATGCCATTAAGGGCTGCGCGCTGAGGCCAGCCAATACCGCCATGCCTGCTACGACGAGCGTAGTTCTCTGCCAGTGTCCGTTTGCCTTTGTCATCGGGCCTCCTGAGTTGAAGGGGTGACGAGGGGCATGGGTGCCCCCCAAGTGAAAGACCCCGAAGTATCCTCTACAGACGTAGCCATAACACCTCCCAAGACATAATGTCAAGCGCACAGAGGTACTATTGCAGTTTGGTTTTTTGTGCCGGTGGACTTTGAGTACTGACAGTTGACTCATTTTGGACCGCGGACGTCCAGCCCGCTTCGAAAAGGAGAACGGCCAAGATGGCCGCGCTCCCAGGGAACCGGAGTGGGACCGTGGGCATCCTCCCCGTCCACCTCGCCGACTTAGCTTGCGACGGCCGGGGATTCAGGCCAAATGACGGTTAAGAGCAATCCTACGGCAATACCCAGCGATATTTCGATGAAGCGATGGACCGCGATAATCCACGCAGGCTGGGTGTGAGCTATCAGTAATACGATGGTCAGCGTGATCCCGGCATATCGGAAGGCGCTTCGTTCCATGCGAAGCGCCGCGCAGATTACTCCGCACAGGAAGATGCCCGCGCCGTACACGGGAACGGTTTTCCCCGCGAAGGTTGCAAGCAAGGCCCCCATCGTGGCGCCCAGCGCCGTTCCCACAAGGCGTTGGCGCGAGATGGTGAGCGCTCTGCGCCCAGCGTGGACTGCATCACGACCATCGTGGTAATGGCGGCCCAGTATGACTCGGGCAGCCTGAGGAGACGCGCGATCAGCACGGATCCCACTGCGGCAACCGCGGTGCGCAACGTATGCACCAGATCTCTCGCCTGCACGTGCGGCCATTTCCACTTGCGCTTTCGCGGCTTTGCCATAGGTGCCTCCTGGAGTCGCTGCCTTGCATTAAAATGTAGTCCGGGGTAGCTTAGCGTTCAGCCGGGAAATCAATACGGAAATTCGAAGGAGGCCCCCCAGATGAGCTATTTGCGGTTGCCCAATCTTCGCGCCTTTTCGATTGCGGTGTTTTTGACCCTCACCTTGTTTTTCAGCAATCTTGCGCTGCAAGCGAAGGATCCTCCTTCCGACGCATGCGCAATGTTGCCGACCGCGCAGTTGGCAAAGATGCTGGAACAACCTTACGGCCCGCCGGCGAAGACTACAGCTCCCCCAGCTCAAGACCATGTCACGGGTACAGATTGTACCTATCAATCAACAAATGGAATGCCCCGCAAGCTCCTCTTCCGAATCTATGTAGACCCATCAGCCGCCGTTGCCAAAGATACCTTCGATAAACTGAGCACATATTATGGACCGAACACGGCTGTGACGGGCAACTGGGACACGGCCTATCTTGACTCGAGCCATGCCATTCACATCCAAAAGGGGAAAGTGCGCTATTACCTCAACCTCAATCCTGTCGGGACTGACACGGTCAAAGCAGAAAAGCAACTGAAGGGCCTGGCCACGTCGGTGGCGGGGCAACTTTAGCATGATTGCCACCGTCACTTTGAACCCCGCGATCGACAAGAGCGTAACCGTCTTTCGTTTTGAAATCGGAAAAACCAACCGGGGTGAAGTGGACCGTGTGGACGCGGGCGGGAAGGGAATTAACGTGGCGAAAGCCCTCCAGCGTTGGGGCTCCACGGTCTGCGCGCTGGGACTGGTGGCGGGGAGCAATGGCCGATTCATCCTCGACGCTCTCAGCGCCGAGGGAATTCCCGCGGATTTCGTCAATGTCCCTGGGGAAACCCGCGTCAACCTGAAGATCCACGACCCCGAGAGGGGAACGGAGACCGAGCTGAATGAGCCCGGCTTCCGAGTTACCCCTGGGCACTTGGACGAACTGCGGCGGAAGGTCGAAGCGCACGCGCCCCATTGCGAAGTCATGGTTTTTTCCGGCAGCCTGCCGCCGGATGCGCCGCCCGAGATATTTGCGGATTTAATTCACGCCGCCAAGACGCATGGCGCCCAATGCTTTTTGGATACCGCGGGGCCAGGGCTGAAACATGGCCTCGCGGCCGGACCGTTATTGATCAAGCCCAACCGGGCGGAAGTGGAAGACCTTCTGAAAACCACATTGCACTCGCGCCGAGAATTGGTGGAAGCAGCTCGCACCTTGATGAAGATGGGAAGCGAGCAGGTCTTGATTTCATTGGGGGCCGAGGGTGCTGTAGGCGTGGCCGGAAAGGATTCGCTGTTCGCCACGCCGCACGCTGTCAAGGTGCGAAGTAGCGTGGGGGCAGGCGATACGATGGTGGCGGCAATGGCTTACGCGGCTATCGCCGGCCTATCCTTTCGCCAAGCCTTCCGCATGGCCATCGCTGCGAGTGCCGCCACGGTAGCCATGGAAGGAACAAAAGTGGCGGACTTGGCCGCCGTGCAAGAGCTGATCCCGCTGGTTATGTTGGAAGATGTCGACGGGTAAAGCGCGGAATCCAACGCGGCACGGCCTGGCAATAGTTTTCGTACTCCTGCCCGAATCTCTTCCGCAGGCCGGGCTCTTCGGCGAAGACGACGAAGGTGTGAATCAGTAGAAATACGCCCATCGAATACAAAGCCATTGCGACCGAGTTGAGATAAAGGGCCCATCCAAGCAGCATCGCGACCCCGCCGATGTACATGGGATTCCGGACACGTTTGTAAGGCCCGTGCGGGACGAACCTTGTGGGAGGATCAAACACCGCCGGGGTACCGCGGCCCTCGAAAATGAATAACCCTATCGTCGAGAGCGCGAGGCCGGCGCCCGCCAAGAACAGCACAACACCCGGAACAACCAACCAGCCAGGAACCCTGAGTGGAATGAACTGGTCGAGAGCGCGACAGAGTAGCGCGACCGATCCCCAGGCCACCAGGAACAACGGCACATAAATAATTGACCGCAATGCAATCCAAAGCCGGCTCATGAGTTTTCTCCCGGGGCTGTCTTTTCGCCCACTGAACGCTTCGGGAATCGAATGGTTGTCGGCGGAATCTCCAGTTTGGATGCCCGAGGGAATCCATACATTAGCCGGGGCATCACCCCCGGAAATCACCCCCCAACCCGGCTATTGTATAGCGCCCACGCGGGACCTGCGTAAAAACCTCAATTGGCGGTAGTGGGACATTTGATAATGTAGGGGCGAGTTTACCTCTGCGATATCGGCGACGAGGGGGTACCCCTCTTTATCTGAGCGCACACGGGCAGAGTTCATAGGCTGGCGCAGACCACGCTTGAGTCTGTGTGAGAACCTTGATTTGTGGCGGATATGTTCGAGTCAATAGAAAAGCCCACGGCGGGTTTCCCCACCGTGGGCTCTGGGTCTCGGGCAAACGATCCAGGTCTCTACTTCAGTGTTGCAATCTTACCGTCTAAAACCGCGCCATTCGCCGGCGCGACCGACAAACGCACGGCCTCGTGCAAATCCTCTGCCAACCACGACCCCTCCTACCACAGGCGGGTAGTACGCGGGCGGGTAGTACGCGGGAGCGACATAATAAGGATCAGGATATGCGTACGCGGGCACTGGGTCATAGGAGAAGTCAAATCCAATGCTAGGCCCCCTGTAGCCGTACCCACGACGGAATCTCGAAAAACCCCCTTCGTACCTTCCTCCCCGGGACGTTTGTCCGGAGAATTGGCCGCTAGCTCCGCGTCCGTTGTAGCTGAAATGTCCGCCGCCGAAGCCACCCCGCTCTTGGGCGAAGCCAGTTGCGGCCAGCGCCAAACCGATGACCATTACCATCATTAGCTTGTTCATACTCGCCTCCTGCCCCCATAAAACTCTGTCGCCTGTTCTGGGGGAAGCAACCACTACTTCTGTAGGCAATTGACGTGCCAACTCTAATCGAGCGTATGTGTATGAAAAATGGCGATAACTACGTCAGGGCCGGTGAACCAGATTCACCATATCGGTGGTAGCTTTGGGCCCATGCACGGTTTCGTGCAGTTTCATCCCAATTGCGATCCTCAATGCACTTTGCGAGATGCACTAAGCTATTGCCATCACCATGTTGCGGTAGGGGACAGAAGATGGCGGAAGAGGGAATGCGGGCGATGCCGACAGCCAACCCCCGCGTGACACCCTTTCCCACATCGGCAATCGAAGATTTCAGGAGAGAAGATGAATCAAAATGCTGACTTCGAAAATGGCGATTCACCAGTCGCCGATCGCAGATTGCCCGAACACTCAATTACCCGCTGACCCGATGATTCGATCCGCTTGCTCTTGCTACTCAAACACTTGGTTTCAAGCTATACTGTTCTTGTCGGCTCAGTGCTACTCCATGGGAAATGACTTAATTCAAATCGGCAACGCCCCATCGCAAGGAGGCTTGGGTATGGAGGTGTTGTCCACGGCGGACCGCGCGGTTGCCCCAGGTCTCGCAGGTGACGGCAAAGGCTTTTACATTGAGACCTTCGGCTGCCAGATGAACGTCCACGATTCGGAAAAAGTTGCGGGCGTGCTGATGGCGCGCGGTTACCACCCGGTTGGTTCCCACCAGGAAGCCGATATCGTTCTCTACAATACGTGCAGCATTCGGGAAAAGGCTGCGCAAAAAGTATTCTCCCGCTTAGGGACCTTTCGCAAGGACGGCTCGGCCGCCTGGAAGATTATTGGCGTGCTGGGTTGCGTCGCTCAGCAGGAGGGCGAGCGCTTTTTTGAGCGCGCGCCGCACGTCAGCTTGGTGTGCGGTTCGGCAAGCTATGCCCAGTTGCCGGATCTGCTCGCCCAACTCGAATCCGGAAACCGCCGAGTGAAGGGATTAAGCCTCGAAACTGAGGATTGTTTTGAGACCGAGTTCACCCGCCGCGACAACCGCTTCCGCGTATACCTGACGATCATCGAAGGCTGTGACCAGCGTTGCGCATTCTGCGTGGTGCCGATGACGCGGGGACCGGAGCGCAGCCGTTCTGGCGCAAAGATAATTGCCGAATGCCGCCGCCTGGCGGACGCCGGTTACACGGAGGTACAGATTCTGGGCCAGATCGTGAATGCCTGGAGGGATCCGACGCCCGCGCGTTGGAGCTTTGCGGAGCTGCTCGCGCGCATTGCGGAGGTGCCCGGCGTGCGACGCGTGCGCTTCACCACTTCCCATCCACGCTTCTTCACTTCCGACATCGTCGAGGCCATTGATTCCCACCCGGTGCTTTGCGATCAGATCCATTTGCCGGTGCAGGCGGGCTCCTCGGAAGTCCTGGCGCGCATGTTGCGCGGCTACTCGCGCGATGAATACCTGGAGAAAATTCATTGCATCCGCAAGGCGCGGCGTGCTATTAGCCTTTCCACCGACATCATCGTCGGCTTTTGTGGCGAAAGCGAAAAGGATTTTGCGCAGACGGTTTCATTGCTGAAAGAAGTTGAGTACGACCAGGTTTTCTCATTCAAGTTTTCCACACGGCCGAACACCGCCGCGCTGGAATTTGTCGACACGGTTCCGGAAGAAGAGAAAGGCCGCCGCCTGGCAGAATTGCAGGAAGTGCAGCGCCAGATTCAATTGCGGCGCAATTATAAGCTGGTTGGACAGGTGTTCGAAGTGCTCGTGGAAGGCTATCAGCCTCGCTTAGGGCAGGCCGTGGGGCGGACAACCAGCAACAAGGTTCTCAACTTTCCAGGTGAACCCGCCGATATAGGATGTTACCGGCAAGTAAAGGTGACCTCCTCCGGACCCAATAGCCTGGTGGGCGAGCGGGTTGACGATTGACGAACGATGAATGACGATTTTCGATTGATGATGGACGATTGCATTTGCGAAAGTCATCGGTCATCAGTTCTCAGGTTTGCATAAACGGTTCGCTTACCACTGAGGACTATCAATTGAAAATCGGCATTCGCCAATCGGCAATGAACAGGGGGGGCGTATGGAAGTGGAAATGAAAATCCGGGGTTTGGTCATGGATCCTGTCACCAACATGCCCATCGTTATTCTCAAGGATGTGGGGGGGACGGCGGTGCTGCCCATATGGGTGGGAATCTATGAAGCCAACGCCATCGCTCTGGAGATCGAAAAAGTCACAACGCCCCGCCCGATGACGCACGACCTGCTGAAGAACTTGCTCCTGGGGTTGGAAACCAACGTCCAAAAAGTGGTGGTGAGCGAACTTCGCGACGACACCTTTTATGCCCTGATTTGGCTGGAAAGGGATGGCCAGATGATGTCGATCGATTCCCGGCCTAGCGACGCCTTGGCGCTTGCTTTACGCGTAGATTGTCCGATTTACGTTGAGGATGAGGTTTTGAAAAGTTCCAAGAATTCCGGGAACAACACGGACAAAGTCAGTAACGAGGAAATGCGTAAGTGGCTGGAGAATTTGGGCGACGAAGACATGGGACGGTATAAGATGTGAAATCGGGATACGGGACACGGGACACGGGGATTGGAACCGTATCCTTCTTTGATAGTTTATAGTTCGCAATCATGAATAAGCATTACTTGAATCCCTAATTCCTGACCCCAAATCCCGTGTCCCGTAACCCGTGTCCCAAATCCCGTAATCACGAGTCCCGTAAATGGCCGCAACCGTAATTGCCATAGCGAACCAGAAGGGCGGCGTCGGGAAGACCACGACAGCCGTGAATCTGGCTGCTGCCTTCGCGCTGAAGCAGCAGCGAACACTGCTGATTGATCTTGACCCGCAGGCCAACACCACGCTGACCTTTTTCTCTCCGGATGAAATCAAGAGTTCAATTTACGATGTGCTCTCTGACTCGCACGTGACGGTAAAGGACGTTTTGCATCCCACCAAAGTGGCGAACCTTTGCCTGGTGCCCGCCAGGATTGCGCTGGCCAAACTGGAGGCGAACCTGGTGGGCCAGTTTGACGCCCCCTTCCGTTTGAAAGATGCGCTGGCCGGGACGCGGGATGACTTTGACCTGATTGTGATTGATACGCCGCCGGCGCTGGGAATCATTACCGTCAATGCGCTGGTGGCGGCCAACTATTTGCTGGTGCCCATCCAGGCCTCGTATTACTCGCTGGAAGGAACGGATGACTTGCTGGAAACGCTGGAGCGCATCCGTGCGCGCCCCAACCCGGAGTTACAGTTACTGGGCGTTATCGTGACGCTCTACGACAAGCGCACCAATTTAGCGCGTGATATCTATAAGCAGGTTCGGGAAGTGTTTGGCGACAAGGTTTTCAAAACCGTGATCGGGAAGAACGTGCGCCTGGAGGAGAGTCCCGCTTACAAGGAAACCATCTTTAGTTTCGCCCCCGGTTCCAGCGGGGCGGCCGAGTACGCGCAGCTCGCCAGGGAGGTTATACAACGTGTCAGTTAGACGCGCTGGTTTGCCCGTTACCGTCAAGATGCGACACAACTCGCACTACGTCGAGGACATCATCTCCCGCAGCGGGGCCGCCATTGGCCGCATGATTCCCATCGAGCAAATTCAGCCCAACGCCGATCAGCCCCGCAAGGAGTTGGGTGATTTGCAAAGCCTTGCCGAGTCCGTGCGTGACAAAGGTGTGCTGGAACCGTTGCTGGTGCGCTACATGGCGGATTCAGACAAGTTCATGATTATTTCCGGCGAGCGCCGCTACCACGCTGCGAGCGCCGCGGGTCTGCGGGAATTGCCCTGCATCGAAAAAGACGTGGACGATGGCGAGACGCTGGAAATCGCCCTCATCGAGAATCTGCAACGTAAGGACTTAACGCCCTTTGAAGAGGCGGACGGCGTGCAGTCCTTGGCGGACCGCTTTGCCTTGACCCATGAGGAAATCGCCAACCGCATCGCCAAATCGCGCTCCTCGATTACAGAAACCCTGAGTTTGCGCACCATTCCGGACTCGGTAAAGGCACAGTGCATCGAAGCAGGTGTGCTTTCCAAATCCCAATTGCTGCAAGTGGCACGGCAACCGACCGAAACGAAAATGCGCGACCTGGTTCGGCGGTTTGCATTGGGTCTGGTAAACCGCGAACAAGCGCGCGCGGAACGGAACCCCGACAAGAAGGCGCAGCATGCGGTTTTCAACTATGTTCCTCCCGCCAAGGAATTCAAGCTGGTTCTGAAATTCCGCAAGAGCAACGTGGAGCGGGAGGAGATCCTCGCCGCCCTGCGCCGTATCATCGCGACGCTGGAAACCGAGACTTAATTCCCGGATATAGCTTTCCAAGGAAATCGGGGGGCTCTTACGCCAGAACTCCTGGCGCGGGCCGAGCCGCAATCCAAGAAGAATTTCATCACAGAGGCCAGAGAGGTCACGGAGGGCAGACGGAGAAAAAATGTGGATCAATAAACTAGGGAGTCTGGTCTCCACCCGCACGCAGAAATGCTTTTCTCTGTGGCCTCTGTGCGCTCTCTGGTGAACCTTATCTTTGCGGCGCTCGAACTGGTTGGTGTTTAGCACTACACGTATGGGCCAGAGGCTGGGCGGCACAATTTCGGGACCGGCGGGAGCGGGGGACTGCCGCTCGTTGTTCGTTTACGGCACCTTGCGGCGGGGCTTTGAATTGCACCACCACTTGGTACGCCTCGGCGCGAGGTTCCTCACGGAAGCAAAGGTTGCCGCGGAGCTTTTCACTTTGGGACGCTATCCGGGTGCGCGGCCGTCGAACCGCGGAGGGAAATGGGTTCGCGGCGAACTCTTTCAACTGCGGCAGCCGGCGCGTGATCTTAGGGTTTTGGATGGAGTCGAGGAATTCATTCCCGAAGCCCCGCACCGGGGTGAGTTCGTGCGCGCGAGGGCGGAGGTCATTCTGAATAACGGCGTGCGAAAGCAAGCTTGGATTTACTGGCTGGAAGCGAGGAAGCCCACGGGGGTTTTACATGGATGGTCTGACAGACCGGACGCAAAACGTGATTTTGGAAACGAACCGCTTGCGTTTCGCCACTTGGGTGAACGAAGACTGGGAGGAGTTTCGGAAGCTTACCGCCGACCCCCTCGTGGTACGATATATCACCACGGGTGAGCCGTGGCCTGACGAGCGCGTCCAGGAGTTTGTGGCCCGCCAGTGTGAGAACTGGGAAAAATACCGAATCTGCCTATGGAAATTGCTCCCGAAAGACAGTGATTCGCTGATCGGAATCTGCGGCCTACAGCACTTGCCAGCGGGACCCGACGTGGAAATTGGCTGGTGGTTGGCCCCTTCGCATTGGGGGCAGGGGCTGGCCACGGAGGCGGCGCGCCAAGCGTTGGCCTACGGTTTCGAGGTGAGAAATATCGAACGAATTGCGGCCATCGTCCAGGCCGCCAACCGGGATTCTCTGCGGGTGATGGACCGCATCGGCATGCACTTTGAAAGGGAAGCGATTCATAAGGGAATCCGCGTAGTGCTCTATGCCATCGAGCGCGAGCAGTTCAAGTCCCGGCGGGGCGAAGGGGAGGAGCGTGCCTGAGATTTCGCCGCCCGCCTTGAATCCTGCGCAGGTTGCCCGCTTGGAGAGTCTGCTGAAAGCCGGCTTCCAATTCGTCACCTTTGAACAGTTTGCGCGTTACCCGGGCGTGGAGAAGGCGGGCTTTGTGGCATTGCTGGATCTTTCTGGAGAGACGGTGCGGCAGTTTGGAACTGTGGGATACCACTTGGGCAACGGCATCGGCGTCCTGATTGAACTCGCCGGCCGGCATACCTTCGTTTGGAAGAACGAACTGGCGGAAGCAACTCCGGAGCTTTTGGCCACTTACGCGAGTGTGAAGAGAGAA
Source organism: Terriglobia bacterium (assembly GCA_050010335.1). Classification (GTDB taxonomy): domain Bacteria; phylum Acidobacteriota; class Terriglobia; order UBA7540; family UBA7540; genus Bog-366. The sequence goes on from JBEKLF010000031.1 coordinate 45,235, forward strand.
CTGGCCGAGTTGTTGACGGAGCGGGCGAAGCAGTGAAGGCGAAGCGGGGTGATAGGATGCGGGATTCAGCGAGCAGGTCCTGGACTCCGAAATCCTCCTCTCGGGAGCGTGAACGACGATGGACGAACCTTTGGATATCCTGATTGTCGGCGCGGGGCCCACCGGTCTGGCTTGCGCGATTGAAGCGGTGGCAAGCAATCTAAAGCTCCTGGTAGTGGAAAAAGGCGTCCTGGTAAACTCCATCTACAACTACCCCTCGACGATGACGTTCTTCACGTCGCGCGAGCGTTTGGAAATCGGTGATTTGCCGCTCCCTAGTTTAAACACCAAGCCCCATCGCGCCGAGGCTCTGGAGTACTATCGCCGGGTATCAGATTTCTACCGCTTGCCCATCCATTTCCAAGAGAGGGTCACGGGGATCGGCGGGCATGACGGTGAGTTTCGCGTGGAGACCGAGACTTCCGAAGGCCACCACGCCGAGTACATCACCAAGAAGGCCATCATCGCCACGGGCTATTACGATCTGCCCAACCTGCTGGGCATTCCGGGCGAGGAGCTTCCTAAGGTTTCGCACTATTACACCGACCCCCATCCTTACTACCGCCGCAAAGTGGCCGTGATCGGTGGGGCCAACTCCGCCGCCGTCGCCGCGCTGGACCTCTGGCGCCATGGAGCAGAGGTTACCTTGGTTTACCGCGAGCCCACGCTCAGTTCGCACATCAAATACTGGATTCGGCCCGACATCGAAAATCGTATCAAGGAAGGCTCCATTCGCGCCCTGCCGCAATCCGAGGTGAAGGAGATTGTTGCCGGCGCCATCTGCGTGCACCGGAGCAACGGGGAAGTCCTGCGCCTCGATAATGACTTTGTTTTCGCGCTCACCGGGTACCATCCCGATTTTCGTTTTCTCCGTGATATCGGCGTGGAAATTGACGCCACAACCCACCGTCCCAAATGCAATCCCGAATCACTCGAAAGCAATGTCCCAGGAATTTATCTCGCCGGCGTCATCATCGCCGGCATGGATACCAACGAAATCTTCATCGAGAACGGCCGCTTTCACGGCAAGCAAATCCTCGGTGACATTGAGAAGAAGCTTTAATATTTGGATAATACCCCACGGTCTATTGTGAAGATGAGTTAGAGGCCGGCGGCGGGGTGATGTGTTTTGACAGGAAGGTTCGATCCAAAACAAAGGTCAGTTCCGTGCCGGGAGGCAGGAGTGGTCCCTGATGTTTCTTGGCCACGCTATGGACTATCCCTGCCATGGCGCCGATGGCCATGCCGTAAAGGGCTCCGCTCCCTCCATGCGCGATGGAGCCCACTGCGGCGCCAGCGGCGGCGCCAATGCCGGCTTCCTTGGCGGCGCTCTTAGCACTCTTGCCGGGGCCCTCAACGGTTCCCTCATCATCCTTCACTTTGGTGCCGCTGTTGTCCTGGGCATCCTGGAGTTTAGCCACGATCGTGAAGGTCCCTCGCTCGGGGGTCGAAATCGTTTCCGCCACCAAGCGCATCTCGCCCCTTCCCGTGGCACGGCCCGCCGGCTTAACGAAGGTTACCTTGCCGCGCACTTTGCTTTGGGCGGGAACCACTTCCTGTCCCTCGGCAAAAATGGGTTCCTCCACCTTCCCCGCCCACGGATCGCCTTCTTCGCTTCCTTTCGTGCTCAAAGTCATCGTGAGTGTCACCACGAGCTGGGTTCCGGAGGGCAGGGCAATGTCGCCATTATCCACGCTCTGTGCCCAGAGACTCGCAGCCGCAGTAATCCCGATCATCACGACGGCGAACGAGCACGCTCGTCTCATCCGCGTTTCCTCCGGGAAGGGATAGCTGAGGTTCGTAAGAGTTTCTCCGGCTTAAGCACGTGCTCTCCAGAAATTCGCAGCACGCTGGGTCACTGTTTGGCGGCTTCGTCGGGCGGCGTCGGCTCCAGCGGCTTGCCCGTACTCGCGTCGACCGACCGGCTGATGACGAAGGTCATGGTGGTACCTTGCACCAGGATGATGTGCTTTTCGTGTTTCAGAAGGTCGTAGATCAGGACTGTGCCGGCCCCGATCCCAGCTCCGATCCCGATGGAAGCGCCGAACCCGGGCCCGCCGCAGTTTCCGTAATACCGGCAGTCAATCTCTGAACCCAGGCCGACCATCGAGCCCGCCCCCGCACCCATGGCCCCTGCTATGCCGGCATCCTTGAGGGCATCCTTCTTGTTCTTGCCGCAGCCCTTGATGGTGCCTTCCTCGTCGCCGGTGGTCTTGGCGCAAGGGCCGGCATTCATATCGTCAAGGCCCGCGGGCAGCGCCAGCTTGACGTCATTGGTGGTGATAATGTCGTCCAAAACGATACGCATTTGGGCTATGCCCGAGACGCGGCCCGATTGCTTCACAAACGCCACGTGTCCTTCCACCGAACTCCCCTCAGAAATGATTTCTTTTCCGTCCACAGTAATCGGGGTTGTGACAATCCCCGTAAAGGGGTCGCCCGGCTTGCTGGTCTTCGACGTGAGGGTACAGGTCAGGCGCACGTGTAAGAGGCTCCCGGCGGGGATGAGCTGACTTCCTGGAGGCGGCGGCAGCTTGGTGTCACTTGCCCGCCCGATGGGGAGGAACATTGCTCCCGCCAATAGCCCTGTGACGAAGCTGATTGCCCACTTCTTCATAGAATTCTCCTCGGCGTAAGGCCGCATGGCGAGCCGGATCGAGTTACAATTTCTTTCTGCCCAGGGAGCCCACCCGTTCAGTCTACACCCCTTGCGGCCGTCCTGACAAGCACACCTCGGCCTTGCCTTTTCGATTCCCCCCGAGGCTGGGGGGTTGCTCGGAATCGTGCCGCAGGGTGGAATATTAAGCGCTTGCTCGTAACGAGCGCGGCGGGATCGGCGAATTTGACCGGCATCAAGCCATCCGCTATACTATTTGCTAGGGTGAGCGTGCTCGCCTCGGGCCGAACCCGGTTCGGTGCTTTCATTGAGGGGCTATGCCAAACATTGTCCGGGAAATGACCGATTCGGCGGTGGCGCTGGCGAAGGGATTTGCCACCACCTTCAAGATGATGCTCGGACCCACGGTGACCGAGAATTATCCCGCCGAACCCGTGCACTTTGAAGATCGCTACCGTGGCGTCCATGTCCTGCGCCGCGACGAAAACGGTCTGGAAAAATGCGTCGCCTGCTTCCTTTGCGCGGCGGCTTGCCCGGCAAATTGCATTTACATCGAGGCCGCCGAGAATACCGGCAATCACCGCATCAGCGCCGCGGAACGCTATGCCCAGGTTTATAACATCGACTACAACCGTTGCATCTTCTGCGGATACTGCGTGGAAGCGTGCCCCTGCGACGCGATTACCCATGGCCACGATTTTGAAATCGCCGCCTACGACACCAACACGCTCGTCTACCGCAAGGAACAGTTGCTGCAACCCCTTCCTGCCGCCGCCGGACCCAAAGCCAAGTAGTCTAGAATTATCGGCCCCTCGGGCCATCGGATGATCGGTAGATGTGAAACTTGCAATTTCAAATCTGCGATTTCCGATGCGAGATGTATGAGTTTCAAGGTCGGCAGTCAGTTTCATTGTCTCACCTGAATTTTCCGCATTCCTCGCGACATCCCGTGCAGAACTCGGGGCCGAGTGGTTCGCTACTCCTTTCTCGTGAGGAGCTTTCATCCTCTGCTTCCTGCCTGTTTATCCCGGCGCACAAGTACATTTATTATCATCAACATCACGGGGTACGCGCCATAACTAGCTTGTTTTTCATCAACATCACGGGGTAGCGGCGTTGTGACATTTTTTGTCCTTTTGTTTTCATGAACATCACGGG
>JBEKLF010000032.1:0-47158 GCA_050010335.1 Terriglobia bacterium
TGGAAAAACTCGTTCCAGTCCCTTGGTGGAATGGATTGCCTTTGCGGCTGACCATCTAGAATGGGCCGGCTGACAACCCTAAAACTTAGGCGAATTCCGTTCCGTGGAAATTCAGGCTAGGGGTGGGCAGCGAAGTATTTGCACACTGGGCCGCGGCACTTTAATGCAACTAGAAGTTAGAAGCTGGAAGTCAGAAGACAGGATGGCGGATCCGGCCGCGTTCTTCTAACTTCTAGCTCCTTGCTCCGGCATTCTTACTTGTACTCGGGCTTTTTTCAATTCAAGACTTAAGGAGGAGAATATGGCAACCACTACCGCTGCCTTTGAGGCGCACGTTGCCGTCCGGGCGACGAAGCTCCTTATTAACAACCAATGGGTGGAAAGCACATCGGGGAAGTCCTTTCCCACCATCAACCCCGCGACCGGACAGGAAATCTGCCCCGTGGCGGAAGCCGATGCCGCGGATGTGGATAAGGCTGTCCACGCCGCGCGAGCGGCCTTTGAAAAGGGGCCATGGCGTCGGATGGCGGCATCGGAACGCGGTCAGTTACTCCACCGGCTCGCCGATCTGATCGAGAAACACGCCGACGAGTTGGCCCGGCTCGAATCGCTCGACAATGGCAAGCCCTTTCAAGTTGCTAAGGCAGCCGACCTGCCGCTGACCATCGGCTGCTATCGCTACTACGCGGGATGGGCTGACAAGATCCAAGGCAAAACCATTCCCATTGCCGGAAATTATTTCTGCTACACCCGCCACGAGCCCGTCGGCGTCGTGGGACAAATCATTCCCTGGAACTTCCCTCTCCTGATGCAAGCCTGGAAACTGGGGCCGGCGCTCGCCGCAGGCAATACGGTGGTGCTGAAGCCCGCCGAGCAGACCCCTCTCACCGCCCTGCGGGTGGGCGAATTGATTCTGGAAGCAGGATTTCCGGCAGGGGTGGTCAATATTTTGCCGGGATATGGCCCCACCGCAGGGGCCGCCATCGCCTGGCACCACGGCATCGACAAGGTTGCTTTCACCGGCTCGACGGAAGTCGGCCATCTGATTATGGAAGCGGCGGCGAAGACGAACCTGAAACGCGTCACGCTGGAACTGGGCGGCAAAAGCCCTAACATTGTTTTTGCCAATGCGGACATGGACCAAGCCATTGAAGGCGCCCATTTCGCGCTGTTCTTCAATCAAGGTCAGTGTTGCTGCGCGGGCTCACGCCTGTTTGTGGAAGCGAAAGCCTATGACGAGTTCGTGGAAAAAAGCGTCGCACGCGCCAAAACTCGCAAGGTGGGCGACCCCTTCGACCCCACCAGCGAACAAGGCCCCCAGGTAGACGACGTCCAATTCGAGAAAGTGATGAGCTACATCGAAGCTGGAAAGAAGGATGGAGCGTCCCTGCTCGCTGGCGGCAACCGCGTGGGCAATCGCGGCTTCTTCATTGAGCCCACTGTTTTCGCCGACGTCAAGGACAACATGAAAATCGCTAAGGAAGAAATCTTCGGACCAGTCATGAGCATCCTTAAGTTCAAGGACATTGAGGAAGTTGTGGAGCGCTCGAATCGGAGCGAGTACGGGTTGGCGGCCGCGGTCTGGACCCGCGACATCGGCAAGGCTTACGCCATTGCCAACAGCGTCCGCGCCGGAACGGTTTGGGTGAACTGCTACGACGTCTTTGACGCCGCCGCGCCCTTTGGCGGTTTCAAGCAGTCCGGCATGGGGCGGGAGCTCGGCGAATACGGGCTCCAGCAGTATACCGAGGTCAAAACCGTTACCGTAAAGCTGCCGAATTAGGAGCTGGGATTTAGGATCTAGGATTTAGGATTTAGACGTTTAGGTCTAGGATCTTGGCTTTTGAATCTTGAATTTCCGATCGTCGGATTTGGGACTGTCACCGGGGCCTCGCGTCGACCAGCGCGCGGCCCCGTTTTATTTCGAGATGATAGACGAGCCGGAGCAAGGATACCCAGCAGGTGTTCAAGCAGATTTCTTGGGTGCTGATATCGCCAGCCGCTGGCGCAGAGATTCCAATGCTTCCGGCGCCCGCTTCGACATCCACTCCTCGTACTTTTCCGCCAGCCTTTCCAGATTTTTCCAGACCATGGGGTTCTTGTTCTTTTCCCGCAGGGTTGGGGCCACGTTCCTGACCTTGTCCCAGATGATCCAAAACTCCGGCGTGTTTTCGAAGAAGAGATCCTCTTTTATCAGTCCGTGGTTTACGAGCGATGCAGCCATATCCCAGTAGCTGACGGTCATGCGGAAGAGAGCATTATTCTCCGATCCCGGCGGGGCTTGAGCAATGTAGTCATCAAAGGACTTGGCCTGGAACTCGCGAATAAACCACTCGCGCCCCTGCCGCAACTTGGCTTCGCGCCGCAAGTCGTATAGACGCAGCAACAGTTCCGCGTCGTAATTATCTGGATGCTCTTTCACACAGCCCTCCCTGGAGATTTTCTTCGCGAAGCTTTCCCGCGATCATAAACCGGCTGATGGTCCTCGACATGACCCGAAATTGCCTGCACCGAGCCATTTTATCACGGTTAACCTGCCGGGCACGCCCGCTTTCCGGTGCTGGTTGAGGTAGGGGCGGCTTTACGCCGCCCTATGGCGAGGTAAACTTGCCGCTACGTTGTACAACTGGTCCGCTTGCCGCTTGCACTACGGGGCAACTTCGGGTGCAACAAGTTCCGCGAGCAGCTCAAGCACTTTCCGCTCGATCATATCGCGCACATTTCGGAAGGAGTCTATGCTCCGGCCGTAAGGATCGGGGATTTCCCAATCCACCACGAGTCCTTTGAAGCCCGCAGGCACGGGGCACTCGACTTCACATCCCATGCCGACCACCACATCCATTTCCGCCACGGCAACGTCACGCAAGCCCTTTGAGCATTGCCCGTCCAGGGAAAGGCCCTTTTCGTCCATAACGGCGTAAGTATCCTTTACGATCGAGCCGAAGGGATGCGAGCCCGCGCTCGAAGCCTGCACCTTACCCTTGCCAAAGTGGTTTGCCCACGCTTCCGCCATCTGGCTTCGACAAGCGTTGCCAACACAAACAAACAGGATCTTCAATGGGGATTTGATGGGTTCAGTCATGTCACTGTCGGGAGATCAGGTGATTTAGCGATTTGGTGATTGAGATCAGTCTTCATCCTCAATCGTAAATGTCTCGGTGAGACGGGTCCTGTCAGCAGTCATTCAATCCTTAAATCACTAAATCAGTAAGCGATCTAATCATGCAATTTCTTCAAAAAGTATTGATGTACCGTTGGATCATTGGTCAGCTCAGGGTGAAATGTCCCCGCCAGGATGTTTCCCTGCTCCACCAGCACGGGCAGGTTTCCACACCGGCCCAGTACGCGCACGCCCTCTCCCACGCGGCGGATGATGGGCGCGCGGATGAAAACCATTTCCACGGGATGGTCGGCAAGCTCAGGACACTCCCCCGCCTGCACCGAGCTGTCGATTTGCCGCCCGTACGCATTACGTTCAATGGCGATGTCGATCAAGCCCAACCTCTCCTGCGGCGGATTCGAAACTTCCTTCGCCAGTAGTATCGCGCCCGCGCAGGTGCCGTAAATCGGTTTTCCCTTCGCGGCAAAATCCTTGATAGCCGTGCCAATGCCCTCAAGCTCGAAGAGTTTCAACATTGTCGTGCTCTCGCCACCCGGCATGATAAGTCCGCTTACCGCCTCGAGGTCCGCGGCGTGCTTAACCAACATCCAAGGCGCCCCCATGGCATCCAGCATCTTGGCATGCATGGCAAAGTCGCCCTGAATGGCGAGAATTCCAACCGGTTTGTGGCCGTTGTTCATTGAAAAAGAAGTTGTCAGTCGTCAGTTGTCAGTGGTCAGTCGTCAGTAATCCGTGGTCCGTTATCATTTATCCTTCCTCTTGGACCAGGGGATTGTTCCGCCTGAGGATCGATGCTCGCAAATGGCGTGGCAGCAGGCGACTGACGACGGACCACGGACAGCCTTCCTTACCACCCGCGCGTTTGCAGCAATTCCTTGGGGTCCATCTTCTGCACGTCCAGGCCTTTCATGGCTTCGCCGACTTCTGCCGAGCACTCCGCCACGACTTGCGGCTCATTGTAGTGAGTGGTGGCGCGAACGATGGCCTTGGCGCGCTGCGCCGGGTCCGACGACTTGAAGATGCCCGAGCCCACGAACACCGCCTCTGCCCCAAGCTGCATCACGAGTGACGCATCGGCCGGAGTGGCAATTCCGCCCGCCGAGAAGTTCGGTACCGGTAGCTTGCCGTTCTGGCTGACCCACTTCACCAGGTCGTAGGGGGAACCGAGTTCCTTGGCCTTCGCCATCAGTTCCTCTTCCCGCAAAGTGGTGAGTTGGCGAATTTCGCTGGTGATGGCGCGCATGTGACGAACGGCCTCGACGATATTGCCCGAGCCCGCTTCTCCTTTGGTGCGAATCATTGCCGCGCCTTCGCCAATGCGCCGAAGCGCTTCGCCCAGATTGCGCGCTCCGCAAACAAACGGCACTTTGTAATTCCACTTGAGGATGTGGTTTTCCTCGTCGGCCGGCGTCAACACTTCGCTCTCATCAATGTAGTCCACTCCCACGGCTTCCAGCACCTGCGCCTCGGCAAAGTGGCCGATGCGCGCCTTGGCCATCACCGGAATGGTGACCACCTCCATAATCTCTTTGATGATCTTGATGGACGCCATGCGGGCCACGCCGCCTTCTTTGCGAATGTCCGCCGGCACGCGCTCGAGCGCCATGACAGCGCAGGCGCCCGCGTCCTCGGCGATCTTGGCCTGCTCGGCTGTGGTGACGTCCATGATGACGCCCCCCTTCAACATTTCCGCCAAGCCTACTTTCAATTTCATTGGTTGGTCATATTCCCACATGGTAATACTCCTTCTCAGATTGAAGATTTTATGGCATCGGCCTGTTTCCCTCGCAGAATCTCCGGCCGCAGTACCTGGTCCAACTCGCCGCCCAAACGGGTAATTATACCGGGAAGCGCGTGAATATCCGCGAGGGAAGTCCGGAAATTCACAATACAGGCGCGAAGAACAAATACTCCGCCGATGACCGCATTGGTCAGAAAGGCTTCGCCGCTCTTCTGCAATCGCCCCAGCAATTCACTATTAAGCCGGTTGAGGTATTCCTCCACTTTTTCGGCCCCAGGCTGGAGGTCGCGCGGGACGTAGCGGAACGTCGCGATACTCAAACCCTGCCGGAAGGCCTGCAACTCAGGGTGGGCAGCGGCAAGCCCGAACAGGGTTTTTGCCAGGCGAATATCGTCGCCAATCATGCGCGCATAACCTTCACGCCCCGCCTGGCGAATTGCCAGCCAGATTTTCAGGGCGCGAAAGCCGCGGGAGTTTTCCGGCCCATACTCAAAGTAATTAACCGCCTCTTCCGCATCTTGCAGTAACTTGTAATACGAAGGGCGATTCTGAGTGAAGGCGTCGCGCAGCGCATTCCTGTCGCGCACCAGCGTACACCCGGCCTCCAGCGGCGCGTAGAGCCATTTGTGTGGATCCACGGCCACCGAATCGGCTTCGCGAATACCCCGTAGATCGTCTGGCGCATCCGGCGCGAGCGCCGCGAACCCGCCATACGCACCATCCACGTGGAACCACAGCCCCTCGTCGCGCGCGATAGAGGCAATCTCCGGCAGCGGGTCGACAGCGCCGGTGCTCACGGTGCCTGCCGTCCCGATCACCATGAAGGGCAAATCTCCTTTAGCCCGGTCCGCACGAATCATTTCGCGCAACTCCGCGGTGTTCATCCGCTGGTCCGACTTCGCCGGGACCCACGCGATTGAATCCATCCCCGTGCCGAACAGGTCCACCGCCTTGTGAATCCAGGTGTGAGTTTCAGTGGAAGCGTAAACGCGCAGCCGCTGGGCGCCCTCACCCCCCATACCGTAAGTGCGCGCATCCCAAGTCACTTTGGCCTTGCGTCCAGCCAAAAAACCGAGAAAGTTCGCCATCGTGCCGCCCGTCACCAGGATTCCGCCGGCCTCGCGCGGGTAGCCAATCATCTCGGCGATCCATCGAATGGTCTGCGCCTCCATCTCACACGCCATCGGCGCAAGCACCCAGCCTCCCACATTGGGATTGACGGCCGCAGCCAATAACTCTCCCAACGCGCCCAGGGGGGCGGCGGGCGAGGTGATGAACCCCATAAAGCGTGGGTGGCCATTGAATAACGAGTGCTCGAGCAGCAGCTTCGCCGCCTCTTCCAGCAATAGCTCGGGGGCCGTCCCCTGCTCGGGCAGCGGGGAGTCGCCCAAAATGGCCCGAATCTCATTCGGCGATTCGCCCGGACTCACCCGCCGGGTGGGCAGTGATCCCAGAAATTCCGCAACCTGATCGACCAGGCAATAACCGAGCGCGCGAAATTCCTCCGGGCTCATTTCCAGAGGGGCATTCCTCGGCTCAGCAATTTTATTGGACTCGGTGAATCCCATGCCCTGATCCCCCTATCTCACTTACCCGTCGCGCGTGAATCGTTTGTGGCGCCGGCTATGAGCCGCCATTTGGTCCGTCGGCTGACGGATAAACTCGCCGCTACATCATGCGATATGGCGGCGTTGAGGCGCCGCGATTTCAAATCAGCCCACACCCGGGCCTGAATCTCACACCAGGGCCACACTCGCGCCTACTGGTAACCTGGGCCTTCCCTTCTTCGCCCGGCGGATCTCTGCCTTCAGCAGATCGCCAAGGATGGCCGCACCCTTCTCAATCTTATCATCGGGAAGAGCCGTGTAACACAATCGCAGCGCGTTGTGCCTGGGATTCTGAAAATAGAAATAGCGCGCCGGGGCGAAGATCATATGCCGCTCGCGCGCCTTCACCAGAAGCTCCGCGGCATCCATGAACGCCGGCAGCTCCACCCAAAGTGACATGCCCCCGTCCGGGTAGACGACATGAACGTCCGGTGGGAAGTGCCGCTCGATAGCGCGCCGCAGCACGTCCTGCTTGTGGGCATAAACCTTGCAGGTCTTGCGAATCCATTTGTCCAGCCAACCGCGGGCGCCCATCTCCTGTACCACGGCCTGGCCCAACAGGTTGGTGTGTAGGTCAGCGCGCTGTTTCGCCAACCGGAGGCGCTCAATGACCGGGCGCGAAGCTACCAGCCAGCCCACGCGTAGACCCGGGAACCCTACCTTGGAAAAGCTATTCAGATAGATCACCAGCCCTGCCGAGTCGAGCGCCTTCAGCGGAGGAATCTGCCGACCGCGATACCGCAACGCACCGTACACGTCATCTTCAACAATGGGAACTTGAAAGCGCAGGGCAAGTTCCAGCAAATGCTGCCGGGCCGCCAATGGCATGGTGAAGCCGGTGGGATTTTGAAAGGTCGCGCTACAGAAGATCAGCTTCACGCGTGTCTGCTCGAGAAGTGATTCGAGTGCGTCGAGATCCATCCCCTCGGATGTGACCGGCACGCCAATCAGCCGGACTCCCGGGGACTCGAAAACATTCCAGAGGCCGGTGTAAGTGGGATTCTCACATACCACCGTTTCGCCGGGGGAGACCAGCGCGCGCCGCAACAGGTCGAGCGACTGTTGGCAACCGTGAGTCACCAGGATTTCGTCGAGCTCCACGGGAATGCCGTCGCGGCGCAGGCGAGTTTGCAAATAGGCCATCAGCGGCCGGTAACCGCTGGTGGAACCGTACTGCACCAGGCGTCCTCCCTCGCGGCGCAGGACAGCATCTGCGGCCCTGCGCACAAGGTCAGGGGACGTCAACTCGTCCGCGCCATGGGCGGCGGCAAATGAGATGACCCCCTCTTCCACGGAGCTGGCCATTAAGCGCCCGAGAGAATCATCACGCGGCTCTTCCGGAAAAAACCCTTCCCAGAAAAGGTCGTGTGCGGGGCGGCGCGTATCGGCGCGGGGGGAACGCAGTGTTTCGCCCAGCGGCCTCACGAAAGTTCCGCGGCCCACCGTCCCTTGAATCAGTCCTTCGGACTCAAGGTCAGCATAAGCGTTGCCGACGGTGGTCCGATGCACTCCCAAGTGATGAGCGAGTTCGCGGCTGGGCTCCAAACGGTCGCCCGGTTTAAGACCACCGTCCAGGATGCGTTCACGAATCTGATCGCGAATCTGCACATAGAGCGGCTTACGTAAACTCGAATCCAGCGTGACGAGCATGGTCGCTTGGCTCCTCTGGTCTGTTGACCAGTCCAATTTAAAACTGAATTGTAGCATTGTAAAGAGCCAAGTAGGCCAAGCTTGAGGCGGGCCAATTGTAGCGGCAAGCTACGAAACAGTGTTTGTTTGTCGCTTGTCATTCGTCATTTGCCGCTCAGTTCTTGCAGAAACGGATTCCTCTCGCGCTCCTCACCGATTGTCGTGGGCGAGCCGTGGCCGGGAAACACCGGGGTCTGATCGGGAAAAATGAGCAGCCGGCTGCGGATTGACCGCAGGATTTCCTCCAGTGAGCCACCCCACAGATCCGTGCGGCCAATACTCCCTTGAAACAGCGTGTCGCCGCTCAGAATTCGGTGGTTCTCGCCAGACAGGTGGAGTGAGACGCTGCCGGGAGAATGCCCCGGCGTATGGAGAACTTCCAAGCTCAGGGTCCCCCAACGCAGTGAGTCACCCTCTTTCAAAAACTGGTCCACGTCCGTAATCCCCGGCGCAGCGACCCCCAACCACTCTGCCTGCAAAGCCAGGTCTTGATAGAGGGGCAAATCACTTTGGTGCATCAGCACCGCCGCGCCAGTGGCCTGCTTGAGTTTCTCGATTCCGCCGACGTGGTCAATATGCGCGTGAGTGGCAATAATGTATTTCACCCGCAGGCGGTGCTTCGCCAGGACCTGTCGAACCTGCTCAATGTCGTCCCCGGGATCGATCACCACCGCTTCCCGCGTTAACTCATCCCCGAGAATCGAACAATTGCAGGCCAACATTCCCACCGGTAGAATTTCGTGAATCATTGACCCTCACTCACCTTCAGTAATCTGATTTCGCACCGCACTATCAGAATCCATAGTACTACTGAAGTCCAAATTCCACGAAGTAGTGCGCCCAATAACCCAAACCCAGCCGCGGGTCCCGGGCCCGGGAACAGTGGTAGGTATCAATGGATGGCCGGTTGACTTGGGCAGCATGAGTTTTTATACTCGTCTTGGAAACAAAGGAGGCGCCATGGCGGCTCTTGGCAATGATACGATTCATCAGGGATTGGCAAAAATGCGAGGGTGGTCCCTTCAGGGAAAAGACCTGCACAAAAAATATACATTCAAATCCTTCTTGCCCGGCATCGAGTTTGTCAACAAGATCGCCCAGGCCGCCGAGAGCGCCGGCCACCATCCCGATATCAGCATCAACTACAATGTGGTGGGAATCAGCCTATCGACTCACAGCGAAGGCGGGATAACCGAAAAAGATTTTGACCTGGCGAAGAAGATCGATCAGATTCATTCGGCTTTCTCTTGATTCCTCCCCTCGGCCAACCCGGGATACCCCGAACAATTTCGGGGACATCGGCCGATAATCATTTCTCCAGTCACGTTTTCGTGAATTATCTGTTTGGTCATTACGGGAAATCACAGACTTGTCCTCGTAAGCCGAAAGCGCATAGAATCGCCCCGCATTTGGGACAGAAATTATGACGACGTTCATGCAATGGATTCACTTGATGGCGGCGATCGTGGGCCTGGGGGGAATGGGATTCCTGCTCCTTATCTTGATCCCCTCTCTGGGAGTCCTCAGCATGGAGCAACGCGATGCGCTTTCCAGGGCCGTGGCGGGACGATTCCGTTGGGCAAGCTGGAGCGCCATGTTGCTGCTGCTGATCTCCGGTCTGTACAACACCCGGCAGTCCTATTGGCAGGTGCCGTGGGGTCCGGCGTGGAAGTTTCTGGGCCTCAAAATCGGGCTGGCATTCGTCCTCTTCGGCATTGTCCTTGGTCTCACCATCCCCTTCAGATTGTTCGAACCTCTACGCGCCCGCCAGCGGATGTGGCTTCTCGTGGCCTTCACCCTGGGGGTAATTGTCGTCCTAATTTCAGCCTATTTGCGGCGCGGTTGAACTCACGGGAAAGTCTTCCGTTCTCAATTTCAATTTCTCAGTCGCAAGACACCTCACGTTCAGGGGTGAGTGTGCGAACCGCAAGGCCGAGGGAGCACCTTGCTGACGTGGACAACATTGGAAATTGGGAGGAGCAGGTTCAGAAATTACTTTCCGTGGAAAACCGCTGCTTTGAAAGTACCGCGCTGGTTTTCTATTTTTTTCTGCAACATGTTAATGGCGTAAATAAGTTGCTCGGGGCGAGGCGGGCACCCTGGGACGTACACATCGACGGGAATGAACTGGTTGACGCCCTGCACGATGGCGTAGTTATTGAATACACCGCCTGACGTTGCACAGGCGCCCATGGAAATGACCCACTTGGGTTCCGGCATCTGCGCATAGAGCTTTTGGATCACCGGACCCATCTTCTGCGCAACGCGGCCGGCGACGATCATCAAATCCGCCTGGCGTGGCGAAGCCCGGAAAACCTCCGCGCCAAATCGGGCCAAGTCAAAGCGCGAGGCGCCAGCAGACATCATCTCAATGGCGCAGCACGCCAGGCCGAAACTGAAAGGCCAAATCGAAGACTTGCGCGCCCAGTTCACCGCCCGGTCAAGCTTGGTGAAGATGAGACCCTCAAAGCCGGATTGCTCGGTTATAGCCGGGACACCCATACAAGACTCATTATGCCATTCGCCGCGCCTCCTTTCAACTCCGCCTTTATTCGCCCACCGTTTTCTTGTGCGCGTCCCATGCTGCGTCATTCGCTTTTTTGACGGCCACGACAAATTCCAGAAAGGGACGATCGTGAATGTCCACCAGGCCGTAGTTTGAATTCTCGCCGTCGAATCGCCCCTCTTTGGGTTCATCGACCCACTCAAACCAGTGGTAGCCGACAGCCTCCGGCAGACTCTCGAGGCGGGTCACGTAATCAGCATAGGCTTTGGCGCGCGCCGCCTGGTCGGGAACCTTTGGCCCCGCGCCTTGGGTGTTGGGCAGGCCGGAATTCTCAGCGCGAAACGCAAACTCGCCCACCAGAACCGGGCGACCCGTCACTTTGAATACCGTGTGGACAACCGGGCGAGGGTCCAAGTCGTAGACGTTGATCGAAACCACGTCGACGTTGCGGGCACCGCGCAGGACGGCCTCCGGAGGCTTGCCGGCAAACCGGGCACCTAGGTAAAGGTGATTCGGGTCCGCGCCATGGATGGCTCGCTCCGACACTTCGAAATATCGCATTGCGACATTCTCGAGGAACTGCGCGGCGTCGGAGCGGTAAGCATCTGTAGAGGCCATACCCTGCACATCTTCAAAACTCGCCGCGTTTGCGCCCCACGCCTGGTCGAGTTTGCGGATGTCCCGCCCATACTTTTCCTGCAAGAACTCAACGGCCTTTTGATGGCCGGCCGCGCTGGCCGGCAGCTTCAGATACATGTCCAGCATCGTCTCCTTCCCGCGCCAATCCGCGCCCCACCGCAGTTCGTTGTCGCTGAAGTATCCCAGGAGTGTGTGATCGAGCCGCCGAGGTTGGCAGATTTCCCCGGCAATAGCGTTTGCCGTCTTCTCAAAGCGCGGATCATAAAAATCCGCGGGCAGGCCGTTCTGCCAGTTAGCCCCCGCGCGCGTGGCAAAATCCAGGATCACCGTATAAGGGACTGCGTGGATCCAAAGTTCTGGGTCCGACCACGCGCCGATCGTGTTGAATCCCCAGAGTCGAATCCTGGCCAGTGCCTCGAGCCCCCATGCGTTGTGGTCGGGGTAGATGTGGTCGAGCGCCTCGGCATATGGGCACTGACTGGTGCCCTTGATCTGGTCGGATTCGTAGGACATGTGGTCCATGCCCACACTAATCATGGGTGCGCCGCGCGGGTCGATAATCCACCAGATCCCGTTGCGGGCCTCGACCCGGAAATAGCCTTCCTGCGCGAGGGTTGGACTTGCGGCAACAATGAGAATCAGTGCCCATAAAAGAATCATGAGCCGAACTACAATAGGTGAGATCTTCATGATGTCTCCTTCCGGTATGATTACGGATGCAGCAGAATCTTGCCGAAAAATTCGCGTCCTTCCATCTTTTTCTGCGCGGCGGCCGCTTCTTCCAACGGAAAGTCGGAATCGATGACCGCTCGTAATTTGCGTCGGGCAATGAACTTGAGGGCCTCTAGGAGCTCCGCCTTGCCTCCCATAAACGAACCCAGAATCGTGCGCTGACGGCCGAAGAGGCCCTGGCCGTTCAGCTTCAAGTCGGCGCCGGTGGTCATACCGCAGGTCACCAGGCGGCCGTAAGTCGCGAGCGAATCAAAGCAAGCTTCCCAAACCGCCGCTCCCACGTGATCGACCACCACGTCGACGCCGCGCCTGTGGGTAAGGCGTTTCACCTCCTCGCCAATCGACTGCCGCGTGTGGTTAATCACTTCATCCGCGCCCAGCGCGCGTGCCTTATCGAGCTTCCAATCCGCGCCCGCCGTAGCAATGACTCGCGCATCCACGAGTTTGGCAATTTGAATCGCCGCGCTGCCCACGCCCGAGCCCGCGCCGATCACCAGAACATCCTCGCCGGGCTTCAATCCAGCACGGGTGAAAAGCATGTGCCAGGCGGTGAGAAACACGAGCGGCACAGCGGCGGCTTCATCGAAGCTGAGGTCACCCGGAATAGAGACCACGTTCATCTCCGCAGCCTTAACATACTCCGCATACCCGCCATCGATGAACACACCATAGACCGTGAATTCGCGGCAGGCGCTGTCTAGTCCCTTGAAACACATCTCGCACTTCCCGCAGCTAACTCCCGGGCAGAGGAGCACCCGGTCGCCCGGTTTTACACGCGTGACCAGAGACCCCGCCTCGGCAACCTCGCCGGAAATATCGGCGCCAACAATGTGCGGTAACGGTATACGCCATCCCGGCACGCCGCCGCGGACCCAGACGTCAAGATGGTTCAGCGCACAGGCCTTCACCCGCACCAGAACCTCATTAGCGAGGATCTTGGGGTCGGGCGTATCCTCATACTTGAGGACCTCGGGACCTCCGTGCTGGTGAAATCGGATTGCCTTCATAGCGGGTTCTCCCCTTAGGCTCTGAGAGTATGCAGTCGACACTCCTCCTTCATTTTATCGCACTTGTCGCGCATCATGGTGTTCTGCGATAACTATATTTGTTATCATCAACATCACGGGGTACGAGCCGCAAGTAACTTATTTTTCATCAACATCACGGGGTAAGGGGCGTTGGACAAATTTTGTCCTTTTGTTTTCTATAACATCACGGGTTATACCTTCATTTTCGATATGCCATTTCTTTTCCTTCCCTCGCCATTCAGAATCGATTAAGCTATTTGCTTTCAATGACATAGATTTCTCAAGATTTGCTTGATTCACTGCTAAACCTTTTTCTTTCTAGTACATCACGGGGTACCAAGGGATGATACCGTGTCGCACTTGTGGTACGGCCATCCTGGCATCGACCGCCACTTGCCTGGCCGAGCCGCTCCGCCGCCCAGCCAGGGCGGGCAAGATACCCGCGCCCACAGCACCCGGCAACTGTCACCTGTCCCCCGTTCTCACTGCGGGATTTCACGCTGGCAAGCCCCTCCATACTGTAGCCCAGCAAGCTGGCAACCAAAGTCGAGGGGTGACCCCCGCCAATTGGCGGCCCACAGGAAATTCGCGCCGGTTTATCTTCACAATTTCGGCAGCTCGGGCATCCTGCCCGCAGATTGTTATGCGAGCGGGACGCTCTCGGCGCCGGCGGGCGAGGTATCCACGCTATAGTTGCTCTTTCACCTTTGTGCAGCACACCCTCGCTCCTGCCCTCCGCGTTGACAATGCGGCGCGCGGCGCATAATCTAGGATTCCGGTATGGATATCTTTGAAGAGATCGTTCGACTGCGCAAGGCGGGGCGCAAGGGCGCGCTGGCCACGATTGTCGAGGTGCAAGGGTCGATTCCCAGCCACGAGAGCTCCAAGATCTTGGTTCGCGATGACGGCTCGTTCGCGGGCACGGTAGGCGGCGGGTGCATGGAAGCAGAGGTATGGTCGGTGGCTCAGGAAGTGATGCGCGAGGAGAAGCCGCGGCGCCTGCACTTCAATCTGAACGCCAACCCGGAGTACGACAATGGTCTGATCTGCGGGGGCTCGCTTGACATTTTCGTTGAGCCGATCCTGGCCACGCCCACGGCGTTCATTCTCGGTGGTGGCCACGTGGGTCTGCACGTGGCCAAAGTGGCGAAAATTGCCGGTTTTGACGTGGTGGTGGCCGACGACCGCGAAGCCTTTGCCAATAAGGAGCGCTTCCCCGAAGCCTCAGAAACCTATGCGGGGCCATGGGAGGAGTTATTCCCAAAGATCAACGTTAATAGCCACACCTACCTGGTGCTGGTGACGCGCGGCCACAAAGGCGATCTCGATTGTCTGCGCTGGGCCGTGACCACGCCCGCGCGTTACATCGGAATGATTGGAAGCAAACGCAAGTTCATCGAGATATGCAAGGTCCTGGAGCACGAAGGCGTGCCGCCGGAAAGCCTTGAGCGTGTGAATTCGCCTATCGGGCTCGATATTGGCGCGCTTACGCCGGAAGAAATCGCCGTAGCCATAGTGGCGGAGATGATCGCCGTGCGGCGCAACACCGCGCCCTCCGCTCCCTCTCTGGCATATCGACCGAAAGCCCAGCAGACCACATGATTGCCGGCCTGATTCTCGCCGCGGGGGAATCTCGTCGCATGGGACGCGACAAGGCTCTGCTCACCTACCGCGGACGAACCTTCCTTGAAACCATCATTAGTAATCTTGGCGCCGCCGGGATCGAGAAGGTCATCGTGGTGCTGGGACATCACGCGGAAGCCATCCAGCGCGCGGCGAACCTGGCAAGTGTGCGCGTGGTGATCAACCAGGAGTACCAACGGGGACAAACCTCTTCGCTGCAACTGGGGCTAGCGGCGGCGGCCGCAGATTCGCCAGAAGCCATCATTCTCTGCCTTGTCGATCACCCGGCGATCTCCCCCGGGGTTTTTGCGAAATTGCGAGAGAGTTTCGAATCGACTCGCGCCCCGGTCCTCATCCCTAGCTATAAGGGGGAGCGCGGCCACCCCGTCGTCATCGGCCAGAGGTTGTTTCCGGAGTTGCTGGCGCTCCTACCCGTAGAACCCGCCAACGCGGTTATCCGCAAGTACCGCAACGAAACACAATTTGTAGAAGTCGCCGACCGCGGCATCCTCGTTGATGTAGATGATCCGCCAACCTACGAACGATTGAAATAAGGCACCCGGCGGCATGCGCCGAGGCGCGGGAAGAAACGCCTCGCGGCCATGCGTCTTTTTTCGACGGTGATTCGTATTCCCACTAGAATGGAAAACAGCCTTTGCCTTTTTGTGAATTCGATGGAACAGGAAACCCGAGAAATCGCGCGGGGGCTGCGGCGTCGCGATCCTGATCTGTTGGACGAGTTGATCGGGCGCTACCAATACCGGCTGCCACGCTACCTCTGGACCCTCACGGGCAGCCGCGAGGCCGCCGAGGACCTATTTCAGGAGACCTGGATTCGGGTACTCGAGAGAGGCGACCAGTATAATCCCCGATGGCGATTCGAAGCCTGGCTGTTCTCCATTGCTCGCAACCTTGCCATCGACCTGTTGCGGCGGCGCCAGCCCGAGAGCCTGGAGGCGTTGTTGCATCCCAGCGATGAGGCCGGGGCGCGGGAGTGGCCGGACCGCCAATCCACGACGCCGTTTGAGAGGGTTGTTGCGGGCGAGCAGGCAGAGCGCGTACAGGGTGTTCTCCGGCGCCTTCCGCCCGAGGCTCGCGAGGTCCTGGTGCTGCGCTTTCAAGAGGAAATGGATTTAGGCGAGATTGCAGAAGTCGTCAAGGCCCCGCTTTCGACGGTGAAATCGCGGCTCTATCGCGGCCTTGAGACATTCCGCAATCTTTTGGAGGAGGAAGTGGCATGAATCCCGAAAGCCATGAGCGCGCTCGCCGCCTCATCGACGCCTGGCAGGTGGAAGGAATTTCCGCTCCCGAACGCGAGTGGCTGGACGCCCACCTGGCGGAATGCACGGCATGCCGAGCACGGGCCGGCGCCAACGAGCGCGCCCTCCAAGCATTGCGGTCGAATTCTGCCAGCGTTAATCCGGCGCTGGTCAGCACGACGCAGGCCCGCGTGCGCTTGCGGGCGCGTGAGCTGCGCGAGAATCAGGTGCGCATGCGCGCGCTTTGGATTTCCTGCGGGCTCTCGTGGGTTTTGGGTGTGGCGAGCGCGCCGCTGGTCTGGCGAACCTTCCAGTGGATCGGCGTCCACGCCGAGTTGCCAAACCTGATTTGGGAGACTGCCTTCGCGCTCTGGTGGCTGTTGCCGGCAGGCGCTGTGGCGATACTGGTCGCCTGGAATCAGCGGCGCACCGCGAACCAGGAGGGCTACACAACCCGGCCCCGCTGAGATACGGGCAGGCTGACAGAGGAACGCCGAAGTACAACAACCGGCAGCACTGGGCAGGAGCCCGGAGAAAGCGTGAGTGATTTTATGGCTGAAAAAAACCAACGCGTGAAAGAAGGGGTACGACTGGTTCGTTGGCGCATGGCGCACGAAAATACCCGCTTCGTAGACGAGTTCCGGATTATTCCCGGGTCTCTCAAGATTGTGGCAATCACCCTTTTCATCGTGGGGCAAATCGCGGCTCAGATCGGTTACTTCGCCGATTCCCGACAGGATCCGTTAATCGCTTTCGTCGGCGGTGCGGCCGCTGTCTCGCTGGTCCTCGGCTTCCTTCTGATGCTTTTCGGCTATATCAATCGCGATGCCAAACGGCGCGGAATGAACTCCACCCTGTGGACGTTACTCGCGATTTTTGTGCCTTACGCCATCGGCGTGATCATCTATTTCTTGATGCGTGAGCCGCTTCCCTACAACTGTCCCGCGTGCGGCGCGCTCGTGAACGCACGATTCAATTTCTGCCCCGGCTGCAAGCACGACCTCCGACCCTCCTGCCCACAGTGCAAACGCGAGGTTCGCTTGGAGGACAAGTACTGCCCGTATTGCGCGCAGGAATTGCCGGAAACCAGATCGCCTCAGCCTGAGCAAAAGACCGGCCAGACAGTGGTGTCGCCGACACAATAGGAAAGAGTCCCGCAGAAGCAGTAGGCGATCTCTCGTGATCGCGGCGTATCGAGCAAACACATCAGAGGGTCTGGGGCGGGAATGGCGAGGCCCGAAGGGGCAGGAGGCAGGCTGTCGCGCCTGGTTTCCTGGCGTGATTGAGCGCATTGCACAGTCTTAGGAGGCGGAACCTGAAGTTGGACATGGATTCGGGGGGGGTAGAGGTGGGACGCGGTCAGACAAGGTGCGCTTTGGCGCAACATGGCAGGAAAGATGGGATACGACAAATTGCCCGAATGCCCCCTCCGCTTGTGCTCAGCGGACTTTCTGTCATGCTCACGCGGGTCCCACTTTACTTCTGTGGCCTCGGTGGAAAGCGAGGTGACTTTCCGAGCCACCCGTCAATCAGAAAGCTGACGATTGCCGCGTCATATTCGGCGTCAGCACTATCGTATTCCGCCGAGCCCCGTTCGGCGAGGGCCTCTTTTACCACATAGCATCCGCCCTCTTCCTGAAAACTCACCTGATAGATGCCGATTCCTGTCCAACTTCGGTGAATATAGAGGACTCCCTCTTGCATGTAGGCGAACCAGCGATCGTCCATCGATTCCGGAATATTCCCGCGCGCGATGACAGCGAACTCGGCTGCCGAGTAGGTTTTCTGGAACGGCAAGCGCGCAACCAGGACGGACAAGGGCTTGGTTTTCCATGAAGTGGACAAGGCGGTCCTTCGTTGATCTCTCATCCGCAGAAGTTTGTCCAGCGCCCCGTGCCCCCCACCACGAACAGGCGATGAGCCAGGTCGGCTATTTGTTGGCGCATCGCCAGCCGCTCGAGCCAACTTTCGGGAATGCCCGAGGCTCCGTAGTAAGCTCCGGCCACTTGCCCGCACTCGGCCGCGCCGTGCGTCGTGCGAGAACTTTCTGCGGCATATTTAGCCGCCAACGCCTCATCGGGATAACAAAACATGGGGACGGGGGCGAGTCGCATAATGCAGCCGTTGCCGGCGGTCCGGTGATCCGTGGCGCCGGCAAATGGATCGCCGGTCTCTTGGAATCGCCGCAGTGCTGCCGACACCGCCCCGCCGATATCAGCGCAACGGCCGTTGCTACTCAGATAGCCCTCCTCCACCCATCGGAAGTAGCGGGACATCTGATCGGCGGCGTTGAATCGACCTGTTTCCACCAGGCTCGTCGCGAGACACAGAGCCATGGACGTATCATCGGTCCGCTCCCCGGGCGCAAGGTCAAAGGGACCGCCGCCGACCATGTCGGAAATGGGTGTAAAGCTGCCTGGGGGGTTGAAACTCTAAGGTGGTCCCAACGGCATCTCCGGTGGCGAGACCCAGCAAGCAGCCGAGCAACCGATCTTTCTCGTCCATCAGCGCACTCCGAAGGAGAACTCAAGTCTTGAGCCGGACCAAGCTCGTCATGGGTAGCCATCGGCGAGCCCGTGGCGGCGGCCCGCCTGTGGCGGTAAGGCAAGTGTAGCGCAGCGCGGCAGAGCCGCAACCAAAATGTAGGGGCCAGGGGCGCTGGCCCGGGCCGAACGCCGCTCGGCCCCATTCCTTCTCATCCTCAATCTCGATCCTGCCGATAGCCGAAATGGGGGAGTGTGGACGGCCGGTCACATGCCGTAGGGCCCAACGCCGCTCGGCCCCATTCCTTCTCATCCTCAATCTCGATCCTGCCGATAGCCGAAATGGGGGAGTGTGGACGGCCGGTCACATGCCGTAGGGCCCAACGCCGGTCGGCCCCATTCCTTCTCATCCTTAATCTCGATCCCGCCGATAGCCGATATGGGGGAGTGTGGGCGGCCGGTCACTTACCGGAGGACCGAACCCCGTTCGGCCCCATTCCTTTTCATCCTTGATCTTGATCCTGCCGATAGCCGATATGAGGGAGTGTGCGCGGCCGGTCACATGCCGTAGGGCCGAACGCCGTTCGGCCCCATTCCTTCTCATCCTTAAGCTCGATCCTGCCGATAGCCGATATGGGGGAGTGTGGGCGGTCCGCCCGGGGGTGATGGGCCGCGCCCGGGCAGATCAATTCTCCCTCATCTTTAGGTTCGGTCCGACCGATCCCCGATGTGGGGGAGCGTGTCACGCGGCCCCCGGTCAGGGGGTATTCCCCGACCTTCGCTGTTCGTCGGTGGCTTCTTCCTCGTTACTTATCCCTTGTCCCTGCCTTGGCGCGCATCGCCGACCGTGAGATTGGGCCGTGCCCTCGTAGCGCCGGGTTTCGGCCCGGCGCGTCGCTCCTTGTGCCATGGCCGTCCCGGCCATGACGGCGCACGGGCGGGACGCCCATGCCCCAGCGGGCAGGATGCCCGCGCTACGCCCACCGATCGCGCCTGCCCTCGAATGGAGCCAATAACTGTAGCCCATGGCTACGCCCGGGGACGTAGGGCCGAGCCGCGCTCGGCCCCATTCTCCCTCACCTTTAATCTCGATCTGGCCGATGTGGGCGAGTGTGGGTGCCCGGCCCCGTAGTGATGGGCCGCGGGTCGGCCGCCCGTCGAGTGTGGATTTCTCGCGAGCTTTTGGAACGACGGGGGCTAAGCCCCGCCGTTGCTGAGCCTTCCGACTACTGCCCTGCCCGGTGCTCCTTACAGCCGGTTTGGGCGTGCGCAGCTTTAGAGTGCGGCCGGCTGCGGCTGCTTTTGGGCCGCGGAGTCTCAGCGCTACCCTGCCCTATTGTGGATAACCCGCCAATCCCCGCTAATGCGTGCTGATGCCCCAATAGCGCTTTGCCATGAATCGAACAACTTAGTTTATTTTCAATTACTTACGTGCAAAACGTCTTTCCTAAAATTTGTTTTCAATAACTTACGCAGGACCGACTCATAGGGTCACCGACCTTTTGTCCGTGCGGTCTTTCCCTAGCCCCAACCCCTATCCCCTGTTTTTCCCGTCCCCTGCTCCTCGCGAAGAGCGCCGGGAGTGTCAGCGCCGGGATAAAAGGGAGCCGAAATCGTCAGTCTGAGGGGAGCCAGGTTTTGAGAGCCTCATCGGCGGGGACGCGGTAAGAACTCTATAGCCGACTCTACAGATCTCTAGGAAGCGGGTCACTCCGAATAGAGTCGCAAACACATTGGCGCGGCTGACATCAGACTGGAACTCGCAACGCGGGCGTCAGAGCCGGCAGACTGCATGGCATAACTCGCTGTTTCGGGCGATTTGCCCGAGGGTGAAATCGCCAACCAGAATCCCCGCTCAGCCACGCGAAATGAGGGCATAATACCTTGCGCCATCGGCGACGCATCGTAGGGCGTCCGGTGTGTAGGGGACTCTCATGGACGCAAAACCATCGAACACCGCGGGCGCCGCGAAATCGAAGTTCGATATCGCCGTGCTCGCGATACCCGCCTTGATCAAAGTGGCTCTGCATCTCGTGACTTATAAAGGGTTCGGCTTCTTCAGTGATGAGTTCTATTGCATAGCCTGTAGCAAGCGGCTCGCTTGGGGGTACGTAGACCATCCTCCCCTTTCCATCCTGCTGCTGCGTCTGGATCGCCGGTTGTTTGGCGATTCCCTGCTTTCGATCCGGCTGTTGCCGGCGCTCGCCGGAGGTGCCACCGTGCTCCTCACCGGACTGCTGGCCCGGCGCTTGGGGGCAGGGAGGTTTGGCCAGTGGCTCGCCCAGTTTTGCGTGCTGATTGCCCCCGTCTATCTGGCCTTCGGCCACACCTTCTCCATGAATGCCTTTGATGTGCTCTTCTGGCTCGCCGCCTTCTACATTCTGGTGCTGATCTTCGACGGAGGAAGCCCCAAGCTTTGGATCGCTTTCGGCCTGGTTGCGGGACTGGGGCTACAGAACAAGATCACCCTGCTTTCCCTCGGGTTCGGACTGGTGGTGGGGCTGGTGCTGACTCGCGAGCGCCGCCATTTCCTGAGCGGGTGGTTCTGGTTGGGAGGGGCGCTCGCCGGCCTGATCTTTCTGCCGTACGTATGGTGGCAGATACCGAACGGGTGGCCAACTCTCGAGTTCATGCACAACGCACGCCTCTACAAGATGGCGAAGCTTTCCTTCCGCGCCTACTTCTCCGGCCAGATCATGCAGATGCACCCCTTCACATTTCCCGTCTGGCTGGCAGGACTCGGTCTGCTTGTGCTTAGCAAGGCGTATCGAAAATACCAAGCCCTCGGCTGGTGCTACCTGGCAGCCCTCGTCCTCTTTGTGGTGACGGGTGGAAAGACCTACTACCTGGCCCCCGCTTACACGATGCTCCTGGCGTTCGGCGCCCTCTGGTTCGAGAAAACGGTTTCCCGCCAGGCCCTGCGGGTGGCGATCATGACGCTGCTCGTTGCCGGCGGACTCGTCACGCTTCCCGTCGCCCTGCCGATCCTTCCCGTCGAGGCGCATATCCGGTACTCGGCGGCGCTGGGATTGAAGCCCAACGCCGGAGGAGAGCGTCATCGCGTCGGCAGGCTGTCCCAGTATTACGCCTCCATGTTTGGCTGGGAGCACCTGGTGGGAGAGGTTGCGCGCGTGTATAGTTCGCTACCTCCCGAGGATCGCGCCAAGTGCGGCATCTTCTGCATGGATTACCACCAGGCGGGGGCCATCGATTTCCTGGGAGAGAAGTACGGGCTGCCCGATGCCGCGTCCGGGCACAACAACTACTGGCTATGGGGCCCCCGCAGCTCGTGGGAAGTGGAAATCGTGATCAACCGCGGGCCCGACGACCTCGCGAATGCCTTCGAGGAGGTCTCGCAGGAAGGTTTCATCCACGACGAAACCGGCTACGTTCAGCCCTCAGAAAACGATCTGGCGGTGTATGTCGTCCGAAAGCCGAAAAAGCCCCTTGTGTGGGCTGCGGTCAAACACTACGATTGAGTCGGCGGGTCAACCTCGGATTCTCTGCACTGTCAACTGCGGTGGAACCCTTTCCTGACCCGCGACGATTCTTCTTGCCGTTTGATCATCATCTGCGGGAAAGGGATTATACATCGGTATTTTCAATAGTGTAGGGGACAGGATGTAGCGGCGGGTTTACCCCGCCAATTTTGAATCGTGAATCTGCAATCTCCAATTCCGCGCGCCGAGCCCCTTACCCCGAGCCCCTAATCCCTGCTGAAGGTTGTGCGATGGTTTCGGAGGTCGTCTTCAAATCCGTTCCACCACTTCTCGCCACGATCGTCGGGCGTGGCCAGCCAGGAATCGAGCCACTTGAGCAACTTCCGATTCTGGGGGCGCAGGCGAGCAGGCGGCCGGCCGACGCCAGACGCCGCCTGCTTGGATTGCTGCCTCCGCACGGTTGGGGTATTCGCCATGGAGTTTCCTCAGTCAGGTGATAGCACAAACCGATCCTGGCATCGCGAGACGTCATGCCGAGGGTAGTCGCTCGATGCATTGGGCCGCCAGCCCGCAAACCCCCAGTCCCCAGCCTCTAGCCGCTGCTCTAGCGACCTCGGACTCCGGACGCCGGACTGTCTTCCTCGCCACAATCCACTTGCCACTGTCCTTTACTTTCCCATTCTCGATGCGACCCAGGTGAAGAGACGCTCAACCTGTTTGGCCAGGTTCGCCGCCTCCGCCGGTGAGAACATGCGCTCCTCATACTCCACCTGATTCTTCTTTGTCAGGATAATCCCCAGGCGATTCGCCTGATGCCGAGCTTCCTCATCAGCAAAAAGCTCCGCCAGCAGCCGGACGGCATCGCTGTGATCCTTGCTGGAACTACGTTTCCCGTGAAAATATACGCAGAGGCTGTCGGCGGCCGATATGGCGCAATGAATTCCATTCAGGGCGGCGGCGTTGGGGCGGTCGTCAGCCAAAGCCTGGTTCATCGAATCGCGGTACTCGCCGGCTTTCCGGAAATAGTTCTTCGCCAGGGAGGAGTGAACCGCCGAGGTTTTTGACTTGGCCGTCATTTCACAAGGTCGCCTATGGGGTCACCCCGAAGTACCCAACCCTCGCTGGCGATTCTGCGAATCAGTGGATCTGCCCTTCGATAACGGGCGGCAAAAGTGGGGGCGGAGATCACGTACGGTGAAAACCGGTTCCCCGTACGGAGGTAGAATTCCGCCTGCGCTTCCTCGAGCCTGCGCACAACGCGGCTGCGACTGGATGGGCCTCGGGTTACAAAACACAGATCTACATCGCTTGCAACTTGCTCCTCGTCCCGAGCCACGCTGCCGTAACAGATCAGGCTTCGCAAGTCGCGGGGCCAGTTGAGCGGAATTTCATCGGTCACATAGTTGAGGTTGCCCGGTTCTTTCTGGAAAAGGTCGCGCAACAACCTTTCACATAGGATGTGCCGGGTGTTCAGCCGGTACAGCAAGGAGCGCCCTTTGGCCATCGAGTGGAGTACGCCGATCTTTTCCAAGCCGGCAAGAGCGAGGCTCACATTGCTGCTGGCCACCCTAATGTTGCGCGCAATCTCCCGGCCAGTAAAGATCATCTCCGGGTTGCGAGCTAAGAGGCGAAGAACCTTCACCCGAGTGGCGGTGCGGAAGAGATCGTCAAGCGGTTGGCGAAAACGCATGCTTCGATTATAAGCCATATGCTCTGAAATCGAAACACATGATTCGTTTTCAGTGCATAAGGGACTCTTCCACTGCCGGCTGATCCATTCCTGGTCTGCACTCCGCAGTATATCGCCCAGCCGCCAAGTCATGGCGCAACGGGCGCGGACAGGGTCGTTGCCCGCCAGAGGGCTTTGCGTGTTTGTTGTCACCCGTCACTTGTCACTCGTCACTGGTTTCCCGACCTCGGACGCCGGACTTCGGACTGTCTTTCTCGTCACTCATCACTATCCACTAACCACCGCCCTTGTGATATCTCCCGTGATATGATATTGTAATCGGCGTGAGAGTGGTTTTGGACACGGATGTGGTGGTAGCGGCGATGCGCAGCCCGGGCGGGGCGTCGGCGGCCATTCTTCGGGCGGCGCGGCAGGGCCGAGTGACGCTGCTTGCGAGCGTGCCTTTGGCTCTGGAATACGAAGCGGTCGCCAGCCGCGCGGAGCACCGCCTGGCCGCAGAGCTGACGGAAAGTGAGGTCAAGGTCTTTATCACTGCGGTGGTGGCCATGGTCGAGCCGGTGCCGACCCATTTTCTCTGGCGGCCGCAGCTTCGTGATCCCGCCGACGAAGTGGTATTGGAAGCGGCCGCGAACGGCCGAGCGGACGTCTTGGTGACCTTTAACGCTCGAGACTTTAGGCAGGTTCCAGATCGGTTCGGGGTAAAGGTCTTGCTTCCGCGCGAAGCGATTCGGAGGATTAAGCTATGAGGGTTACCAAAACTTATCCCCTGCGACTGCCTCAGTCGCTCAAGGGATCCGTGGAACGGTTGAGCCGGGAGGATGGAACAAGTATCAACCAGTTCGTGGTTACGGCGGTGGCGGAAAAGGTCTCGGCCTTACGCACGGCCCGATTTTTCGAAGACCGGAAAGCGCGGGCGGATTTCAAGGCCTTCGACAAGATCATGCGCCGCCGAAGCGGAAAGCCGCCCCGCGACGGAGATGAAATGTAGAATAAGGGCGATTGCCGCCCCAACCCCGAGCCCCTGCATTCTCGACTTCGGACTCCGGACATCGGACCGGGAGTTCTTGTTACTCGTCACTGGCTTTCCGACCTCGAACCCCGGACCTCGGACTGTTTTTGCCGCCCCTGCCTTTCCCAGCTCCCACGAGCCCCTTCGGGAATGCGTAGACCCTAAGAACCACGGCCTGCGCCAACTTGCACAGCTAGTGCTTACTTGCGTCGTCTCGGCAATGGTGGTATTTGTTTCTTCGCAAAAATGACTGTAACGCTTTTTGCGACTCCATGGGACAGGCGACACGAATCGGGCGGAGGGGGATATGGCAAGAGTAATCAGTCAACCCGGACAAATCCACCTGCGGATTATTGAAGTTATGAAGCGCTTCCCGGAAGGCATTTCGGGCGGACAGATCAGGCAAGAGCTCGAAAAAGAAGGGCTACGGCCAGAGGACCAAACCCACCTCGACCGCCGCAAGCGCGATCTTAAGAAGTGGTTCATCATCGAGAAGATTAAGTCAACCGTGATCGTGGATGGTAAGAAACGGAACGTGACACTGTACAGGTACAAGGGGAAAAGGCAGCATGTCACTGATGAGGGACAGATCAGCCAGAGACTGCGGGCTGAGGTAATTCATTCAGCTCACGGTCGGTGCCAGATGTGCGGCAAGACCATTGAAGAACACAGAATCACCCTCGTGGTAGACCATAAGAAACCGCGTGACTGGGGCGGGACCAACAACCGAGAGAATTTATGGGCGATCTGCGAAGAGTGCAACGCTGGAAAGAAGGCTTTCTTCTCTTCCCTCAACGCAGATTCCGAAATGATGAGGAAGGTTATGGCTCACGAGAGCGTGCACGTGCGCATCGGGGAATTGCTCAAAGCCGTGGGCATCGGCAACCGGACGCCATCTGCCCTTTTGGATGTTGTTGCGGACCAAGATGACTGGCAAAAGCGCCTTCGGGAACTTAGGTATCCCGTGATCGGATGGGATATCGACACCCAACTTTACAAAAGCCCTTCGGGCAAAAAAATGGCCGATTACATCCTAAGGAGCTACAAGCCGTGGCCGGAGGACCCATCAGGGACGATCAGACGCTTCGAGCAGGAGCGCGAGCACCGCAATAAAGGAGAGTAGGCCTGTCCGCGCAAGAACCTCTCCAGCCTAACGGATAAGAGTTGTACGTCGCTTACCTGGCATTCCCAAACAATCAAAACGCGCCATCCCAATGTGCGCAGCCGTTTAAGGTTTTCCGCGTCACGTTGCTGATTCCTGCGGAGTTTCGGAAGCCAGTAATCCCGTCGGGATTTTGGAATGTGGGAGTCGATACAATTTTTGTGCCGATGCCAGAAGCAACCGCGGACTTCGATTATCTTCTTTAGTCGAGAGAGGACGAGATCAGGCTTGCCTGGTAGTTCGGAAGAATGGAGTCGATATCTAAAGCCCTTCGCGTGGACTAAGCGACGCACCGTCATCTCTGGTTTCATTCCTTTACTTCTAATCCGGCGCATATTTTCGCTGCGCCGCTTTACAGAGATGGTGTCTACCACGGTCAGGAATCCATTTTACCCGGCCACTTGCACAAGCTTCCGGGAAGCAGTTAGACATGCCCTGAGGTTTTCCGCAACGGCTCGCGCGAAAGGAGGTGGAAACGCGTTTCCCACCTGCCGGTAGGCCTGCGTTTTCGAGCCTGCAAATTGCCAGTCATCTGGGAAGCCTTGTAGGCGGGCGACCATGCGCACCGTAAGCCGGGGCATCCCTTCGAATTCTCGGCCGGGTGGTTCGTTCGCGATGCCCAATCCGTCAACACCCAGCGTTGCCCACGCGCGCCTTGCTCTTGTCGGTCCAAGGTCAGGACCGCCATGCTTTAGAGAGCCTCCGACAATCGTGGGCGCAATTTCGTCGGCCTGATCCCGCCAGGATTTGGCGCCTCTCCATCCGCGAGAGGCCATTAGGTCGTATAGAACCTCACCAACACTCTTTAACGGAGCCCGCGTTTCTGGCGGCCACGAGAAGTCTTCGGTGCAGTCTTTGCGAATCGCAACGCAAACGACCCTGGGCCGTAACTGCGGCACCCCGTAGTCAGAGGCGTTCATGAGCTTCCAACCAGGTTGGTACCCAAGTTTCTTTAGCTGCCCTGCTATGTGTTGGCGGTAATCGTGAAAGAGGGCGTCAAGGATGCCGCGGACGTTCTCGATCATGATGGCCCTAGGGCGAATCTGGTCTACAAGGCGAATCATCGCCGGGAAGAGATTACGCTCATCCTCAATTCCCAGTTGCTTTCCCGCTATGGAAAATGGAGGGCAAGGTAAACCTCCCGAGATAATATCTACACCCACGAAGGCTGCCCCATCGAACTTGTTAAGGTCCCTTTCGAGTACGTTCCATCTCGGGCGATTCGAACGGAGTGTGGCACAAGCATTCTTGTCAATCTCCACCAAACCGACGTGATCAATTCCGGCTTGCTCGAAGCCGATCGCCTGGCCGCCAGCACCTGCACACAATTCAAGTGTTTTCAGTCTGCCCGTCTTTCCGCCAGGAACCACAAGCTCCGGAGCTGTCCGGGTATGCCACGGATTTTCAATCCTCCCTACTAGTCCGGGGAAGGTCCCTTGTGTTGGAAGAAAGCGCCTATTCATATTCACCGTTCAATCCTACCTTATTATCGACCAAACCTGATTTCCCCTTGAGTGAAATTAAGCGAATAAAAGGCGAAAATCAAGTGTTTTTTCTCGCGTCTGTCTTTGGAATCTCGCATCAAAATCACCAAGCTGAGCGCGGACCCTGTCATCGAGCCGCGGCTCTCATTGTTTGTGGGGCGAGACTGGCCCAGATCGGCGCATCTTTGATTCCTCGATCTGCCGAAGGGAATATCCTCTGGCACGGCGTTGTTGCGGGTATAATCTCCGCTGGAGTGCTGTTTCACGAGCTGACCGAGTTGAGCTGTCAGTTCCTGCAAACCCGATTGCAGAACCCAGGAACAACGGTCTTCCCCAGCCCGTGGAACTAACCTGCACCGGCTGACAATTTCAGGATTGGTATTGCTGGCGAGCTTAAGCGATTGGCTGATCGTGCAACTAATAAAAGTTTACATCTCAATTAAATATTGACAATAATAAGCCTTCCATACCATAACAGATAAGGACATAGAGCATGCCAGACGACCAAAACGACCAGTTAAATCCTGATGAGGTTCAAGACCAAGCAACTCTCGAAGATGAAGAAGCCACTACAGATCTACGTTATCAAATCTCGAGTTACGGTGCTGACTACCCCGTTGATGGACTGGTGAAACGGTTAGAAAACGACGATATAATACTTCCGAAGTTCCAGAGAGAGTTTGTTTGGCCCCTACCCCAGGCCTCCAAGTTCATCGAATCGCTGTTGCTTGGCCTTCCGGTGCCCGCAATCTTCTTCTCCAAAGAAGCCGAGTCTCAAAAGCTCCTAGTGATAGATGGGCAACAAAGGCTCAAGTCCCTGCTTTTCTTTTACCGGGGGCTGTTCCGCGGAAAGGAGTTTAGGCTCCAAGGAGTAAACGCGGAGTTCGAAGGCACAACTTACAAAACCCTTCCTCAGGCTGACCGTAGGAGACTTGACGACGCAATACTTCACGCAATCATCATCCGCCAGGAAGATCCCCAAAATGATGATAGTAGTGTCTTCTTGGTATTCGAACGCCTCAATACTACGAGCACGCCTCTGAGTGAGCAGGAGATCCGCGCTTGTGTTTACCATGGGGAGTTCAACGACTACCTTCAGGAAGCGAACAAGAATGCCGATTGGCGAGCCATCTTCGGTGATCCCAATCCCAGACAGAAGGATAAAGAATTAATCCTTAGGTTTTTCGCACTCCATTTCGACATCACCTCTTATGAGCGCCCAATGAAGATTTTCCTCACGAACTTCATGCGAAAGAACCGACACCTAGAACTCTACCCTCCAGAATTATTAAACACCACCTTCTCGCCGACGGTAAAGATTGCTCATGAAGCACTCGGGCGCGCAACCTTTCGGCCACAACGAGCCCTCAATGCCTCTGTTACTGATGCCATCCTCGCTGGTACAGCGAAACGGCTGGCGTTAGGGCCGATTACTGATAATGCTGCCTACAAGGCTGCGATAGAAGCAGCAATTAGTAGCGCTACCTTCGCCGACTTATACAAAGTCGGCACCACTAATAAAGACAAGGTAACGGGTAGAATCGGTCGCATCGCTGACGCGCTTCTGGGAGTCCACTGATATGCAATCCGAGCGCCGTTTGCTTGAGCAGCGGATCAATCGCTTGGTCAAACTCGTTCCCGACATTCAAGACGATGAACTCCGTGCAGAAATAACCCAACACCTCTGTGTGCTCGCGTCTGGCTTGGTTGAGGCTACTTGCCGCGATGTGTTAAATCGTTACGCAGCAAAACGATGTTCGCCTGAAATTGTCCGCGTTGTGGGAGCCCACGTCGGAGGATTCCAGAATCTCAAGGTTGGCAAGATCGCAGAGTTGCTATCCTCTTTCGACCCAATAAAGGCAACAGAATGGCGGACGCATATTTCCGAGGAGGCAGCAGCCGCAATAGACAGCATCGTCAGCAATCGACATCAGATCGCCCATGGGCGGTCTATCGGCCTGTCCTACAGTATGTTCACACGGTACTTTGCAGATGCATCTCCCGCAGTTGCAGATATTGAAAGGTTTTTCCCATCGTATTGACGCGGGTTCTGCATACCTTGCCATGGATGTATGCGCAGAAGCCGCACTCAGCGCCTCACAGTCCCTGGGCTCTTTCCCATGAGTGCCCGTGGGTAGAAGAAGAAGTTGAAGCGGCGCTGGAGAAGGAACACAAGCTTTTTGCCGTGGATCGGGGACAAACTCGCTTTGGTCCGATTTCTATTCATCATCGAAAATTCATAAGAAGCTATCGGTGGTCAGCCGTCAGTTGTAAGTTGCCAAGTTAGTGCCGCTTCCTATGCTTGACAGCCGCCTCCCCCTCCGCTACCGTGGGGCTAGGTGCAAGGAGGTTGCTGGTGACTGTCCATCTCCCCCCCGGGATCGAGCGTATCGTCAACGATGCTGTTCGCTCCGGACAATACCGCTCGGCCGAAGACGTGCTTTCGGAGGCGATCGCCGTTTGGCAGGCGCAGCAAACGGCGGCGGAGCCGACCGAAGAGGAGCGGCAGGCGGCCATTGAGAGGCTCAAGAGCTTCGGCAAGACGCACCACCTTTCCCTGGGTGGCATGACCCTCAAGCAACTCCGCGACGAGGCGCGTCCGTGAGTTGGATTGTCCTTGATGCCTCTATTACTCTCTCCTGGTGTTTTCCCGATGAGCAAACGCCCTCCGCTTTGGGCGTGCTGGATTTGCTGAAGGCCGGGGACCAAGCCCTGGTGCCTGCCTTCTGGTGTTCCGAAATTCTCAATTCGCTGCTCGTCGGCGAGAGGAAAGGGCGTATCTCCGCCGACCAAACGCGGGCATTTCTCGCAGACCTTCGCGCCTTGCGCCCCACGCTCGACGATGCTTCCCTGGAGCGGGTGTTCCAAGACACTCAGGCGCTTTGCCGCCAACATGGCCTGGCTTCCTACGATGCGCTTTATGTGGAGCTGGCCATGCGGTCGGGGAGCCCCCTGGCGACGCTGGATAAGAATCAGCGAGACGCTGCCCTGGCGGTCGGAGTGACCTGCTTATGAGAGGGAATCCGCCATCCGGCGTTATGACAAGCTGGTGGTGATCTGCTCCGAGCCAGCGTAGCGCGGACCTGTTCTGTAGGTCCGCGGCTTTTCCTTGCAAATAGGGGGAGAGCCGCGGACCTACAGAACAGGTCCGCGCTACGCTGGCTGGTCCTCTTCCCCATCCGCCTGGACAACGCGGTCATGGACACCGACCAAGCCTGGGCCGCCAGCCTCCGCCGCACGCGCCACCTCGGCGACTTCCGCGCTTGGAAAAACCACGACCAGTACCAGAAGTCGTTCGAGCGCCTCTTGCGCGACCTCAAGGTGTAGCAGAGCCGCAAGCGGAAGGTGCCACGGCCGTCCCGGCCGTGCCCCGGCACGGGCGGGACGCCCGTGGCACAAGACGTGGCGCAGGGCCCGCTCTCCGGCCCTGCGGCTCTTCCAGCGGTGCGGGTTGTTGCCACGCCGCAAGGAAGACAATCCGAAATGTCTTTCGCCGCAACGCCAAAACGGCGACGCGGCAGCAGCGGAATTTCAGAAATTCATCGACCACCGAGGAGTGGTGATGAACTTTCCCTGGGGCGCGCTGGCCCGCCTCGGCCTTGCGCGTGCTTGCACCTTGCAAGGCGACACAGCCAAAGCCCGCGCCGCCTACCAGGATATCCTCAGCCTCGGGAAAGACGCCAACCCCGATGTTCCCATCCTGAAAGAGGCAAAGGCGGAATATGCAAAGCTGAAATGAACCCTGCGCTCCGACCCGCGCTCCAGGGCCTCCCGCGCCGCATGAACCTCCCTAACTGAAACCGCACCCCCACACCCACCTCTGCCCATCGATTCAGAGGAAATAGCTCCTCGGGTGCTCTAGTCACGAGCAACTGTAGCGCGAATCTGTCTTGTGGGTCCGCGGCCCTTGGGCACAGCCGGTGAGAGGAGTCGCCGTGAGCAATTCAGGTTGGCCAGGATTTCTCACCACGGCTCAGGAACGGCGGGGTTAGGCACGGCCGTTATGCGGCCCTCCTCACAAATTCCGCCGCTCGCCACCGCCAACAACTTACTATGCGCACGCATGAGGGCGAGTTTCGGACTGCGGGAGCTCGCTCCCGCTTTTTCTACCGCTGACTTGTCAGCGGTCGGTTATTCGCCGCGACGAGTCGCGGCGAGCAAAAGCGGCGACTAGTCGCCGCACTCCAAAAGGCCGGCTCGCATCGCCGCAGGGAGAAGTGCGGGTTAGTACTGCGGTAATTTATACGCATCCGGACAATTGCATCCTGCGCCAGTAAGGTGTATGGTATCGGTCAAGCCGGAGGTTGAATATGAGAATTCCGGCAGAGTTTTGCGATGTACCCAAAGCAGTGATCACGCACCGCAAGCCGATCTTGCGGCTCGCGGCTATCCTCGCCTGTCTCACTTTCGCTGCATCAACAAGGGCCCAAGGCCAGCAGGTCCCACCGGCTACTCCCGCACTGCCCACTTTGACCACGGCCGAGCAGATCCGCGAGCTTACCGCCGATCAAGCCAGCCGGGGGTATCCCGTCCGCTTGCGGGCCGTCATTACGTACATCGATCCGTCCAACGGGGACTTCTTTGTCCAGGACTCGACCGCCGGCATCTATATTAGCGAGCCCAGCCCAAACCTTCGCTTCCAACCTGGAGATTTACTGGAAATTGAAGGGATCACCGAGTCTGACTTTGCTCCGGAGATTACCAAGGCGCGATACCGGTTGTTGGGCCAAGCACCCCTGCCCCGGCCGCACCAGGTGCATTTGGACGATCTATTGTCGACCCGTGAGGACAGCCAGTGGGTCCAAGTCGAAGGCATCGTGCAGGGCGTCGAACCGGATCGCGATCGCCTGAAGGTAGATTTCGTCACTGAGGGCAGGCGACTGCTTGTCTACGTCATGGGCGCCACGGGCTTCGACTGGAACCGCCTGATTGACGCCACGGTGAAAGTCACCGGTGTTTGTGCCACGCTGTACAACCAGAACAACCAGTTGGTCGGGGTATGGGTGGTGGTGCCAACGCCTCAGCAGGTCAGCGTCGAGGAGCCTCCCCTGGCCGACCCCTTCTCGGCGCCGCTCCGTCCGATCAGCAGGCTTATGATCTTCACGGGGGCCAACGCCTCGGCGCACCGGGTGCGCGTGCAAGGAACCGTCACCCTCCAGCGGCCCAGGGGTGTCTTCATTCAGGACGGAGCGCAAGGGCTTTACATTCCAGGTTTGCCCAATGTGCCGCTCCAGCCCGGCGACCGCGTTGAGGCGGTCGGGTTTGCCGATATCGGCGACTATACGCCGTTCCTTCTCCACGCCCTCTTCCGGCGGATCGGTTCCGCCCCGCTTCCGCCGCCTCTCTTGGTGACTGCCCAGGCCTTGCAGGCGGGTGCCTACGATACCCTGCGGGTGCGCCTGGATGCGACCCTGCGCGAGATGAGGACGAGCGAAGGCGGTCGCACGCTGGTGCTGGAAGACGGTGACACCCTCTTTGAGGCGAGGAGCGCGGATAACAGAATCTACCGGACATGGTCCCGGCTCCTCCCGGGGAG
The DNA here is from genome assembly GCA_050010335.1 of Terriglobia bacterium. Taxonomy (GTDB): domain Bacteria; phylum Acidobacteriota; class Terriglobia; order UBA7540; family UBA7540; genus Bog-366. Next base: position 32,750 of record JBEKLF010000032.1, read on the forward strand.
CCGGTTGCGCCTGACGGGCGTTTGTACCGTCAACGTGGACAGGAATCGCACACCCGACACGTTCAATATCCTCGTGGATTCGCCCGAAAGCATCATCGTGCTCGCGAGGCCGTCGTGGTGGACCTTGCGAAACACCCTGGTGCTCCTGGCGTCGCTCGCCGGGCTCACCCTCGCTATCGGCGTTTGGGTGGTGGTGCTGCGCCGCCGCGTAAACGCGCAAACCGATGTCATCCGGCGCCGCCTGGAGAGTGAAGCGGCCCTGGAAAAGCGATTCCAATACGTCGCCCGCGCCATCAACGATACGATTTGGGACTGGGACCTGGTGACCCAGTCTGTTAGTTGGAATAGCGGAATCGGAACCACCTTTAAGTACACGTCGGAAAAGGTTGGGCCGGGGGCGGCCTGGCGGTCCGAGCGCGTGCACCCGGAGGACCGCGAGCGCGTGGAACAAAGCCTCGAAGCGGCCATCGCGGGCAGCGGAGAGACATGGTCAGCGGAGTGCCGATTCCTGCGGGGCGACGGGCAGTACGCCTACGTTCTGGATCGGGGCTATGTCATGCGCGACAGCTCCGGCCGGGCGGTCCGCATGATCGGCGCCATGATGGACATTACTGCCCGCAAACAGGTCGAGCGAGAAACGCAACTGGCCAAGGAGGCGGCGGAGGCAGCGAACCGGGCCAAGAGTGAGTTTGTGGCGAACATGAGCCACGAGATTCGTACCCCCATGAACGGCGTCTTGGGAATGACGGATCTCTTGCTGGGAACGGAATTGGACTCCGAACAGCGCGAATATGCGGGCATGGTCAGAACATCCGCCGAGTCGCTACTCACCATCATTAACGACGTCCTGAATTTCTCCAAGATTGAGGCGGGAAAGCTCGAACTGGAATCCATTGATTTCAAGCTGCGAGGCAGCATCGAGCCCACCCTGAAGACCCTGGCCCTGCGCGCCTACCAGAAAGGCTTGGAGTTGAATTGCAGCATCGAGCCTGACGTGCCCGACGCTTTGCTCGGCGACCCCAGCCGGCTGCGCCAGATACTGGTCAATCTACTGGGTAACTCGCTGAAATTCACCGAAAAAGGCGAGATCAACCTGACGGTCCAAAGGGAGTCCGGAGATGAGGCGGTCACAGCGCTTCACTTCAGCGTGCAGGACACGGGCATCGGCATCCCTGCGGAAGAGCAAGTCCGCGTCTTTGACGCCTTCACCCAGGCGGATGGCTCAACTACCCGACGTTTTGGGGGCACGGGTTTGGGCCTGACGATTTCCCGCCAGCTCGTGCAAATGATGGGGGGCAGGATCTGGGTCGATAGTGTACCCGGCCAAGGGAGCACCTTCCATTTCACGGCGCGCTTCGGCATTTCCAAATCTGCCGGGTTCCCGGTGACCCTGGATAAGACACAACTAAAGGGCATGAGGGTGCTGGTAGTCGATGATAATTTAACGAATCGGCGCATTCTCGAAGGCCTGCTTGCAGGCTGGGGCATGAAGCCGGCGCTCGCCGGAGACGGCCGCGAAGCGCTCGGAACCCTCACGTGGGCGATGGAAACCCACGAGCCATTCAGGCTGGTCCTGACCGATGCCAGCATGCCGGAAGTGGACGGATTCCAACTCGCCGAAGAGATCCGCAAGGATCCACAACTCTCGTCGACCACAATCCTGATGCTGACTTCGGCGGGACAGTCCGGCGACGCGGCACGGTGCCGAGCGCTGGGATTGGAAGGCTATCTCACTAAGCCCGTCAGTCAATCGGAATTACTGGAGGCGGTTTTGCGCGTGGCGGGCACGAAGCCCCCCGCGGCGAAGCCGGCGTTAGTGACCCGCCACTCTTTGCGGGAGGAGAGGAAGTCACTGCGCATTCTGCTGGCCGAGGATAACCCGGTGAACCAGCTTCTGACCTTGCGCGTGCTGGAGAAGCATGGCCACACGGTGATCACTGCCGGCAACGGACGAGCAGCGCTGGAGCGGCTCGAGAATGGCGATTTCGACCTGATCCTCATGGACATCCAAATGCCCGAGATGGATGGGCTTGAAGCCACTGCGGCTATTCGCAAGGATGAAGGGCCCGCCGGAAAGCGTCTTCCCATCATCGCCATGACCGCCCATGCCATGGATGGCGATCGCGAGCGCTGCCTTGCCGCCGGCATGGACGGCTACATCTCCAAACCCATCCGCGCCGAAGATCTGATTGACGCCATCGATAAACTCGGCTCATCTCCCGCCTTCGTCGAAGTGGCCCGAGCGGCAAAGCGCCGGGAACAGGAGCCGATCGATATCGCGTCAGCTATGGAGCGCGCGGGAGGGAACGTCGAACTGCTGAAGGAGATGATGGCGCTGTTCCTGGAGGAACTCCCCATGTTGATGACAACCCTTCGCGAGGCCGTCATGGCGGGGGATGCCAAAGCAACTGAACGCGCCGCGCACAAACTCAAGGGATGCGAGGGCAATTTCTCTGCTTACCCGGCGTCCGAGGCGGCTACGAAGTTGGAGGTCACGGGCAGGGACGGCAGCCTGTCCGGAGCTGGGCCGGTCTTGGCTAAGTTGGAAAAGGAAATCGCCCGCCTCAAATCGGCGATGGCCGACTTTAGTAGCCTGGCAGCGCGCCCCTGAGGCGGCTCTTTAAGTCGAATACTCGGCCGGTTCATTGCCGGGGAATGAGCGAAAAAAGCCCAGCGCGGCCGGACGGCTACCACACGCGACACATCTTGGGCCGAACCATGGGCTGGCCGGGCTGGCAGCCGAACGCCTGCTGGAACTGCGGCAGGTCGGAAACGATGCCGTTGACGCGATACCTGCCGGGCGAGTGCGGATCGGTCATGGCTCGCAGCCGCTGGTTTTCCGGCCGATTGTTTTCGCAGGCCCACTGCGCGTACCCGATGAAAAAGCGCTGATCGGGGCTGAATCCGTCGATGGGTTTCAGATCCTCGCCCTGGGTCGCCTTCTTCCACGCGATGTAGGCGAGCAAGGTACCGCCCAGGTCCGCCACGTCTTCGCCGCTCGTCAGCTTGCTGTTGATATGGATATCGTCAACCACAATGTATCCCGCGTACTGGTCCTGCACGCAGGCGATGCGCTCGTCGAACTGGGCGGCGTCTTCCTTGGTCCACCAGTCGCGCAGATTGCCCTTGGCATCGAACTTGCGCCCCTCATCGTCGAAGCCATGGGTTAACTCGTGGCCGATGGTCCCTCCGGTGTTGCCGTAGTTGGGCGCGTCATCCATCTTGGGATCGAACAAGGGCGGTTGCAGAACCCCGGCGGGAAAATTGATGTCGTTCATCTGCGAATCGTAATAAGCGTTCACCGTGGGCGGAGTCATTCCCCACTCGCCGCGATCGACGGGTTTGCCGATTTTCGCCAGTTGCCGCTTTGACTCGAAAATGGCTGCGCGGCGCACGTTGCCGGAGAAATCGCCGCGCACAATCTCGAGCGAGCTGTAATCGCGCCACTGGTCGGGATAGCCAATCTTGTTGACGATGGAGTGAAGCTTTTCGAGCGCCTGCTGTTTGGTTGCCGGGCCCATCCACGGCAGGTCTTTCAGGTCGTCCTCCATGGCCGCTTCGATCTCGCGCGTCATCTTTACGGTGCGGGCTTTGACGTCGGGGCCGAAGGTCTTGGCCACAAACACCTGCCCCAGCGCCTCACCCAAGTTGCGATCGACAAGGCGGACGCAGCGCTTCCACCGCGGTTCCATCACGCTCACGCCCCGCAGCGTGTGGCTGTAGAAATCAAAGTTTTCCTGTTGAAACATCATCGAAAGATACGGGGCCCAGGCGTGCGCCAGATGCCAGCGCAGGTAGGTTTTCCACTCGTCAAGGCTGGCGCTCAGGATCAACCCCTCAACTTCCCTATAGAACTCCGGCTCCGTGACGTTGAAGGTTTGGACGCCCGGCAGGCCGACTGCCGCGAGGTAATCGTCCCAGTCGAAATCCGGAGTGAGAGCTTTCAATTGGGCACGATCCATTTTGTGGAATAAGTTGTAGGGGTCACGCTTCTGCACCCGCGTAAGAGATTTTTGGGCGAGCGCCGTTTCCATCGTCATCACGGTTTTGGCTTCACCGTCAGCCGCGCCGGCCGGATCGCCCATCAACTCGAACATCTTCGCCACGTGGCCCGCGTACTGGTCGCGAATGCGCTGCGACTTGGGATCGGTCTTGGTGTAGTAATCGCGGTCGGGAAGGCCGAGTCCACCGGCGCGAGCGAAGGCAATCACCTGCGACGCGTCCGCGAAGTCCTGGTCGGAGCCGAAGCCAAATAGCGTGCCGCCTCGCAGGGCAAGATGCTCCTCGCCGAGGTACTTCCCCAGTCCGGACTTCGACTTCAGAGCGGCAATCTCTCCCATGCCCGCATCGAGAGGCGTAGCGCCGAGTTTTTCGATAGTGGGTTCATCCATGCACGCCTGAAAAAAGTCACCGATCTTCTGCTCGGAGGCATTGCGGGCGCGGCCGGAGCCGGAAGCGTCCTCCAGAATGCTCCACAGGAACTGCTGGTTTTCGTCGGCGAGTTTTGCGTATACGCTCCAGCTCGCCTGGTCGGGCGGGATGGGGTTGTTCCTCATCCAACCGCCACAGACGTACTGGTAGAAGTCGACGCAAGGCTCTGCGGTCCGGTCCATCGAGTTGAGATCAAGGCTGGGAGTGTAGGGTATGGATTTGAGCGGATGTTTCTGGCCCGTCGCGGCCCCCGTCGGCGAATTCTGAAGAGTCTCACCCCCCGTGGTCGTTGGAGGCTGGGTCTGCGCAACAACAAGTACGGCGAATGCAAGCAGGGCAAGCCGCAGTCGGAATCGAGTCATGGAACCTCCCTGGATTCAAAATGCCTTGGTCCCGCGTTGGGCCGGGCTAGTTACGCCCGCTCGGGTGGAACAGCCTTTAATTCAAATTGCACTTGCTGCTTGCCGAGTTGCGGGTGCGTGGCCGTGAGCGTCACCGTTCCCGGTTGTTCCTGAGCGCGAATCCAGACGGCGCCCGTGCCGCCAACCAGCGCGAAGGGATTGTCTCCGATGATTTCCGCCGGCCCCTCGATCTCCAGCTTAATCGCGTCATTGGCAAACGGCCGTACGGCGCCGAATTCGTCGGTCACGCGCAGGACGAGGCGCGTGGTATCAGCCCCGTCGGCGGTTAGTTGCGTGTCGTCCGGAAGCAGGATGAATTTCCGGTCGACTCCCCTTCCCGACATAGTTTTGGAGATCACCTGCTTGCCTTGAATGAAACCATCAATGCGCAAGTCTCCCCACTCGAAATCGATCTTGGAGAAATCCGCGAAGAACGGCGCATAGCGGAGATGCACGAAGGTCTTCCTGTCGGGACCGACTTCCGTCACCAGCTTGCCACCAACATAAAACTTCAGGTGGTCGCAGTTGGACGAAACATACGCCTTGGAGAATCCGATGGACGCATCGCCTCGCGCCCAGTGGAAAGCCGGTTCCAGCACGACTTCCTCGGCGGGGTCGCACTGCGACTTGTAGAACCCGGCGGCGGGCTTAGGCTCGCGGAAAATATCGGTCACGCCGTGATAGCAGATGCGGTCCCCCGCGCCGAAGTCGGCATGCGTGTTGTAATCGAACGCGCACCAGCCGATGCCGCCGGCATATTGCGGGTTGGACGCAAGCTGGTCGTGAATGCGCGCGTGGCGCAGAGTATGCTCCGTGAGACGTTCCACCTGGTCGATGGTTTTGGTGGGGTAGGTGTGGCCGACGAATTCCGTGTTGAGATAGCGCGGATGGTTGGGCGGCTTCAGCGGGAACCCGAAGTCATTCATGGTGAAAACATCTTCGAGAAACTCGGATGACTGGAAGTAGCGGATGCCTCCCGTCTGGCGAGTGGAATCGAGACGATGCGCCAGGGCGTTGGTGCGCACGTAGAAGCTGTGGTCATCCTTGGACTCGTTGATGCGCACTCCCCACAGGATGATGCTGGGATGATTCCAGTCGCGGCGAATCATGCGGCCGACGTTGTCGATGGCGATCAATTTCCAGGGTTCGTCCCCAATGTGCTGCCAGCCGGGAATCTCTTCTAGCACCAGAAGGCCGTATTCGTCGCAGGCATCAAGAAAATGGCGGGATTGCGGATAGTGTGAGGTGCGGACGATATTGCAATGGAGGTTGCGGCGCAGCACATACGCATCGCGGCGCTGCACGCGGCCCGGCATGGCTTGTCCGACAAAGGGAAAGGTTTGATGGCGGTCCAGGCCGTGCAGCTTGATGACCTTGCCGTTGAGCACGAAACCGTGATCGGTGAATTGCGCTTCGCGAAAGCCCACAGTGCGCTTGTCGCGATCCACCAACTCGGCCCCGCGCATGAGGCGAACGTGCACGGAATATAGATTGGGATTCGCGAGGTCCCAGAGTTTAATGGCGCCGAGATTGTCCAGGTGGACACTGTGAACCACAGGTTCGGGGCCGGCTTCTGAGGGCGGGATGGGCAGTGAGCCATGGGCCACAACCTGATCGCCGTCGCGCAGATCGACCTCCAGCGTGAGCGCCTCCTTTGAGGCTTCCAAGGGCATGAGGGAACAGTCGACGTCAAGCGACGGATGCGGGGTAAGCACATCTCTGGCTTTGGCAAAAATGTTTTCGATGAAGGTCCCGGGAACGATGCGGAGTGAAACCTCGCGATAGATGCCGCCGAAGGTGAGGTAATCGATTTGGTAACCGAAAGGCGGGATATCGGGCCGCTCGGTGGAATCCACGTCGACCGCCAGAACGTTTTCCCCATCGAAGTCGAGGTTAGGAGTGAGGTCAAAGGAAAAAGGCGTGTAGCCACCCTTGTACTCGCCCAGACGCACACCATTGATCCACACGGTGGACGCGGTCATCACCCCTTCGAAATCAATGAAGACGTGCTTGCCCTTGGCCTCGGCCGGCAGTCGGAACCGCCGGCGGTAAAGCGAGACGAACTCGTACGATTTGTCGTCGAAGCTGTGCCAGGGCAGACGAATATTAGTGTGCGGAATCACCACACGCTCAAAAGCGGAGTCGTCGAACTCGCGCCCGTGCCCCCCTTCCACAAACGATTTGTTGTATCGCCAATTGCGGTTGAGGGGAAGAACCAAACGTCCGTCGGACGTGGAGTCGGATGGAAGAGGAGAATTGCTGGCCCGCGCTCGGGGAGCCAGAGTGGCGCCAGCGAACACAGTGGTCGTTGCCTTAAGAAAATCGCGTCGTTGCATGCCTTTTCCTTTCGCGTAGGGAAGAATGACCGGGTCAATCGATTCCGGAAGATGCCCGCCTCACTGCGGCGGCGCGGGACAATCATACAGCGCCAAAGACGAGATGACCAGAAGGGTGGTGAGATTTTGGGTTAGTAATCCTGCGGCAGCTTTTGCAATTGCTCCATGGTAAACACGGGGCCTTCTTTGCAGACGTAGACGGGGCCGGCGTTGCAGCGTCCGCACTTGCCGACGCCACACTTCATCCGGTTTTCGAGGCTGGTGTAAACAGACTCCGCGCCAATGCCGAGCTTTTCCAGGATCGGCAGGGTGTTCTTAATCATGATAGGCGGGCCGATGACGAGCACCACGGAATTCTCCGCCTCGACCTTGGCGCGTTCAAAAACAGTGGGCACGAACCCCACTTCACCCTTCCAATCCGTGGTTTGGCCGCCGGGATCAACGCACTGGATCACCCGCACGCCGCCGCGCCGGGCCCACTCCTCCAACTCATTCACATACACCAAGTCCGCCACGGTGCGCGCGCCGTAGACAATCGTGATGTCTCCGTACTTTCGCCGGTTTTCCAGCGCATACCAGACGGCGCAGCGGATGGGAGGCATGGCAATTCCGCCGCCCAGGAATATCAGGTTCTTCCCTTCCCACTTCTCCATGGGATAGCCATTGCCGTAAGGGCCGCGGAAACCCAGGGTGTCGCCCTGCTCCACCCGCCACAACGCTTCCGTGACACGGCCGACTTTGCGGAAACAGAACTCCAGAGAATCCTTCCAGTTCGAACTGGAACAAATGTTGAAAGTCGATTCGCCAAATCCAAAGGCGGAAAAGATTCCGAACTGCCCGACGCGGAAATCAAAATGGCTGGTGCGCTCCGGGCTCTGAAAGCGGATGCGCACGGATTTTACGTCGGGCGTGTGCTGCTGGACGCCCACCACTTCCATCAGGTCGGGTGTGTAAATATCAGGCATGATCGATCCCCGTCAGCAACGTCAGCATTCCCTGTCCCTCGGGACAATTCCGCGTGCAGTTTCCGCAGCCGGTGCAAAGAATCTCGCCGAACTTATCAGGGTAAATGGAGAACTTATGCAACACACGCTGCCGCTGGCGCGATCCCTGATCAGGCCGGGGATTGTGCCCGGAGGCGTGCAGGGTGAATTGCGAGAACTGGCAGGAGTCCCAGTTGCGCACGCGTTCGCCGCGGCAGGTATTTCCCTCGTCGACGATGTCAAAGCAATGGCACGTTGGGCAAGTGTAGGCGCAGGCTCCACAACCGAGGCACGCGAGTGTCGCGTCTTGCCAGTAAGGGTTCGAGAACTGTTCATCAACAAATTGTTTGACGTGCTCGGGACTGAACCGTGGCTGAGGGCCCAGGTTGGGCGGCGCAGTCCGTTCGGAGGTTTGCGTTGTTCCGGTGAACAAGGCTCGCCCTTTGCCCGTGAGGCAGCGCACCTCATACTCATCACCAAGGTCGAGCAACATCGCGTCGCTGCCGCGCTCCGCCTGGGGGCTGAGGCCCACAGACGTGCAGAAACACGATTCGTCGTGCGCCGCGCAGGCAAGCGTAACCACCGTGGTCGCCTCGCGCCGGCGATTGTACGACTCGTCGCGACAGTCCCAATTGAAAACATAGTCGAGGATGGGAAAGGCCGCGGCGTCACAGGGCCGGACAGCGAGCAGAATTTGCGGCGCGCCATCCGCTCCGCCATTCGTCAAATCCACCCGATTGCCCTCCGCATGATAGCGGCAGAGCAAATCGTGCCGGGGAAACACGAACTCCTTGGCGGAATTCGCCGGCCGCACGAATCCTTCTAACACGATGTCATCAGCGGACCCCAGCGGCGCGTACAAAACCAGTCCAGGCTTGGTTTGTACAGGCCCCGCAACCACCTTGCCCTGTGCGATCCACTCATTGGCGAGTTCCCGCAGGGCGGATTTCGCGAGGATTTCGCTCATCGGATAAAGTCCTCCTTATCCGTAAGCGCGTAGGAGCCGATCAAAGGCTCGGCGTTCGGGTCCATGCCCGCTTGATATCCAAAGTGTTTCTCCGCGGCGCGGTCTAAGGTGAGATTGAGCAACCCCAGGGGTATGCCCGCGGGACAGGCGCGGGTGCACTCGCCGCATCCTACGCAGCGGCCCGCCAGATGGAAGGCTCGCGTGATGTGCCAGGCAAAGTTTCCCTTGGGCGTGGCGGAGGTATCGATGGCCACTGGCCGGTTCTTGTCCGCAATGCAGCGCTCGCAGTAGCAGAGCGGACACACCTGACGGCAGGCGTAACACTTCACGCAGCGTTCAAATTCCTGCGCCCAAAACGACATGCGTTCGGCGGGAGACATCTGCATCAAGGCGTCCAGCGCGACGGCGTGCGGGGCCTGGGGCGGGAGTGCGGCGGCCTTCCCAATAATCTCATCCGCGAAGCGTGGCTGGCGCACATTGCAGTCATCACATTTGGACTGCCCCATGCCGTCGCAGGCCATGCCGATTACGCGCAGGGTGGCGCGATCGATTTGCGATTCCTTCTCCAGAATCACCAATCCGCGCTCGTCGCAGCCTTTCACCACGATCGCCGCTTTGCCCAGGCGCTTGACCTCCTTGCGCTTGAGGTAAGTTGTTAGGTTCGCTTGGCAGTCCGAATTCCAAACCAGCTTGCCCACGTCATCAGTCCGGCGAATAAACACAGGCCCACCGGCGCCATACCCGATCACCACCTGCACGGTTCCATCGGTAAGCAGCCTCGTGCAAGTCTCGCGCAGTTGCTGCTCCTGGGCGGCCATAGCGGATTTGGCGGGTTCCTGAGGCTTTGGTGGTGGCGGTGGCGGGGCGGGACGCCGGAAGCCATTCTTCTGGTACAGCTCTCGATACGGTCCAAGCTCGCGGGTTTGCTCCGTGATGCGCGTAATCTCTTCCTGCCACTTCCTTCCCTCGGCCGCGGAAATCCAGGTGAAATGAATGCGCCGCAGGTCGAAGCCCAGCGTGTCCAGAAGGTCGCGGAACAGCATCCAGCGCCGGCGCGCGTGGTAGTTGCCCGCAGTATAGTGGCAATCGCCGGGATGGCATCCGGACACCAATACGGCGTCAGCGCCAACCTCGAAAGCCTTAATCAACAGGTTGAAATCGATCCGGCCTGTGCAAGGCAGCCGGACAATGCGAACGTTCGAGGGGTATTCCAGGCGCGTGGTGCCGGCGAGGTCCGCCCCCAGGTAGGTGCACCAATTGCAAACGTAAGCGATGATCTTTGGTTCGAATTCGGTCACTTCACTCATGCCACACTCTTTGTAACGTCGATCTCCGATCGACGGCGGCGGTCGGAGACCGCCGCTACAGCCTATGGCGGGGGAAGCCCGCCGCTACGCCAAACTCTCGACCATCGAGTAAATCTGCTGCTCGGTAAAGCCTTCCAGTTCCGCGCTCTTCGACGGGCACGCCGCAACGCACGTGCCGCACCCCATGCACAGTCCGGGATTCACGCGGGCCGTCTTCTTGACGAACACGCCGCGCGGGGTACGAACTTCCGCCTGCTCGATGGCGTGGTAGGGGCACGTTCGGTAACACGCATAACAGGCCGCACACGTCTGCTCGTTGATCTGGGCAATCTCCGGCTCGCGCGTCAGCTCCTCGGCGGCAAACAGTATTTGCGTTTTGGCCGCCGCGGCGGAGGCCTGCGCTACGGATTCGGGAATGTCCTTGGGGCTGTGGCACGCGCCACAAATGAAAACACCTGCCGCGTTGGTCTCTACCGGGCGCAGCTTAGGGTGGGACTCGAGCAGGAACCCGTGCTCGTCGTACCCCACGTTCAACATGCGCGCGAGGTCCGTAACGCCCGGCGCCGGGCGCATGGCCGCGGCCAGCACCACCAGGTCAGCCTCAATCGTAACAGGCGTGCCCGCCAGCGTATCCGCGCCGCGCACGATGAGCTTGCCGTTTTGCTCGGTGATTTTTGAAACCCGGCCGCGATAGTATTTGGCGCCGTCCTGCTCGATGGCACGGCGCACAAATTCCTCGTATCCCTTACCCCCTGAGCGGATATCCATGTAGAAAACATGCGCCTGCCCGTCATGCACCTTATGCTTGTAGAGCATCGTGTGCTTGGCAGTATACATGCAGCAGATCTTGGAGCAGTAAGACAGGCCCTTGGCGTTGTCGCGCGACCCGACACAACTGATGAACACCACGTTCTTGGGCTCTTTCCCATCCGAGGGGCGTTTGATCGCGCCATTCGTGGGTCCCGAGGCGGAAACCAGCCGCTCGAATTGCAGCGAATCGATGACGTCCTTGTACTTGCCGTAACCGTACTCACCGTAGCCCACCAGTTTTCCGTTCTGCTTTTTGCCGATGCCGTAGAGCTGGAAACCTGTGGCCACGACGACAGCGCCGATCTTCTCTTCCACCACCCTGTCGGTATCCTTAAAGTTGATGGCGCCCGCCTGGCATTTCTTTTCGCAAAGCCCGCAGCCGTTGCGGATCAGCTTGGCGCAGGTTTTGCTATCGATGACCGGCCGCGCGGGAACCGCCTGCGGAAAAGGCACGTAAATCGCTGGGCGCATGCCCATTTTAAAATCGAATTCACTGGGATTGCGTTTCAGCGGGCACACGTTCCAACACTCGCCGCAGCCCGTACACTTGCTGATATCGACGTAGCGCGCTTTCTGCCGGATTTTCGCCGTGAAGTTCCCGACGAAGCCGTCAACGGCCTCGACCTCCGAGTAGGAGTAGAGCTTGATGCGGGGGTGCTGGCCCACCTCCACCATGCGCGGAGTCAGGATGCATTGCGAGCAGTCGAGGGTGGGAAAGGTCTCGGAGAGCCCCGCCATCTTCCCTCCGATCGAGGGTTCGCGCTCGACCATCACCACTTCGTAACCCGCGTCAGCAATGTCGAGCGCCGCCTGGATTCCCGCCACTCCGCCGCCAATCACTAGCGCGCGCCGCGTCACAGGGACGCGGATGGCCTGGAGCGCGTGGTTCTGGCGCACCTTTTCCACCGACATGCGGATGATTTCCGCGGCCTTGGCCGTCGCCTCGCCGCGCTGGTGATGGACCCACGAACAATGCTCGCGGATGTTGGCCATCTCTACCAGGTAGGGATTGAGGCCGGCTCTTTGCGCCGTCTTGCGGAAGGTCTTCAGATGCATGTGGGGCGAGCAGGAGGCCACAACCACGGCGTCCAATTTCTCTGACTCAATCTTCTCGCGGATCATCGCCTGGCCGGGATCCGAGCACATATATTTGTAGTGCACGGAGCACCGCACGCCGGGAATCTTGGCCGCAGCGCTCGCGACTTCCGCCACGTCAACCGTCCGCGCGATGTTCTCGCCACACCAGCAGACGAAAACTCCAATCCTTGACATAGGTTTTGCTTTCTTACGTAGCGCCGGGCTTTCGCCCGGCATGTGCCGCCCTAAAGGACGGCGCTACACTCCCCGGTATCGCCAGGATGGCGGCACTCCATCACTGGGGCTGCTTCACAAAGTGCCGGTCAATCCCCAGTTCCTCCGAGCTAAGTCCTAAAGCCAGGCCCACCACGTCCGTCAGGTAATAGATGGGCAGGCCAAAGCGGGTGCCGTATCGCTGTTCAATGTCGCCCTGCTTCATGTCCAGATTCACGTGGCACATGGGGCAGGCCGTCACCAGGCAGTTGGCTCCGTGCTCGCGGGCGTCAGCCAGAATGCGCTGGCTCAATTCCAAAACCGTCGCTTCCTTCGCCATGGTCATGCCGGCACCGCAGCACTCGGTTCGATAGTTCCAGTCGACCGGTTTTGCTCCCAGCATCGCCATGATGGCTTCCATGGAACTCGGTTGCTCGGGATCGTCGAATTTCACGACGTCCGGCGGGCGCGTTAGGAGGCACCCGTAATAGCACGCGGGTTTGAGATCAGCGAGAGGCTTCTTCACGGCGGGCTTAATGCGATCAAGGCCAATGCGTTGGAAGACTTGGATGAGGTTCAGAACCTGGAGGCGCCCGCTCGCTTCCACCTCGATCACCGACGAGATTTCGCGTCGCAGACCCGCATCCTCATCCATCAGTTTGGCAGCCTTCAACAACTGCATCGAGCACATCGGGCAGGGCGCGAGCATATCCTCGAACCCTTGCTGTTCGGCCAGCGCCAGGTTGCGCGCGGGCAGCGCAATGGACAGCTTGTGGTTCAACGCATGGGCCGCCGTGGCGCCACAACAAATCCACTCCTTGATTTCCTGTGGCTCAACCTCAAGTTTTCCCAAGCAAGCGCGCAGCGATTGCTCGTAATCATTCGAGGAACCGTGCAGCGCACATCCGGGATAATAAGCCAGCTTCATCCGTGTTTACCGTCCCCGCAACGTTCGAAGATGCGGCGCACGATAGGGCGGTCTTTGACTTTTTCGCCGCGCAGGTGCAGCTTCCGCCGCATCTGTAACTGCGGGGCCAAGCTCGCATCCTTGAATAGGAATCCGAGGTTGCGCTCAGAGGGCAAGGCGCGCAGTTTGAATTCCGCGATCAGTTCAATTTCATCTAACCGGCCATTGCGCCGGATGTTATTCAGAAATGCCTGTTGGAAGGCCACCACGGTTTTTTGCGCAGGTGACGCGAGGCCACGCTCGAGGGAAACTTCACGCAAAGCGTCCATGATGCCGGCGCAATCGACCGACTGCGGACAGCGCGTCGAGCACGTCTGGCACGATACACACGCCCAAATAGTATCCGAAGCCATCGCGATTTCGAAGTTACCGAGCTGAAGCGCCCGCACAACCTGATTCGGCGTCATGTCCACGGCAGCGGCCACAGGACAGCCTGCCGTGCATTTCCCACACTGGTAACAGTCCGTCCAATGGGTGGGTGCCAGGATTTTAGTTAGCACATTACAGGAAGCGTTTTCCGGGGCCGGGAGTTCCACAGGGACCGTAGTTTCTGTAGGAGTCGCGAAGGCAAGTGCAAGACAGCAGGCCGTGGAGAACACAACGCGCGAGCCAATCGTGATCGTCCGTACAGGAGATAGTGACACCAGCGGCCGAGGATGTCGAGAGCCATAAGGTCCCAGCGCCATATTGTCGCCATTCGGAAACCATAACGGCAGGACTTCTAGCAACGCACGATAAGGCCAACCGGCGGTGACTGAATGCCGCTACGATGCATTGGGGGCAACAACTATGGACTTACTGCGATTCAGACAGTAAGAAACCAGGCTGGGCGGCCGACCAGCGCTCGGTCTGTCAACAGGTCTATCCGATCCGCCCGCACGGCTCTTGACGGCCTTTCCGACGGCCAGTTGTCCACC